>NZ_NXGA01000001.1:198998-312581 GCF_002802965.1 Sporolactobacillus pectinivorans | reverse complement strand
TATTTTATTTAGTCTGGCGGTTATAGCGAAGAGGTCACACCCGTTCCCATCCCGAACACGGCCGTTAAGCTCTTCTGTGCCGATGGTAGTGGGGGGCTGTCCCCCTGTGAGAGTAGGGCCAGGCGAATGNATAAATGGCAGGAAGCTATTAGAATTGATAGCGGCCTGTTTATTTATATATTTTATTTTAATGACTACTTCCATGGTAAGGAAGGGTACATTATAATATACATAGCAATTACTAATTATTCCACAGTAGCTCAGCGGCAGAGCAATCGGCTGTTAACCGATCGGTCGTAGGTTCGAACCCTACCTGTGGAGCCAATGCTTCCATAGCTCAGTTCGGTAGAGCACTTCCATGGTAAGGAAGGGGTCGCTGGTTCAAGTCCAGTTGGAAGCTTTCTTATTAAAGTGTTAATGCATCAAGGTTTTTAGCTTATAGCTGACCTTGATGCATTTTTATTGAAAAACTACACTGCATTGTTTGGACTGATAGGCACTGGAGCCTACCTAAATGGTGCATGACATGCTATTAATCAACACATTTGTTGAAGCATGACTCTCATTTTTATTTTATTTTCCATGATTAATTTAAAAAACAAGTCCATCAGTCCAATATATTTGTCAAGATATGGTCCTGAAACGTTTGTCCATTTCACTTCCTCAAACAAATTATTCTGTTTTTTAAAGTCATTCAATGTGTTTACACATTCATTAAGGCAGAATAATTTTGTAAAACTTTTGTGTGTGAGAAATTCCCCCAAACAGCACGCTTCACAGCCTCTACTCTGCATAGACTTTACGCATACCAGTTTCCCAGTTTCCTTAACGTAACTAACCCGAAAAACAGAACGAATGAGCTTATTTCATGAACCGAGTTAAAGTAGCATAAGGTTCACATTACAGACCTCACTCACAGCCCCGCTACCGACACAGACAAGGACCCACTTTTAACAAAATGCTTGTTGACAAGCTCCCGCCCCACACTAGCCAAGCCGAGAAGCCACGCGCATAGTCTCACTCTTTTGATCCTTCATTGTTTAGGTCTGACCATTCTTAATGATGAACCACTCACAAGTGGAAAATAAGCAGGGGCACGACAATAGAACAAGCTTAAACTTGAGAACGGTATTGTGAGAATCGTAAGTAAAGCACAGAAGGAAATTGATACATTCTTTTATAATATTAGAATCTTTATAGAATCCTTAAAATTGCGGGTTATAGTATGATGTGAACTCAGAAGGGGAGACGAATAATGGAAAATTATATTTTACAAACAAAAAATCTGTGTAAAATATTCAAAAAACAGCGTGCCGTTAACAATATTTCCATTTCAATTCAACAAAACTCAGTTTATGGTTTGTTAGGGCCAAACGGTGCTGGAAAATCTACCACATTGAAAATGATCACTGGCATGTTTCACAAAACTTCAGGTGAAATACTTTTCGAAGGCAACCAGTGGAGCAGAAGTGACCTTTCAGACATTGGTGCATTGATTGAAGCTCCTCCACTTTATGAAAATCTGACTGCTAGGGAAAATCTGAAAGTACGTACGCTTTTACTTGGACTTCCGGATTCACGGATTGATGAAGTTCTGATGATGGTGGACCTAACAGACACAGGAAAAAAACGTGCAGGGCATTTTTCAATGGGTATGAAGCAACGCCTTGGCATCGCTATCGCACTTTTGAATCACCCTAAGCTGCTGATTTTAGACGAGCCAACCAACGGCCTTGACCCAATTGGTATTCAGGATTTACGAAAGCTGATTCGTTCTTTTCCTGAGCAAGGCATTACCGTGATCCTTTCAAGCCATATTCTATCTGAAGTGGAGCTGATTGCTGACCATATCGGGATTATCAGTAATGGGATTTTGGGTTACGAAGCAAAAATCAATCCAGAAGAAAACTTGGAATCCCTTTTCATGGAAACTGTTGCGAAAAGCAAAAGAGTGGGTGTATAAATTGCTGAATTACATTAAATCAGAAAATTTAAAATTCAAGAGAACTTTCACAAAGAAACTAGTTATTATTACCCCACTGTTTATGCTGTTGCTTGCAGTAATTTCCGGGAGATACTTTGTGGAGAATGGTTATAATT
Organism: Sporolactobacillus pectinivorans; assembly: GCF_002802965.1. Taxonomy (NCBI): domain Bacteria; kingdom Bacillati; phylum Bacillota; class Bacilli; order Caryophanales; family Sporolactobacillaceae; genus Sporolactobacillus; species Sporolactobacillus pectinivorans. The sequence goes on along the minus strand of NZ_NXGA01000001.1, from coordinate 310,481 downwards.
GGTGGTACTCTCTGATTCTGCCCGGCTATCTCACGCTGATAACAGTACTTGTCAATCAGAATGAGGAGAAGAAGCTGCATTACAGAAGTGTGTTTGCGTTACCGGTCTCACTTAGAAAAACGTGGATTTATAAAGTACTATTGATCACTGCTTATGTTGCCATTGCTTGCGGTATACATCTATTAGGGATTATTCTCGGCATCTTAACCTATAATACAAAATCAACCATTACGGTTTTTCAAGTCATTGAAGCAACAGTATTATTAATCGTTACTTTATTATGGCAGATTCCATTTTGCCTGTACCTTTCAAAAAAGTTTGGTATGATGGTGACTATTCTGATTAACGTTGGCGGAGGAGTTATACTGGACTTTCTTGCAGCTTCCAGATCACTATGGTGGGTTTTTCCTTATAGTTGGGGAACGCGCTTGATGATTCCGGTACTGGGTATCCTGCCTAACGGAACTTTAGCACAACGGGGTAATACACTACTAAACCCCAAGGTTATCCCATTTGGAATGATACTTTCCATCATTTTATTTTTCCTTTTGCTAACGATAACCACGAGCTGGTTTTCAAAACAGGAGGTAAAGTAAAAGTGCAAACTTTTATTCGATGCATTCAGTCTGACTACTACAAATTCAGACACACTTTCATGCTATGGATTCATATCCTGATTCCTCTGGTTGTGTCAGCCCTATTTCTTTCATATTATTCAGTATCCACATGGAAACCAGAATCAAAAATCAGTGGATTTCTGGAGGCTATTTCTATTTCGTTTCCACTTGTTATCGGGTTGATTTGCAGCAAAGCAGCTGATCAGGAAAGTCAGGCTGGGAACTTCCAAACAACTTTATGCGGTATAAAATCAAGATCATGTATGTATTTGAGCAAACTGGTTACTTTGCTTCTGTTAAGTGCCTTTTCGGTTTTGCTCACGATTGGTGTATTTGCATTTGGATTTAAAACAGTACCGTATGTGTTGTATATAGAGGCGGTGGGAGTGGTTCTTGCTGGGAATATATTCCTCTACATTCTTCACTTATTTGTCAGTTTTCAATATGGTAGTGGTGCTTCAATTGGGCTTGGGATAGCTGAAAGTCTGATCTCTGCCCTGGCTCTCACAGGATTAGGAGATGGTAAATGGTATTATATCCCTTGTGCTTGGAGTGTACGCCTTTGTGATTATCTGGTATACATCTGGTTCAACCCTTCAATTGCAACAATTGGTAACGCAGAAATCGAGAAAGGAGCACTGATTGCATTATTTACATCTTGTTTTGCGTTCTTTGCGAGCATTCTCTGGTTTCGAAACTGGGAAGGTAGAAAATCCTATGACTAAACAAACTCATAAGAGAAGATAAAAACGGATAATACTGCTGACAATTGTATTGATGGGTCTCCTTTTCTTGATTTTTTTAGGACATTTCATTGCTAGTTTTGCTATTGATAAGATTAACCAGATTGAAAGTCGCGGAAAAGCAATCTGTGCTATCAATACCCAGAATGCTACACAGTTTACTTATAAAGGAAAACCTACCAAGTTTTGAGTGAAACTGTTGACAAGTCAGAAATTAGTGGATGGATCGGACTTTCTCGTAAAATTGCAGTACTGGATAGGAACTACCGTGTCTTAAAACAAATTAAGATGAACATTGAAGTTCTGCTCATCGAGAGTTTCTAATGTGAGTATGAGACACCCCGTGCTAAATTGTATAATGATTGAAGTGCTGACCAAAGAAAGGATTTGGAAAAGGTGGTAAAGATACTCGCAATTGATGACGATCCGGACATTCTGGTTTTAATAAAAAATTTGTTACGGAAAGATGGCCATACGGTGATGGTAGCAGAAACCACGGAAAAAGTGGAACAAGATAGTCTCACGGATTACGACATGATTCTGCTTGATGTCATGATGCCTGGAATTGATGGTTTCACTTTTTGTCGGCGTATCCGAAGTATCGTCGACTGTCCTATTCTGTTTCTAACAGCTAAAACATTAGAAACGGATATTATAAACGGTTTTGGGTTAGGTGCTGACGATTACATAACAAAACCGTTTGGCACAGGAGAGCTTAGAGCGAGGGTACATGCCCATCTCCGTAGGGAACAACGAGTAAAGCACAGTATACTATGTGCTTCCGGAGTCCGGTTTGATCTTTCTGCAAAAGAGGTATACGTCGAGAATAAAAGAATCTCCCTAACGAAATCCGAATATGCCATATGTGAATTTCTAGCCAAAAATCGCGGTCAAGTCTTTTCAAAAGATCAAATTTATGAGAATGTTTTCGGTTTTGATGGAGAGAGCGACTCATCTACAGTTGCTGAACATATTAAAAACATCCGAGCAAAGCTATCCGTTTTTAGTCTGTCTCCAGTTTCAACTGTATGGGGGATCGGATACAAGTGGATATGAAAAAAAAACGATTGTCATTGAAAGTTGTATTCTTGGAATATTTGTTTTCAATGGTACTCGCGTTAATCCTAGCTCTTTCTCTTTTATACGCCTTCTTTATTTTAGGGATTAATAAAGGTTTGTACACTTACGCTAATTCTAGTGAAGTACAGGTTAAAAATATGAAACCAAGAATTGCGGCCGCTAAGAAGTTTAACAGCAATTTGATACCCCCTACAACGAAGTATGTTTACTTGAACAATAATTTCACTGAACTGGATAGTAATATGAACAAGACTGATAAAAGAAATGCAATTTTATATGCCAAGGGGAAATATATCACCAGTTCTCTAGACGACGTTTATCTATCAATAGCACGAAATGACGGATACGTCATACTTCATTATTACATTCGTTCACGATATTCCGTTTCCTGGATGAATCGATACCTTCCGAACCCTGACAAATTGCTGATCATTTTTAGCATACTGAACAGTTTATTAGCTTGTTTTGTCGTCACAACACTTTTTGCTAGACACCTAAGGAAGCAGCTACGTCCATTAATGGATGCGACCCAAAAAATTAAGGAAAAGAATCTGGATTTTGAAATTCAATCATCCGGGATTAAAGAATTTAACCATATTCTTGAATCTATTTCGGATATGAAATCTGAACTGAAATATTCCCTAGAGCAGCAGTGGAAGATGGAACAGACAAGAAAAGAACAAACATCTGCACTTGCTCACGATGTCAAAACCCCTCTTACGATTATTCAGGGAAACGCGGAGTTGCTTACTGATACAGAACAAACCGATGACCAAATAGAGTTTACTCAGTACATTCTAAAAAATGCAGATCAGATGGAGCAATACATTAAAATGCTTATTGATCTCACTCAAGCGGAAACCGGTTATCAGACTCACTTTCGGGAGATTAACATTAATTCATTTATTGAGGAATTGAAGGATCAGGTGAACGGGCTTACTACAGCGAAAAAATTGAAGGTTGATTTTTTACAAAAAAAACTACCACAAAATTTTACAGCAGATGCAGTACTGCTTCAAAGAGCGATTATGAATGTTGTATCGAATGCAACGGATTATTCCCCAGAACATGGAAAAATCAATTTGCTCATAGACGCTGACGAAAATCGAATTCGGTTTTGCATTAGTAATGATGGCAAGGGATTTTCACCGATTGATCTAAAACGAGCTACTACACAGTTCTACATGGGGGATCCCAGTCGAACTCTAAAAACTCATTTTGGAATTGGTTTGCATGTTACTGAATCTATTGTAAAACTGCATAAAGGAACGCTTCACATTGCTAACTCTTCTAAGACTGGTGGGGGACAGGTGACAATTGAAATCCCTATTATACAGAGCTAATAAAGTTATTAATGATGAGAAGTAATATCATGCTTCCACAGAAGTAATAATCAACACAAAAAATGGCTCTGCGAGAAACTGAATTATAAAATATAACGAGAAGTCGAACCTCAGACATCTCGCGGTAATTACGGACTACTTTACGGACTGCGAACTCACGCACCCTCTAAAGGTGTTGACAGTAAAAGAATAACACGAGGAGGCGACCGTATGAGCAAACGCAAAACAGTTTTCTTAGAGGTAAGGATTAATACACCTAACGAACAGAAATTCACAGTCGTACTCATGGGATTAACCTTTACAGTCAACAAGGACAGCCCGTCCGCTCAGTATAAACACATTAAGCGAATTATTGAGTAAGCTAGGTGATTTTAACCCACGGCTTTACACTGAGTAGGAAATCACTTGAGCTTAGCTCTTCTACGGGGCTGGTTCATATTTTTTTGCTTAATTTCACTGTCAAATAACACCACTTGTTTATTGCCACGGTTACTTTGCACTATTTTCTGTGATGTTCACTAGGGAAGCATTCTGGGATACATAACCTTTATAAACACTGTTCTAACAGGCTTTACTCGGCTTTTTCTTCCATGTAAGGAAGGGATCGCTGGTTTAAGTCCAGTTGGAAGCTTTGTTGTTTCATCCTTTAACAGCAGCGTTTTTCGGTTCTTCCGAGCGTTGCTGTTTTTCTGCTTTTTTATGGTCACTGACCATTTACTGACCGATTTTGATTCTTGTTTGTTATGCACAACTTTTTGCGCTACAGGACGTACTGGCCGTCACCGTCCTTCAGTGATTTGTTCAGGTACGGACAGTCATACGCTTTGATGTCCTTGATCCATAGGGTGCCGAAATACGGCTTGATCTGGTTATCAAGGTAGAGGCAGCAATTGCGGAAAACCAAAACCGTTGATGAATTCATCGCAAGTGGACTTGCACCTACATTTGACGATCTGAATCTGAGTTTAGGGATACATCTGGACGAAATCTCTTCTCTGAAGATCGCATCTAAGTTAAACATATCGGATAGCCGGTTAATGGAAGACCTGGACAAGTATCGGAAGCGCATTGCACTGCTTGCAGAGACGTGGGTTGAATGAAAGGAAAGCCAGAAACAGGTGAAGTTGGGCGGGAAGAGAATGATGGAAATGACGATGACGAGGAAGTTGGGGTTGCGCACTGTCCTTTTTCTCTTCAGGATCCGAATGGTGAAACGATGATGGAATTCTCTTGTTTCGAATGGAAGGGCGGCAAAATGTTCACCTGTATGAGCCATTACAGGAAAATGATCTGAAAGCGAGAATACGTGACGGATGGAAAGAGGTCAAGGAGAAGACAAAAAATGTGAACAATATAAAGCTCCTAAAATAGTTTTATAAATCGTTTCTCTTATCTCTTGGCCTTAATTTTGGCCTAATGAATATTTGGTCTGTTGCCCCAAGTACAAGTGCCAATATTAACGCTAATAATAAATGTGAATTTGTTAAAAAACCGAGAGCAAACATTGCGAAAAAACGTATTGATTCAATTAATTTTCTATGTTTTTCTAAACTATATTTTTCCATGCCGCACCTTCTTTTTGATATCTTATCACTCTATATTAAGATTTCAATTATTTTCATCAAGACAAAGTTCGCAGTTAAAGCGAAAGAGGGATGGAATATTCATGCTAAAAGTATTCAAAATGAATGTTTATGTGGCGGCTCATTCAGAACAGGAAGCAAAAGAATACTACTGCTCACTCGATGGGACTATGGAAGAAATAGAAGAGAGTTTTGATGGCGAAGTAAGCCTTGATGAAGAAATGTTCGTTGACTTTGATCATCTTCCAGAAGAAGAAAAGCAATAGGTTCAAAGGATGAAATCAGACGGCAATCAATGCTAGGTATTAAAACTGTTTCGTTGGGTTCTTGAGCATGACAAAAAAGTTAAGCCTTACGTCATCTGCTCGATGGAAAATTTATTCGCAGTACAACGAAAAAGTGAAGTAATGAGGTTAGATCATTTCGTTTAAACCAGGTCTTTAAGATAATCAATAATGGGTTTAATTGACGCTTTATCAGTGAAATCAATATGTTTGCCATAAGTTTCTAAAAATAGGTTGGTTTCAGAAGAAGATGTATCTTTAGATTTTTTTACTTTGTTTTTTAATGAAAGCATCATCATTCGATGAATCAAAGTTAATTTTTTATAATCAATTGCACCGCGTAAATGAAAAAAAGAGATTGATTTTTGAAGAGCATCGGTGAAGTTTTTGTTGATGATGTTTTTATAGTTTGTGGCTTTAGGATTTGATAAACCAACGGTAAACACTATTAAATTTTTACCTGATAATTGAGAAAAATACTTTGATACTTTTTGAGATCCCATAATGCCACTGGCGTAGATCGCACCGCCAAAGATAATCGTTGAGTATTTTTCTAATATGCCGGCATTTATGTCAGACAGCTTGTAAATATCAGCGTTTAATTCTTCGGAGATCCAATTTGCATATTTTTGAGTTGATCCATATTTTGTTTGATAAATAACAATGACATTACTCATGCCGATTACCGTTCTTTCATATTTTTGGACAAATATAGCCCAAGATGTATTTTAAAGAGATGACTACTCATTTAGATATTTGTCTTATCGGTCTTAACGTTGACAGAAATACGTCCCTGATTTCATTTTACACGAAATAATGAGCATCGCCTTTGGAGCATTGTGGCAAATTGGGAAAATAAAATTCAACACTTGACAAATAAAAAAGAGCACCCGGCGTATGGTGCCCCGAAGATAAGGAGATGTTGTAGATTTTAATAGAAGCCCTCGCTTTAGTAAGCGAATGATACACCAACGATAATCAAAAGAATGAACAGAACAACAATTAGGACAAACGTATTGCCATAACCTGTTGTTGGGTAGCAAGTGTTGCACATAGTAATTATCTCCTTCCATCACGTGATACTGCATTATATGAACGATACAAGAATGGGGAAAGGGACACATGGATGAGTGAAAATACCTGTTTTGAGAGCATCGGGGAAGTTTAGCGTTACGGTTGAAAGCAAAAGCGAAGGGGAGAGGAAGAATGACTGCGTATACCGAGCCGCAAATTTTAAAGTATGCGCTGAATTACTACATCAAAAGACCAGAAACGACTGTAAAAAATGCTAAGCATGGACTTCAATTATTGAACAAAATAGAAGCGAAGGTCGAGAATCTGAACGATGTTTATGGCATTCAATAATAAAAACAGTCACGCTTCTTCCGCCGATGTGCGGACGGTTATCCGCGATGGTTTTTCTTTTTCTGAATATAGTCCACTATGAAATAGAATGGCAAGAAATAAGGAAAGCTCACACAGAAGAACAATAGAACAGACAGTTAAAGATAATATGATCATGAGAGCAATATACGAAAGAAGAAGCAAAAAGGGTATAAAATTGCTCATGAGAACACTTCCTGATAAAAAATAGAGATCCCTCCCGATTTATTAATTTTTGCCTTCAAGCTTTTTTAATCTTTGTTCAAGCTGTTTGTATTTCTTGTCGACCGTTGCTGCGTAAGAGAAAGCAAAACAGCCAAAGACAAAGCCTAACATACTGAATACGGACATAGTAAGTACCTCACTATCTTTTTTATTAAATATAAACACTGCAGATTGCAAGAATTAAAGATATTGTGAATCCGGTGAGGAGCATTAATCGTCCATAAATTGAATGGTTCTTAAATTGCAGAATGAATCCACAGATCACAAGGGTCATAGAAAGAGCAAAGCAACTGATAAGAAGAATGATCAATTTCAACGCTCCTTTGCAGTGGATATAAAAAGTCGAGTCACTCCGGCATATACCGATAGGTTTATTTTACCATAAAAGGGGGTGATGACCGATGCGATTAAAAGAAATGAAGACAGATCCCAATGCAGTAGTTAAGTATTTATATGATTGGAAATAAAGAACCTTTTACCATTCAGCACACAGCTTGATTAACCCTTCTTCTGAAAAGATCATTTCGCCATTCTTTTTTATTGTCTTGAACTATCCTTACTTGAACCCGTTCAGCTTGTTCGAATATATAACGCCTGCTTCTCTTCGAATCCTTGCTCTATCAGTTCATCGTAATATTTCTTCACCATGCCAGCAATCAATTAAAAATTCTCATTGACGCCAAACAGGGGCCATAGTCAAATATGTGCGGTTTGTATATGTCCGTAAACGGATACTGCGCAGGGTTCCGAAAGTGTGGCTTTTAATTAATGAAATACGAATATTGTGCACCATTTGACTTTTCAATATATCCGAAGTAGGGTTATAGTGTATTATCAAGAGTATGCTAAAGATTTTGATGAAGAGCAAGTACGTTTCAGTAATGAGGACACAGAGAGCCGGCGGGGGTGCGAGCCGGTCCCCATCTGATACCGAATGGGCTTCTGAATCGCTCTGCAGAAACTGTCGCGGATGACAGGAAGTAGGCAGATGACGGGATTCTCTCTCCGTTACCAAGAGAGGAGTATCGAAAGAGACAGTTTTTTCCGTACTTCAGTCCAATCATTTTTATGAGTAAAAAAGGTGGCACAACGATAACCTCGTCCTTTTGTGGATGAGGTTTTTTTAATTATTGTAGGTGTACTTGAAGGAGGCGATGGCCTTGGATGATGGTTGGTGGTGCTCTAAATATGTAGGATTTTCAAGAAAAATTTTAAGGGGGACGTTTGATGAGCGAACGAGTATTAACAGGAGACCGAGTTACTGGAAAACTTCACCTGGGTCATTATGTTGGCAGTCTGAAGAATCGTATTGAATTACAGAACAATTACGATACATTTGTTGAACTTGCTGATGTGCAGGCTTTGACGACACATTTTGAAAAACCTGAAATGATTAAACAAAATGTGCGGTATATAACAATGGATTATTTAGCTTCAGGTATTGACCCTGAAAAGTCAACAATTTTTGTCCAGTCACTTATACCTGAAATTGCCGAACTAACCGTTTACTACTCGATGTTTGTCACCGTAAGCGCCTTGCGCCACAATCCGACAATTAAGTCCGAAGCCGAGGCACATGGATATAAGGATTTATATTATGGGTTCCTAGGTTATCCGGTTAGTCAGGCTGCGGACATCACTTTTTGCAAAGCGACGTTGATTCCAGTCGGTGAAGATCAATTGCCCCATATTGAACAAACTAGAAAAATTGTTCGGAAGTTTAATCAACTGTATCGTCCCGTCCTGGTTGAACCTGAGGCGCTTGTAGGCGAAGTTCCTCGTTTAGTTGGTCTAGATGGAAACAACAAAATGAGTAAAAGTCTGGGAAATGCTATCCAGTTAGACTCAACGGAACAAGAGGTTAACGAGAAAATCAAGGATGCGAAAACAGACCCTGAACGCATCCATAAGAACGATCCAGGTCATCCTGAAATTTGTCCGATTTACGCTTATCATCGTGTTTTTCGTCCGAGTGGTGCGGATGAAATCTGTGAGAATTGCAGAAAGGGGACAATGGGTTGCGTGGAGTGCAAGAGGAAAATTGCTAAGAGCATTAATCTTTTATTGGAACCAATGAGACAGCGAAGGGCGGATTATCAGGAGCATCCTGAAACAGTTGATGAGATTCTAATGGCAGGAACGAAAAGGGCCCGTATTGAGGCGAAAGAAACGATGAGGGAAGTTCGGGAAGCTATGAGTCTGAATTATTTTACTTCAAAGTAAGTAATATTGCTTTTATTTTATTAGGTAAACGTGTTAAACTGTTACCTTAATGACGGGATAAACGGATAGTGTAACATGGAAAAAATGATCAGCACCAACAATAAAGAGGAGCTAAGCTTAAGAAGCAGGCTCTTTTTTATTGACCTTTCTCCTCGATAGACTAACGAACCTAATTTAGGAGACCTCCTTTCGTCCACCAGAAAGATAAATTCGACAAAAACTAACTGGCATATTTTATTTTTCCGAGGTCAAGTGATTAGTTATTCACGTTTCCAAAATTTCGTACGAATGATTATACAGATGCGGTGCAGCATGCAAAACAGGCTAATCTCTGGTACATGCGGCATCCGGCAGGTTCGCCATGTTTATGAGGTGAGGACGTGAATGTGATTTTACGATTAAGACAAGGAATACTCCCGCTTTTCAATATTATTTTCATCGTTTGTTTTTCTATCATTCTGATCATCAGTCTTTTATATCGACTGTTAATCAAAAGTTATCAGCACATTTTCAGTACATCGCTTTCGCTTCTGATTTTTTCTGCTATCGTCGTTCTGTTTTTTATAGCAGTCTATCGTGTTTTTTCAAAATTAACCCGCTCGGAATTGAGCGTTGTGACCATCTGCCTCGGTGCATTGATCGGACTGACTGAACTGGCGATTATTGTCTTTTTTCATTCGATCCTGCCGCCGGTTATCGATGGCGGTCACACCTTTGGAGAAGCACTCTATCTGCTGGCACACGGCCATGCATCAGGCGCCGGTTATTTCAAAATCTATCCGAATAACGTACCGGTCACTGTGCTCAGGTACTGGCTTTATCGTCTCCTTGCGACCATCCACGTCTCTGACTATACGATTATCGATCAGACGGCCTGTGCCATCGTGTTGAATATTAGCGTTTATTTCTCCTGGAAGCTTGTCATGCGTCTGTTTGATGCGAAAATGGCTAATATTTACCTGCTGCTGACGCTGACTTGCTTCCCGCTATTTCTTTATATCACTTATTTTTATACGGATACAGTAACGCTGATGTTTCCTGCTGTGCTCCTGTACCTTTGGTATTTATATCACCAGTCCAAGAAGATCAGGTTTCTCGTCTTATTGGGACTGCTTCTCGGCATCGGTTATGAAATCCGGCCGAATGTGATTCTGTTTCTTCCGGCCCTCGCGATTTATATGCTGTTTGTTCTTAAACTGAAGAAAGTGCTGCTCAATCTGATCGTCATTGCTGTTATGATGGCTGGTGCATGCTTTTCCATTCATGCGTATGATGAGCATCTCGGCTTTACTCCGGACCCTTCTATGGCGATGCCGCCAACGCACTGGATCATGCTCGGGCTGTCCCGTTACGGCGAGTATACCGGTGCCGATTTTGCGTTGACTTTTAAACAGCCGACACAGCAGGATAAAATAAGGGCGGACCTGAATCAGATCAAATTGAGAATCGTTCAGAAAAATGTGTTGGGGCTTCTTTATCTCTGGGTGATGAAAACCGGGGGAACATGGGGCATGGGTGCCAGGGAATATGACTTCTATACACGGGTTTCCACGAGTCAGACACCCGCCTATGAGTACCTTTTCAATCACCAGAATCAGTTAACGCTGTATGTCATTCAGATTTTCCATATCGTCATGATTTCCTTTCTTGTTCTTTCAGCTATGAATTACTTTAGAACGAAACGGATCAGCCTAAATCTGCTGATTCAGATCTGCCTGTTCGGAAATTTTATCTTTTATACTTTTCTGTGGGAATCGGAGCCGCGATACAGCCTGCTCTTTACCTCGTTCATGCTTCTTGGCGCCATTTTTGGTTTTGACGAATTGATGCACATGATTCACGGTATGGAACAATTCCAACCCAGGCAAAAAATGAAGAGCAGGCTGCCTGAACTGGCGATGTCCGGTATTCTACTGGTAGGCGTCGTCGCGTGCGCCTGGATCAATCTCCCAAGTTATACGCAGAATAAAATAGCGCAAAAGCAATATATCGTCGATCAGGAAATGGTGGCCGGCGTGCAGGACGCTTTTATCGACATCCATCACACGGTTCGCCAGACTTTTGAGGCAACCGGTCCGTTTACACACTTGTCTGTAGGGACGCTCAATAGAAGAGGAAGCGGTATCTATAACTTCTCCATTATGAACTTAAACACACATAAGCTTATATTCTCTAAAACTTTTTCAAGCGCACAGGTAAAACCAGGGCAGAATTTGATTTTCTCGATGATAAAAGAAAGATCGGAACAAGGAACGGAGGATATGATCACAATCAGGCAAATCCGAGGTACACACAACGCCAGACTTGGTCTGGCCCTCTACGGGAATGGCTATGACCGGGGGAGCATCTACTCAGGCGGTCATTTCATGGAAAATGGGACGCTGATAAAAAATGCGGTGCTGAAATTTCAGGCGTACAGCATTCAGGAGAAACCCTACATCAGTTTAGAAACCTATTTTCTTTTATTTTCAATACCTGTCCTGATGCTTTGTTTTTACGTTTATGTTTCCCTCAGACGCAGGAATGGGGAAATCTCAATATAGAAACAGGTGAAAATAGGCGATATGTAGGAATATCATCATCACAGTCAGTCTTTTTGGTTCTCTTATTCCTTTGGACACGAAACGAGTCCAAAGAGTAAACAAAGAAAATTTGTTTGGGAAGCTGAAAAAGTGTCGCGTGAGAAGATAGCTGTGATCGAAGAAAAAATACGGCTGGATGAGCCGGGGACCGCACGACGCGACTTCAATAACACGATAGGTGAAATATATGTTTTAATTTATTCGCTTTTCAGCGGATGTTAAGACAAAAAAATCAGAAGCGTTACCGGTTATTTCCAATAAATTGTTCTATAATGAACTGGAAAATGAATAACGGATGAGGCCGGCTATATGACAAATGAACTCTTACTGAAAAAAGTAAAGTGTTTACTTCGCATGTACGATGATGGCATGCTGGGCGGAGCGATCATGCCGGAAGATGCTCTGATTGGCGTTGTGCCAAGGGACAGACTGCCTGATGTACTGATATTGGGCATGTCCTTAAATTATCAGAGAAGTTCATATGCACTCTGGAGATCCATTGCTGACGCGTACCGAGATGAATCTTCAAGATGGATATTTGAACCCCAGTCAGTTGCTGACGGTGATCGCCATGCCCTCAAAGATATTTTAACCCATTCTAAAATCGTTCTTCAGCCTAATCGTCATCCGGACATTTGGATTCGCGTGTCTTCAGGCATAAGCAACTCTTCTTCCACCAGAAAAGTTATGGGATTGCTAGAATCTGTAGAATTTGACATTGCCGGATTAAAGACGATGGTGCAAATCACTCGGAAGAAAGAGTTCCCGTATTTGTCAGGTCCCAAAATATTCAATTATTGGCTCTATGTACTGGAGAAATATTCTGGTATCAAATGGAGATCCAGGGCACTTACTACTGTTGCTCCGGATACCCATGTGCTGCAAGCTACAGTTAAACTGGGTCTATGCCCAGCTGATGTATTGAATGGCCGTGAGGAAGAACGCCAACGTGCGGCACAAGCCTGGAAGGAACTGCTCTCCGGAACCGGGATAGCGCCGATCGATGTGCATACACCTTTGTGGCTGTGGAGCCGTGCAGGGTCCCCGCCCCTGATCTGTGGTTGAGTGGCGACAGCAAAGTAAAATGGATCGTCAATTTAGGCTGCCTCTGTTTCCTATTGCATGGACGCTCGCAATCCTTTAAAAAGCGGAATGTGATATCAAGATCAGACTTAAGTTGTAGGTAAAGACTGTACGCAGGCATGATGGAATGTGCAGGCGGATTCGCTATGATAGAGACATGAACTGATAAATCTCCCCCATTGAGGCCCTGAACAGGGCTCTCTTTTTTTAGTATGAGGCCAGTTGTCAAACCCGATTCCCCTTGATATTATGAGCAATTAGAAGAAAAACGCACAAAAAAGAGAGCACCCACGTTCAAGGCGCTCTCTTTATCAAATGTCCGACAGCCAGCTATCTTGCGTGGACACTTCCCGAATGCACAGCCGCCTGTTTGGCTGCTCTTCGCGCGTGTTCCGCAAGCTTTGCTTCCCGATTATCGGAAAGCAATTCAACACAGGAACCGCCGAGAATAAGCAGGATTCCGCCCAGAACGTTCGGGGTGATTGCTTCACCAAGAATGAACAGAGCCAGTATCGGCGCCAGAGCCGGCTTGATGAAAAAAACCAATGAAGCAGTTGATGCGGAAGTTTCCTCCATAGCCAAAAAATAGAAGCTGAAGCCAAGACCGGTAACAAAGACGCCAAGGTAAATCAATATGGGCATGGTGCCCCAGGATACATTTTTAAGGACAGGAATATTGCTGAAATCGCTAAGTCCGACGCTGTTAAGCCAACCCGCTACTGCTCCGATTTTCGTGATCAGTATCAGAACAAGCAGTTCGATACTCCCGGTCAGAAAGCTGAAACTGCTTTGCACAATTCCATCAAAACCGAATTTCAGGCTGCCCTTACGACCGACGATCCCGTATAAGGCGAAGGTTACAGCCGCCACAAGCGACAATATAATGCCGGTGACGTTAGTCAGATTTTCCGGATTGACGATAAACAACATGCCTGCCACACTGATTACCAGCGAAAGCAATGACAGCTTCGTCAGTTTTTCTTTCAGAAAGAAATGCGCGAAAGGAATGACAAAGACGGCATTGCAGCTGAACAAAATGGCCACAGTTGACGCTTGAGCGTACACGATCGCCAGCTGGAAGAAGGTCATACTGACAACAACGCACATAAAACCTGAGAAAAGAAAGTACAGAATACTGCTTCTGTTGAGCGAAAATCCGCTTCCCTTCAAATGACGGATAGCCAAAGGCGCCAGAATAATTGATCCAATCAGAAAACGTATAAAGTTCAGCTGCATCGGATTGAATTCTGTTGCCACCAGCTTAATGGCAATTTCCATCGTGCTAAAGAACAGCGTAGAAAAGGCGATAAAAAGATACCCTTTCTTCATCTACAAAACCTCGATTTTTCACCGGATTTAGGTGATCTGATCGCTATTTTAATCATTATGCCGCGAAAGACCGGCTTGCCAAAATAAATGAAAACGTTCACAACTAATACATGTAACATTTTTTTCTACACTAATAAATATAGCGCAGATATTAAAAAAAGGTAAGAGATAAAGAGCCAAAGTTTAAAAATTTTTGCTGGTAAGTCAATAAATAGTCAAAATTAGGACAGACGTGAAAGCCCGGCTAACTTCTGATAGGGCTTTCATATTCAGCCCATGTGCTATAAAATAGAGGTAAGAGCTGTCGATAAATCTGAGAACATCTTAAGTCACACAAACACGCCTCCTGAAATAGATCTCCAGGATGGTGATTATTCATTATTTGCTCTCCGGTTTTGAATAAACTGACAGCAATATTGGAAAGGGCGGGGTGATCGCTATGCTATTTTCTAAAATTCTGGTTTCATATGACGATTCGGAGCTTTCAAAGAAGGCGTTGAAAAAAGGGATTGAAATTGCCCGGCTGGATGAAAAAACGGTTCTGGATGTCTTTAATGTGGTTACGGTTCCGACGAATCAATTCATTGTCGGCGATGTCTATAGAGAGGTACGCGAGTCGACTTTTAAATACGGAAATGAAGTGGTTGCCAGAACGAGTGAATGGCTGGATCAGATTCCAAACAGCACACATACATTTGTTCAGGAAGGACAGCCTGTCCGCACGATTCTTGAATTTGCTGAGTCCAATGGTTATGATCTGATTATCATAGGCAGCAGGGGGCTGAGTGGTGTAAAGGAATTTCTCGGCAGTGTCAGCCACGGCGTCGTCCAACGTGCCAAAGTGCCTGTATTGATCATCAAGTAAGTGGAAGTCATTGGTGAACTGAATCACTGACTGATTAACAGTCAGTGTAATAGGGCATCCACAGCGGCTTTAATTTCAGCGGGGTGCCTTTTTTATTTCGTAATTTTACAACGGATGCTGATGAAAGAAAAAGGGACGATGAGTGATGACGGAATGGGACGCAATCAGACGGACGAAAACAGCGGTCACCCGATCCACGATGGTCCGGGATTTGAGACAGCTAGGGCTTAAAGAGGGTATGACTGTGATTGTTCATACGTCCATGAGCCGGATTGGATGGATATGCGGTGGGCCTGTTGCTGTTATTGAAGCGCTACAGGAGGTTCTGACCCCCGCTGGGACCCTGATTATGCCAGCCCACAGTGCAGATGTTTCAGATCCAATAGACTGGGAAAACCCACCGGTCCCCAAGAAATGGATGCAAGCGATTTATCAAGAAATGCCTCCTTTTGATCCGGAGCGAACGCCGACATTGGGAATGGGCAGAGTTGCCGAAACTTTTCGCAAATTTCCGGGAGTGAGGAGAAGCAGCCACCCGATTTATTCTTTTGCTGCATGGGGCGCAGCCTGTGACCAGATTGTAGACGGGCACGTCCTTGACGATGGACTGGGGCAGGATTCTCCGCTGGCAAAAATTTATCAGCTGAATGGCTGGGTGCTTCTTCTCGGTGTGAGTTATGGAAATAATACGTCCATGCACCTGGGTGAATGCTGTTCGAAAAAATTGAAAATGATCACTCGGCAAAGTCCGATTCTCCTTAATGGGCAACGCCGCTGGGTGAGCTACCGCGACTGGGATTACCATGAAGAGCGATTTTCACAGATCGGACATGCCTTTGAAACAGATCCAAGAGAAACAAAAAATCTGCAGATCGGGAAAATTGGTCAGGCCGATTCCCTGTTCATGTCTCAGCGTGCCATTGTTGACTTTACTGCGAATTTTTTGAAACAGGGTCCGGTACATCGATCCAAATAAGGTAGTAAAGCAGCTCTTTACACAAATGACAAAAAAAGCTAACAGTGATTCAATATGCTTCGTTTACGATGAAATTAAAGGTAGGATAAAAACTAATTCCGGATAGGAGTTGGTAAAAATGGAACTCAGAGAAGCCAAGGGGTCTGGAACTGAAGGCATAGAGAATGACGAAGTGGTAAGAGCAGAAAAGGCAGAAATTCGTCTGAATCGAAAATTGCTTCTGACTAATTGTGCACTTGCCGTTTCCATTATTATCAATGTAAAACTTTTTCTGGGCTAAAAGAAGTGCTGATCCTGTCATTTAAGATATTTTGTCGTCGAACACTAAAAGAAGAATTCATATTCTGGATGGAAACGATGGTTTTCCATCCTTTTTATTTTGAGACAATTAAAAAGAGCAGCCCCCTATCTTTGATTATTACTTAGCGAAAGGAATGTCAGGTGAGTTTCTGAGTTTCAAATTTACAAAGCGTTCAGGAGTGACCACAGTGTTTTTGCCGGGCATGTCGTTCAGCCGTCGCTGCATTTGGATCGGTTAGGCTGTAGCCCTGCACTGCAGATTCGTCAGAAAAACCATGAGAAAGGCCCCATTTTTTCTGGGGGAACAGTGCTGGAAATCTGTGATCAAATAATGGCTTCCAGCTCAGAGTGAACAGGAGAAAATGAAAACCTAATAATTCAGAATATAAAGGTTTTTATGTTTTGCTTTACAAGGCTGTCCAATCTGTATATAATAAAGAACGTCGATTGCGACAAAAGGTATGGCCCGTTCGTCAAGCGGTTAAGACACCACCCTTTCACGGTGGGTTCATGGGTTCGAATCCCGTACGGGTCACTTTGGAGGATTAGCTCAGCTGGGAGAGCGTCTGCCTTACAAGCAGAGGGTCATAGGTTCGAGCCCTATATCCTCCACCATTACGCCGGCCTAGCTCAATTGGTAGAGCAACTGACTTGTAATCAGTAGGTTGGGGGTTCAAGTCCTCTGACCGGCACCATTGATAAAAACGTTTATGCGGAGGGATAGCGAAGAGGCTAAACGCGACGGACTGTAAATCCGTTCCCTTAGGGTTCGAAGGTTCGAAACCTTCTCCCTCCACCACTATAATTTCCATTTATTTGGGCCATTAGCTCAGTTGGTAGAGCATCTGACTCTTAATCAGAGGGTCGAAGGTTCGAGACCTTCATGGCCCACCATTTTTTGCGGGTGTGGCGGAATTGGCAGACGCGCTAGATTCAGGTTCTAGTGCCCTTTACGGGGCGTGGAGGTTCAAGTCCTCTCATCCGCATTATTTTTTTCTTGCTTTTTTATGGGTGTGTCTCTTCTATATTTGTGATGCACTGGTGTGCGGAAGTAGTTCAGTGGTAGAACATCACCTTGCCATGGTGGGGGTCGCGGGTTCGAATCCCGTCTTCCGCTCCATTCTATGGGGCCTTAGCTCAGCTGGGAGAGCGCCTGCTTTGCACGCAGGAGGTCAGGAGTTCGATCCTCCTAGGCTCCACTTCCAAAGTAACATACGAATTGCGGGGCGTCTGGTTTTGATCAGGCGCCCCGCTTTTCACTTCTTCTTTCAATACCACCAGCAATTCAATTCCTGATCAGATCCATGACATCGCGTCTCATGCTTAAAGGCACTTGCTTTTCCGGCTGGCCGATGCGGACGAGCATTTGGATCGTACTGCCATTCGCTGCATAATCTCTGCGGATTCCTGTATAGGGGCCTTTCATTTCCGGATATTCTTCCAGAACCTGACTCAGCGGTTGAACCGCGAGTCCAAGCGTGTGTGCAACAAGCGTCAGCCGGCTGTACAGCATGCCGCTTTTAACCTGACTTTCTCTGCTGTTATCCTTTGACAGAATCATGGCATAAGCCGGCGTATGATCAACAGATGTCTGAGTTGATTTGATGAAGAGATCGGAAGCTGCCTGATCGTTATTCATGGATGGGAAAAGGGTGATCAGGCCCTCCATCAAGTACATCATCGGACCTGAAGTTCCTTGTCCTTCAAATGAATAACCGTAACGGTATTTATTCTTCTGATACTCATTAGCACGGAAAATTCTATCTGACTCTTGCATCACACGCGTAACCCCTGCTTCAATAACTGCCCCTTGCATTGCATAATCGCCTAATCGGCTGACATTGGCCTTATCTTGGTAAAGTTTAACGGATAGAGCAGGGTCTTTTGAAAGCTGTTCCAGTTGCGTGATCTGTTTCTCGGTCAGCTTCGCTGGTTTATAAGGATCCCTGTTCGTGTCCGGGAGATACAGAGTGCTGAGGAGTGGACTGAACTGTGGGGCGGCCTTTTCAAGTGTAATTTTTGCGACGGGTTTTGTATTCATACTTTTCACAAGATTAGTTTCGTCGTACTTCCCCTTCGGAAACAACGAGATTCGCACCGGATAGCCGGTTGAACGGCCAGCGACTGCAACATAATCCAGGAAGGTGCCCTGAGTAACCATCAGCTGGCGGGAGTACGGATCTACCTCCTTAGTCATCCTGCTGCTGTCGGCATAAAGATAAAAGACCATCGGATCATTTTTATCCAGTTTTATTTTCCATGGCTGCATGTTGTGGCCGTTCGCGGCGAGCAGCCCGTAAGCTGAAAGCCTGATCCGCGGATCTTCAAATTTTTTGGCATAATTTTTGTCCCAAGGTTCCAAATATTTTTTGGGTAGAAAAGCGCCACTGGCAAAAAACAGAACGGATAAAGCCAGAAACAGAATGGCTAAGAGGCTGGTCAAAGTATAGAGCAAAGTTTTTTTCACTCCTCGTTTTTTCATCGGACAGCTGGACCTCCGTTTTATTTTTTTATGCACCGGATTAACATTTGAAGGGCATAAGCAACAACACTGTCCGGGGAAGTGTGATGCATGCTTTGAATGTACCCGGCCTTAACTTTAGAAGTATTGAAAATTCCGTCCATGCAGGACCACAGGACAAGTGCTGCCTTAACCGGGTCCAGTTCTTTTCTGTAAAGCCCCCCGGCCTGGCCTTCCCGGATCAACCTCGTGAGCATGCCGAAAACTTCCTCTCCAAGCGCGTAGCACTCTTTCAGTGACTGATCGGGAATATCCTCCTGAAAGTCGGCCTCGGCATTTTCATAGGAAAAGATAGCAGAAAAGTATCCGGGGTATTCCTTGCTGAATGTGTACAGCGCTATGGCCATCTGCTCCAGTCTGCTGTCGATGTGCCCCTCCGCCCATTTCTGCTCTTCTTTTTTCAACATGGCGATGAGCAGGCGGTAGCCCCTGATCATGACTTCGAAATTCAGCTGCTCTTTGCTTGAAAAATAGGCATATACTGTTCGCTTACTGAAATGGGCTGTTCCTGCAACATCATCCATTGTTGAGCGCTCGAACCCTTTCGTGAAAAAAAGTTTTTCCGCGGCATCGATAATTTGTTCTCTGCGCATCACCTTTGCGGCTTCTTTTCCGGCGCTCATAGCTCGTATGCACCCCCCTACAAAAAATGAACAACAAAGTAAACTGATAGTTTACCTTATTGTTCATTAATTTTCTGTTCCTGTCAACACTAGAAATTAATGCTGATCCTGACCGCCCATCATGAAAAAATTGCAGCGGGTTATGGTATAATCTGATTAATCTTTTGATACCGCGGCGACGTTCGAACTAACTATGTCGTGGGCAAGGACAGAGAAAAATGTGTCGAATCAATACACCTTATCCTGCTGGCTTAGCCGGTCATATTTATTGAGTAAACGATCGAGGCGGTGGCTTATCTGTTGCATTTTTACAGAAGACAGCGGCTCATGGCTTGAGGCATGCACCAGTTGACTGCGAACTTTTTCGATTTTGTAACTTAATTGCTGTTTGTTCATTCAATCACCTCCGAATTTTATTGAAGTCGAAAATTCCATGATAAAGGCAGCCTGTACCCTGCAGAAAAAAGCAGGGAGAGGCGATTGGGATCCCCAACATTGTTGGAACGATCTTGTGCCCTAAAAGCAAGAATAAATGGAACAATTCGTCTTTCAGAGCTGAATTCAATAGTCAATTACCCTTATTATGGAACATTTAAACTATTGTCATTTGAAAATTTTCGAGCAGCTTTTTTGCCGACCCACTTTCTTTTGAAACTTGAATAGAATAATTGCCGTATTAAATATTGCTGTAGAAGAGGGTTAAGATGGATCAGAGAGAAAAGCGGCTGATTAAAAAGGTAAAAAAAGGAGATCATCAGGCGTTTGCCGAGTTAGTCGACAGATATAAGAACAGTGTCTACTCGATTTGCCTGAGGATGGTTGGAAATCGCGAAGAAGCAGAAGATCTGTCACAAGACGCTTTTATTCGGGCTTACAATCATATCTCCCAATTTGACAACGATCGTAAATTTTCAACATGGCTCTTTCGAATCGCTACGAACCTCTCCATTGACTCATTACGCAGAAAGAAACCCAGTGTTTCTCTCGATGCGGAAATTCCCGGGACAGAAGGGCTTGCTCTGAACACAATGCTGCCAGGAAGCGGTGACTTGCCTGATGAGCAAATCGTGCAGGGCGAGACTGAGCAGTGGATCCAGCATGAGATCAAAGCACTTCCCGAAAAATATCGTTCTGCTGTTGTTCTAAAATACATCGAGGATCTCAGTCTTAAAGAAATCAGTGAGATCATGGACCTTCCTGTCGGTACAGTTAAGACAAGAGTACACCGGGGACGGGAAATGCTGAGAAAGAATATGAAAGCTTCAAGAGGTGAAGAAGATGACATGCCCTAACAAAAAATATATGTCGCTGATGAACAAAGTTTTGGACGGAGAAGCGACAAAAGAGGAACAAGACGAGCTTTATGAACATATGGCTTCTTGTGACAGCTGCCGCAGTCATTTTAAAGAGCTAAAGCAATCGACGGAAATGCTGAATCAGCTGATGCACCCTCATTTGCCGATCGATTTTACGAAAAATGTTCTCGAACAGCTTCCGGCTGATAAACGCCATGTGATTAGAAAATGGACGGTTCGTCATCCCGTTATTGCTGCTGTGGCCATTTGCGCGCTGCCTATGTCGCTGATGGTGATTGCTGCTGGACGGCAGAACATGGTTCAGGAGAAAGGCAGCGAAAATGGATTCATTCTGGTTAAAGCTCCGGCGAACAGTCCTGAGCTTCGTGCTGAATGTCTAAAGTCTAATTGAACGGGCTCCTGCCCTGATCATTTTTTCAGACGGGCTGGCATAGAATGAGAAACGCGTCAGCCGTTCGGTAGTTGTGGGTATGGGTCCGCACTACTATAAAATGTAATTTGGGGTTATCATTATATAGAAGAAAGCTTCTGCTCAAAGATGACGATTTTGTAAAGAGACTGTTCGGGTGGTCAGGTAAAAGATTCTCTGGGTGAAGACGAGAGACCTGTACGCACTTTTTTAGAACGCGGTGCCTGGTATCAGGCATCATGAGAAGAACAGCTGATTTGGAGGATGAAAGCCATGTCTTTTTGGGCTCATTTCAACATTCTGAACTATTTGACGGATATTATCGATATTTTAATCGTGACCTATCTGATTTATAAAGTAATTCTGATTATCCGTGGCACAAAGGCTGTTCAGCTTGCGAAGGGTATACTAGTTATTGTTGCTGTATGGTTTCTTAGCAGCCTGTTTCAGCTTAAAACGCTTGAATGGATACTGAATAATGCCATTACATATGGCCTTTTTGCGATTATTGTGATCTTTCAGCCTGAACTGCGCCGCGTGCTTGAACAATTGGGCCGTGGTCGCCTTTTTTCACGGGGTGCGGTCGTTGAAGAAGAGCACAAACAGATGACCGATGCGATTGTCAAAGCTTCATCCTACATGTCAAAGCGGCGAATCGGCGCGCTGATGTCGATTGAACGGAAGACGGGTCTCAATGACTATATTGAAACGGGTATTCCTTTGAACGGAAATTTAACCTTTCAGCTGCTGGTTAATATTTTCATCCCGAATACGCCGCTTCACGATGGTGCAGTAATCATCAGAGGCAACCAGGTGATTGCCGCGGCATGTTACCTTCCATTATCTGAGAGCCCGTTTATTTCAAAAGAACTTGGGACAAGGCATCGGGCCGCGATGGGGGTCAGCGAGGTTACTGATGCGTTGACAGTGGTTGTGTCAGAGGAAACCGGTGGAATTACTGTAACGAAGAATGGTGAACTGTTCAGGGATATTCCAGAAGAGCAGCTAACTGAAATGCTGCGGCATGAACTGAATGAACCTGAAAGTGCGGCGGTTTCTTTACGATGGAACTGGAGAGGGAAGCGCCATGGATAAACTTCTGCGTAAAAACTGGGTCGTTAAAATTATTTCTTTTGTATTAGCCCTGATGCTCTATGCGATTGTCTCGGCGGGCCAAAGCCCTTCTTCAAGTCCTTCCAGTATTGCTGTTAATCCTCTGGAGCAAATGACAATTGCTGAAAGACTGAATCTGAAGTATGACGCAAATAAGTTTGTGGTCAGCGGAGTGCCTCAGACCGTTGATCTTCGGTTGAGTGGCACGAGTGATCAGATTCTGAAAGCACGGCTGTTGGCCATTAAAAGTGCATTTATCGACTTGAATGGCATGAAACCGGGCACCTATGATGTTCGCGTTCAGACGTCGGGCTTTCCAAGCGGCCTGTCTGTGAAAGCTGTTCCGAGCGCTGTGAGGGTGACCCTCCAAGAGCGGACGAGTAAAGAATTCCCTGTAGCGCTCGACATTTTGAACAAAAAAGCAATAAGCAGCGGTTACAGCATCGGCAGCCCGACGATTGACCCGAAAACGGTCACTGTTACGGGTGGAAGACAAACCATAGACTCGATCGCGTTTATCAGAGGCGTCATTGACGTTAACGGTGCAAACACGACGGCGGACAAAATGATTACGCTGCACGCTTATGATAGCGGCGGTGACCAGATGGACGTCGCAATTGCTCCATCTGCTGTACATGTTCAAGTGCCTATTACCAAGATGTCAAAGCAAGTCACACTTCAGGCGCTGACCACCGGCACACCGGCGAACGGGTATTCCGTAGGCTCTGTTAATTTATCCGTAAATAATGTCACTGTTGTTGCTCCGGACAGCAATACACTGAATCAGATTGTGGATGTCCAGCCCATTTCCGTTTCAGTTGCAGGCCTGACACAGGACAAAACATATAATGTGAGTGTTCCGCTTCCGGCGGGAGCGACACAGGCATCCCCATCGAAAGTAAGCGTGACGGTACACATTGTGCCGACAGCCTCAGGCGGCAGCAGTATGAACAGCAGCGGCACGAGCAGCAGCAGTCCTTCATCATCTTCTGGAGCAAGTTCAAGCTCAAACCAAGGGAATACGTCAAAGCAATTCAGTAATATACCGGTTTCGGCCACAGGGCTGGCTGTTAACCAGACGGTAACGCTTGGAAATAACGGACATGTTGATGTTTCAGTAACGGGAAGCGCCACGGATCTTAATAAATTGAGCAGTAGTGATATTAAGGCGCAAGTAGATCTGACAGGATTGTCTACCGGCGATCAGCGGGTAGCCGTTAACGTGAGTGTGCCAGCAGGACTGACCGCGTCAGCTTCTCCGGGGACATTGAATGTCACAATCAGTTAGGCATCGGCAACTCGTAAATGCCTCGATGAATCACTTTGACAGAAATAATACCGGAGTTTACAATAGAGCAGCGAGCTTGGACGAGCGGAAAGATAGGAGCGAATAAAACGATGGCAAAGTATTTTGGTACGGATGGTGTCAGGGGAATTGCTAATAACGGCTTGACACCGGAGCTGGCTTTTAAGCTGGGCAGGGCGGGTGGATATGTCCTGACCAAGACAACGGAGCATCCAAAAGTATTGGTCGGACGTGATACCCGCATCTCAGGAAACATGCTTGAAGACGCGCTGAATGCTGGATTGCTCTCCATTGGTGTTGAAGTGATGCGGTTAGGTGTGATCTCGACGCCCGGTGTTGCCTATCTGACAAAAGCTATGGACGCAAGTGCGGGTATCATGATCTCAGCATCGCATAATCCATTTGCGGATAACGGGATCAAGTTTATCGGCAGTGACGGGTTCAAACTCAGCGATGAAGTGGAAGATGATATTGAGGCCCTTCTTGCTAAGGAAAATGATGATCTCCCGCGCCCGGTAGGCGGCGACCTGGGGATTTCAAGTGACTACTTTGAGGGCAGTCAAAAGTATCTGCAGTTCCTGAAACAAACCATTCAGGAGGATGACTTTTCAACGATGAGTATCGCACTGGACTGTGCGAATGGTTCAACCAGCTCGCTTGCTCCTCATCTTTTCGCAGATCTGGAAGCAGATATCGCGACGATCGGCACGTCGCCAAATGGGGAAAATATCAATGACGGTGTAGGATCTACACATCCGGAGGCGCTGGCAGCATTTGTCCTGGAAAAAGGGGCGGACTGCGGTCTGGCTTTTGACGGCGACGGCGATCGCCTGATCGCTGTTGATGAACTGGGCAATATTATCGATGGCGATAAAATTATGTACATTTGCGCCACTTATTTGAAATCACAAGGTTCACTAAATAAAAATACGCTGGTAACCACCGTAATGAGCAACCTGGGACTTTATAAGGCCCTCCAGGCTGCACAGATTGAGACGAAGCAAACAACAGTCGGCGACCGTTATGTGATGGAAGAAATGCGTGCCGGAGGATATTCACTTGGCGGCGAACAGTCCGGACATATCATTTTTCTTGATCATGCGACTACAGGTGATGGCATGCTGACCGCTCTCCAGCTTGTCAGCATTATGAAAACAACCGGCAAGAAACTGTCTGAACTGGCTGCCGGGGTTCACACTTATCCTCAGGAATTAGTGAACATCCGGGTTGCAGACAAGTTCCATGTTACGGATCATCCTGCGGTTGCCGAGACCATCCGCGAGGTAGAGGATGAGATGGCTGGCGATGGACGCATTCTAGTGCG
The DNA here is from genome assembly GCF_002802965.1 of Sporolactobacillus pectinivorans. Classification (NCBI taxonomy): domain Bacteria; kingdom Bacillati; phylum Bacillota; class Bacilli; order Caryophanales; family Sporolactobacillaceae; genus Sporolactobacillus; species Sporolactobacillus pectinivorans. Next base: position 285,253 of record NZ_NXGA01000001.1, on the reverse strand, counting down.
CCCTTCAGGAACAGAATCACTGATCCGTGTGATGGCTGAAGCGCCAACCGAAGACGCATGCAAAGCCTATGTTGACCGTATTGCTCGGACGGTAGAAGAAGAAATCGGCGGTCAGATTCAGGCGTAATTTGACCGGAATGGCTGAACTGGGACATCAGCGGCTTTCTTAGCATAAAGTATGTCTCCATGGCACGGGATATGACTCTTAGGAATATATATAAGAAGAGTCACGAGGGTCAATCTCTAATTGACAGTCCTCTTGGTTTTAAGTAAACTTTTTATGGTTACTAAAAGTTTTTGACTTGAGAATGGAAAAGAGGGCAGGACAACTGAATATAAAGCGCCTGGACTATTCCGGATGACGGAGAAAGAACAGGAATAGTTGACGAGGAAGAGGTTTATCGAAACACTCGGCGGATACCTCTCGGATTGCTTGCAGCCGTTAGTCCGTGCACAAAACAGGAAGGCAACTTTCTGAACAGAAACCGGACAGCAGGCACAAACTATTTTAAACAAGTGGGGCAAGATTTGCCCCTGAAAGGCTCGCTTGCCTCACGAGGAGGGAATCCTATGTGTGGTATTGTAGGCTATATTGGCGATAAGGATGCACGTGACATTTTGCTGAAGGGACTCAGCAATCTTGAATATCGGGGTTACGACTCGGCAGGCATCGCACTGCTCAATAGCGACGGTGTTCATGTTTTTAAAGAAAAAGGGCGGATTGATATTCTTCGAAAAATCGTAGATCCCGCAGTTCAGGCAACACTTGGAATCGGGCATACACGCTGGGCGACACACGGGGAGCCGAACAAACGTAATGCTCACCCGCACGAAAGCAGTTCCGGGCGATTTACGATCGTTCACAACGGAGTGATTGAAAACTTCAGCCAGCTGAAAGCTCAGTATATTCCTAATGTGAAAATGAAGAGCGACACGGACACCGAAGTGGTTGCTCAGCTCATTGAGCATTTTGTGGATCATGGACTGAGTGTTGAAGAAGCTCTGCGAAAAACACTGAAGCTCATTGACGGATCCTATGCGATTGCCCTGTTGGATTCTGAAAACAGCGGCATGCTCTATGTGGCTAAAAATAAAAGCCCGCTTCTGATCGGCACAGGCGACGGTTTCAATGTTGTGGCCAGTGACGCTACAGCCATGATTCAACAAACTAAACAGTATGTTGAACTGATGGATGAGGAAATTGTCGAACTGACAAGAGAGAGCTATACAATTAAGGATCTGGACGGAAACGTCAAAACACGTGAGCCTTACACAGTATCCTTTGATGCACGCGATACGGAAAAGGGTGCATACCCGCACTATATGCTGAAGGAAATTGATGAACAGCCGGCAGTTATTCGCAGACTGCTTCAAGAGTACAGCGGCGACAGTGGATCAATTACTGTTGATCCGGCAATAATTAAAGCAATCACAAGTTGCGACCGTCTTTATATTATCGCCTGCGGCACGAGCTACCACGCGGGTGTCGTCGGAAAATACATGATCGAGCAGATTGCCGGTATCCCGACTGAAGTGCATATTTCCAGTGAATTCTCATATAATATGCCGCTTTTGTCAAAGAAGCCTCTGTTTCTCTTTATCTCGCAGAGCGGAGAAACGGCGGACAGCCGGGCTGTACTGGTGAATGTGAAAAAAATGGGCTATCCGACGCTGACGCTGACCAACGTCGAAGGTTCGACCCTGTACCGTGAAGCGGATTACAAAATGCTGCTTTACGCAGGACCGGAAATCGCGGTTGCTTCAACGAAAGCCTATACAGCTCAGATGGCGGTGCTTTCATTCATCGCTGTCGCCGCTGCCGAAAACAGGGGAATTGCTCTTGATTTTGAACCCGTCCATGAACTGAGCATCACCGCTCAGGCGATGGAGCAGATGGTCGATGACAAAGCGCAACTGAAAGAAATCGCTCGTGACTATCTATCGATCACGCGCAACGCTTTCTACATTGGCCGCGGCCTCGACTACTATGTCTGCATGGAAGCCGCTCTAAAGCTGAAGGAAATTTCCTATATTCAGGCGGAAGGCTTTGCCGGCGGCGAACTCAAGCACGGCACGATCGCCCTGATCGAAAACGGTACACCGGTTCTCGCTTTTGCCACACAGGAGAAAGTCAATAATAGCATCCGAAATAATGTCGAAGAAGTCCTGGCCCGCGGCGCTCACACTTGCATCATCAGCATGGAAGATGTCACTGAGCAACCCGGCGACCAAATCGTGCTCCCGAAAGTCCATAAAGTCTTTACACCACTTGTTTGCGCCATTCCTCTGCAGCTGATCGCTTACTACGCGGCCCTGCAGAACGAATGCGATGTTGATAAACCAAGAAATCTTGCTAAATCGGTAACAGTAGAATAATAGTAAAAAAGCAGACGGTACATATGTACCGTTGAAAAAAAGATCTTTACTTGGAAATAAAATTGTTTACTTGGTAAAAAGTTCTTTACTGGTACTGTTACTATGAGTTAATCATAGTAGCAGTATTTCTTTTTGGGGAGGTGGTTTTTTGCCGAAACGAGCGAATCATTGGACGGAAGATAAAATTGCGCGATATTGCGCTGAGGGTCAAGGTAGCGGCAAATTAACAGACTATAAACCATGGCTGACAATACAGAACATTCCATCATCCGGTAGGGTTCATCAAATTAAAGGCTGGTGTCGCATGGAAATAAAATTCTTTACTTACAAAAAAGTTGTTACTGGACAAAAGATCCTTTACTGAGGATGTTGTTGCGCAGTATCGTCGTACTGTGTATTATGAGTTTAAAAATGAAATACTTTTTTCAATAACCTTTTCTTATAAGTTCTCAATTTAGATATATCATAATTCTGGGCACACATTCCTATTAGTATAAGAGTCAACCCCACCCCACAACACAGTCCTTCAATAAAACTCGGTAACAAATTAAAAGAATTTGAAATCAGCCAAATTCCATTGAAAAATAATCCCAGTTTAAAATAATTGTTAATCTTTTTCAATATATTTCACCTCGGCCATATCTTATTGCGCATTACCCGCCAACTGCGCAACAGTGAGTTTCTTTGATTATAGAGCAGTATAAAATTTTTTCGTCATAAAATCTATGGCTGAATCACGGAATATCTGCGTGAGTCAACAACTATTTTCTTAACTGGCCGTTTATTTCACCGGAAGAATGCGACCTTATACAGTTCTGGTTAAACAACTCTATTTGTATTTATCAAGTTTATAAAAATGATTGATCGTAGCTACTGTTCATTATAAAACACTCATCTGTTTGCCCCCTCGACTTTGTGTCCAAGATTGGGGGGTCAAACCGCATTAATTTAAACAAGATTTTTCATGTCCTTGTTGATTGTAAAACTCTAGTATGTTCCACTAAAGGGTCATATTCTTAGTAACTATTGACAATTTATATCTAAATGATATATATCTAATGTATATATAACGTAAAAAAGGAGTGATATTATGCGTGAAAACAAGAGCCTTTATGCTCTTCTTGGTATCCTTATGTTCGGTCCGCATACAGGATATGATATTAAACAGCGTATTGAACAGCGTTTAAGCCACTTTTGGCATGAAAGTTATGGACAAATTTATCCCAATTTGAAACGTCTTGTGGAACTTGGGTGGGCAACTTTAACAGATGAATTAGTTTCGGGAAGAAGCCGAAAAATTTACACAATCACGAAATTGGGGCAAATTAAATTCCACGAATGGATGAATCAACCACTAAGTCCCCCCTCACCAGAAAAGAATGAAATGTTACTGCGACTATATTTTGGTCAGAATCAATCTATTGAAGAGAACAGACAGCTAATTCGAAACTACAGGGAACAGATGGAAGAAATACGCTCTGTGTTTCATACCATTCAAAATCAGCTGGGTGTAGCTGAAGGCGAACCAGCTTATGGTCGGATGACTCTTGGATTTGGTATGCATGTTGTAGAAGCCATTACCAATTGGTGTTTGGAGCAAGAGATTTATTTGGAAAAATTCAATCACGGACAGTAAAAAAATTAATTGATGATAAATGAATAGGCAGGTGTTTTGTGTGAAAAATCGAAATGGGCTTATTTGGACGATTGGGATACCTTATCTAGTTGCTTTTATATCAGTGTATTTGTGGATGGCAATTGCACAGATTGTGTCGGTAGGGATTTACTTACATCAACACGGAGGATCGCAGTCTGAAGCAATCAATGCCATGAGGCTGAATTGGGGTGTTCAATCCATTATTAATGTACTTATGGAACTCGTACTACTAAGTGTCCTCATATTCTTCTCAACCAGAGAGGGCGTGGCATTTACTTGGAGCCGTGTTGGGTTTGTTAAAAACCGAAGTTCTATGATAGTAGGAGTTGGGCTTGCTATCCTGATAAATGTTATTGTATTTAGCATCGCTTATGGCTTAGGAACTATTCATGGACTTACAATTGGGACTGCAATATATTCCATTGTCTCTGTACTATTTTTTACGGTGATAAGTTGCGTCTCAACAGGGTTTCCTGGAGTTATTGAGGAAATGTTTTTCCGTGGCTATTTGCAAACCAAGATAATGAAATCAAAGGGTTCTACTGTTGCTATTGTTGTAACCTCACTACTCTTTGCACTAATGCATATCGCATTGTATCCGACTATTCTTGGATTGTCTACTGTATTGCTTTTAGGACTAATTCTCGGCGTTTTGTATTATAAGACCAAGTCATTGTCCATATCAATTGGATTTCATTATGCATGGGATTTCTTAAACAGCGTTGTAGGAGATGGAAAACAACCTTCTGTATTTTCTATTCACGACTTAACAGCAATAACAACTCAAAACATTTTGCTTTTAATTCAATTAATTGTTCTAATCTTTGTATTAGCTATCATCCTCATTATAACAAGAAATGTTGGAATAGACGTTTCAAAAGTCCCTAATGTCAAGTGATTTCTCGTCCGTTAGTTAAACAAGAATTAAATGATCTTAGGGCTAAGACCATATTTTTGTTATCAAAAACAGCAAAGAAGCTTCCTCATGTACCTATGAAAGAAGAGTTTGAATGCTACTATGACCCTTCGTTGAAAGGCTGGGTCTTGAATAAAGAGCCGGATACAAAGTCACTTATTAGTTTTGTGGGGAGTTTATTTAAATATTCCTTGACAAGAATATACATGACCAGGTATATTTAAACCGACAGGATGAAAGCTACTCTAAATCAGGGAGATGATTAGACAAGAAACCATTAAATTCAGAGGTGAGCAACATGTCCGGCAAAAGTCCGGGAATAGACATAACGACGCTGAGTGCTTTAGCTGAACCGAATCGTATGAATATCATCGAACTCTTACGCCACGGCCCCCTGACCGTGGGGGAAATCACTGAGAAGCTGGGATTGAAGCAGCCCCAAACTTCAAAACATCTAAAAGTGCTTAGCGACAACGGGATTGTAGAAGTACAGGCCGAAGCTAACCGACGAATCTACAGGCTCCGGCCCGAGCCATTCCAGGCGTTGGATTCATGGATACAGTCCTTCCAACGCGTGATGCAGGAAAGATTCGACAATCTGGATGATTATTTAAAGGAACTGCAGGACAAGGAAAAGCCGTAAAATCATTTCATGATCGAGGAGGAATGACAATGTCAAACCATACCATGGTATCGAGAGTAGAGAATGAGCAGATACTTGTACTGGAGCGCATTTTTGATGCGCCACGCGATCTCTTATTCAAGATGTTTAAAGAGCCGGAACATCTAAAACGCTGGTGGGGGCCGAAAGGCTGGGAGATTCCGGTCTGCACTATTGATTTTCGTCCGGGTGGCGTGTGGCACTACTGTATGAAGTGTGTCGATCAGAATCAAGGTCAATTTTTTGGAATGGAATCGTGGAGCAAGGGGGTTTATAAGGAAATTATCGAGCCCGAGAAGATCGTCTATACCGATTACTTTTCAGATGCTGAAGGTCATGTGAATGATTCCATGCCGTCGAGCGAGATCACATTGGAATTTATCGATTTGGGTGGAAAGACGAAGCTGATCAACCACGCTGAATATGGGTCCGCAGAGGCACTTAAGACCGTCACGGACATGGGCATGCTGCAGGGTATCACCGAAACCTGGAACCGTTTGGACGAACTTGTCGAGTCCCTGAAATAAATTACCGTAACACTGTTTTCGGTGTTAGTAGGGATAGAAGTATTAAATTTAGTCATTACTTATATAAGGGAGTGTCAAATCAATGATTAGTAAAGTCGGTCAAATCATGTTGTACGTTAATAACCAGGACGAAGCAAAGGATTTTTGGACAGAAAAATTGGGCTTTGAGGTCATTTCTGAAGAAAACAATGGACAGATGAGGTCGATAGAAGTTGCTCCTAAAGGTGCAGCAACGAGCATTGTGCTTCATAGTAAAGAGTTCATTGCCAAAATGAATCCTGAAATGAATCTAGGAACGCCATCTATCATGTTTTTTACGGAAAATCTCGATCAATTATATCGTGATTTGACGAACAAAAATGTCACAGTTGGAGAAATTGTAGAACTTCCCTCCGGAAGAGTCTTTAACTTTGCAGATGATGAAGAAAATTACTTTGCTGTAATGGAAAAAAGAAAATAAAAAAGTAAGTAGAATGAAATAAACCATCGAACGCTCCATTAAGGTTTAAACCGATGGGAAGACGTAGCGGGAACGATAGTTGAATTAGTCACGAAAGCAGCTAATCAAAATGATCAGCTGCTTTTTTTTCAGTGCCGTATCAGCCAAAGTGAGTGTTTTTAAAGAATCGATATGTTGAGCAAAATATTTCTGTTATTGAGTTAACGGGCAACGTAATCAATCTTCATTTACTAGACGATTGGTAAGGGATCCGAGTTTCTCAATTTCTACAGTGACTTGATCTCCTGCTTTTAGCCAATTTCGTTTTTCCTTTGATTGACCGAGAATAACTCCCGCCGGTGTTCCAGTCAGAATTATGTCTCCTGGTTCAAGGGTCATATAGTGAGACACGTAACTTACAATCTCTTCTACATTAAAGACCATGTCGTTTGTGTTGGATTGCTGGCGAACCGCGCCATTAACATAGGTCTTTATCATTAGATTATTTGGATCTTTAACTTCTTCCCGGGTCACTATATAGGGGCCAATGGGGCAAAATCCGTTCAGATTCTTTCCCACAAGCCCTTGTGGTGTCCTGAATTGGAGATCGCGTGAAGACAAATCATTTGCATTGCAGTAGCCCAAGACATAATCAAGAGTTTTTTTCACAGAAATATTTTTCGCTTTTCGTCCTATGATGACTCCTAATTCCCCTTCATAATCGAATTCTTTTGATACAGAAGGTAAAACCACATCTTCAAGATGCGCTGAAAGTGTATTTCCAAATTTGCTGAACAAAACAGGAAATTTGGGAATAGGTAGTCCCGATTCTTTTATGTGACTTTTATAATTTAGCCCAACACCAATGATCTTACAATAAGGGGGAACACATGGTGCGTAATGAATCGGTGCTTTTTCTGGCTTGCTGTCAGAATTTTTAATTGATGAATGGATTTCTTTTTCTTTATGATCCATTACCATGGAAACGACTTCTTCAAATGAAAACGGAAGGGGGGTGATTTCTTTTGCATGACATAATCCCAGAAGTTTATTACCCGACTTATAATATTGAACAAGTTTTATACTCTCCACCGCCTTCCTCAGAGCTTTAATGAGACGATCAACCCAATTAATTGTTGATCGATTCAATGATTTCACTCGTGGTTCGTATTTTCCCTATTCTAGGAAAGATATAGTTTTTCACATGATCGTGCTCCGCTTGTGAAAATCCTGTCATGGCATCAATGCCGAATATTTGATTATAACCAAACATAAATGCCTCTCGAGCTGTAGTATCTACACCAAGTCCTGTTGCAATCCCGCATAGCACAATAGTATCTATACTGCGGCGGCGCAATTGCAAATCTAAATCCGTCCCGTAAAAAGCCCCCCATTGTTTCTTAATCACGATGTGATCTGTTTCAGAAACGTTTAGCTTACAAAAGCGGGGTCTAAACCCACCGTCTTTAGACGGTATCCGCTTTTAGCCTTATCTTTTCGTGTCCATACTTTTCAAAAGAGGTGAAAAGTATGGACGGTTATCAGAAAAGTGGTCATGCAGTCTACGATATCAAGTATCATGTGATCTGGGTGACCAAATACCGATATCAGGTGCTGCGAGGTCCAATCGCTGTTCGATTGCGTGAGTTGATCCGGCAGGGATGTGAGGCCAGGGGAGTCACAATCCTGCAGGGGAGCGTAGGCAAGGAACATGTCCATTTGCTGATTTCTTGTCCACCCAGCCTAGCGCCGAGTAAAATCATGGAGTATCTGAAAGGACGCTCATCCAGATTGCTTCAGGATGAGTTTTCAGAACTAAAAAAACGGTATTGGGGCCAGCACCTATGGTCCAGAGGTTATTTCTGTGCGACGGTCGGCAACGTGACGGAAGAAATCATCCGAAATTACATTGCGAATCAGTCAAATAAAGTCAAGGACGACATTTTCAAGATTGACGACTGAGTTCAGTCAGAATTCAGTGTGCTATGAGCACAAGGTCTTTCAGAAGACTTCAGTCTTTAAGTGGCGACTTTAAGTCGCAGACATTTATGTCTGAACCCACCTGCTTTAGCAGGTGGTCGTTTAGTTTCGAGACAAGCTCATCCCAGTGACTTGGTAGATTTAATTGGGGAGGAGCGACATCCAGTTTCGGTTGAGGGATATCTTTCATATCTTTGCTTGAAACATGAACTAAGGCGACAAAAGCCCCCGCTTTACGAAAAGCCTCGGCCAGAGCAGCTGAATGATCAATAACCTGTTCTGCAGAATAAGGGGCATACTGGTTTCCCAGCCATTTTTGTAAGTCAATGACAACCAAAGCCGTTTTTTTAGGGTCAATCAGTTTTTCCATATTGGAACACTCCCGTGTATATGATAATGACCGTTTGTTCATTTTTAAAAACTAGCAGTCATTTGACTTTATGTTTATTATTTTGTACCATGAGTCATGGATAGTCAAGGGAAGTGATTTCAAGAATGAATATTACGAAACAAGATATTATAAAATCAGCTACAAAATTGTTTAAGAAGCAAGGTTATCTTTCTACATCTGTACAAGATATTGCAAATGATTACGGTATAGCTAAGGGATCTATCTATAAGTATTTTTCATCAAAAGAGGAATTATTTAGTGAAGTCTTTGACCGATGTCAAAATATGTACTTTGATGAAACGGAAAAAATAAGTTCGCAAAAGGGAATGTCGCTAAGAGAAAAGTTTTTACAACAAATTGTATTTCGGTTTCAATATTTTGCTGAATACAAATACATTTTGGTTGAATTTACCGAACTTCCGATACAACAGGATGAAAAATTTAAACCGTTACGCCAAAAAGTAAGAGCTCGATTAATCTCCTGGCATAAGGAGTGCCTGGAAAATTTATATGGGGATAAAATTAAGCCCTATTTATATGATTTGATCTTTATATATCGGGCAATATTGAAGGAATATTTGTTTTGGATCATATACGAAGACAATATACTATCTATGGAGAAAATAGCCGAGTTTATTTTAACCAAGATGGATCTATTAGTTGAAAGTACGGTGCGAGGACAATCAATTTCTATTATAAATCGATCAGCCTACGTTCACTATATTAATGGAGGAAATGCTGTAAGTAAGGAGCAACTAATAGCTGAATTAATTGACGAAGCTGAGAAAACGATTGGTAAACTCCCGTATGGAAAGTCTTATCAAGAAAAATTAAATGAGCTCATAACAATTTTAAAAACAGAACTCGAAAAGGAAAAGCAAAGTGAACCACTGCTTTGTGCGATTTTGTCTTATTTAGAAAAAGAATTTGAACTAAAAAGTATAATCATCCAACTTAAAAATCTGTTATTATGAGCGAATCATAGTAACGGTTTTTTTATGGAGAGAGGGGGCATAAACCGGCAGTTTGCGTCGCTTGAAATGGTACCCGTTAAAATTCATTGAGATCTTTAAAACTTCTGTTCATATCTCATGCAGTTTTACGTCTATAAACCAGCATGGCGAAAACATAGGCAGCAAAAAGTATACCCAGGCACCATGTGAGTGCGATCCAAATATCGTTACCTACGGGCTGACCTGCAAGCAGGGAGCGGATCGCGTCGACGATGGAAGTGACCGGTTGATTTTCGGCAAAAGCACGCACAGGTCCGGGCATGGACGCGGTAGGTACAAAGGCCGAGCTGATAAACGGCAGGAAGACAATGGGATAGGAAAAGGCACTTGCACCATCTACTGATTTTGCGGACAGCCCGGCTATTACAGCAATCCAGGTTAGGGCAAGTGTGAACAGTGCAAGAATACCAGCCACGGCAAGCCATGACACCACTCCTGCTGACGAGCGAAAGCCTATAATCAGTGCGACGAAAATGATGATGACAACTGAAAGAGCATTGGATACCAGTGAGGTCAGTACGTGCCCCCACAGGACGGTCGAACGCGCAATCGGCATCGAGTAGAACCGTTCAAATATGCCCCGTTGCATATCGATAAAGAGGCGGTATGCTGTGTAGGATATACCGCTTGCGATTGCGATCAGCAGGATGCCGGGTAATAAGTAGTTCACATAGTTAGCCGTGCCGGTTTTTATGGCTCCGCCGAACACGTAGACGAACAGCAACATGAACACAATCGGCATGAGAGTGACTGTGATGATGGTGTCCATACTGCGGATAATATGGCGCATGGAGCGTCCAAGCATCACGCCCATGTCACTGAAAAAGTGTTGGTTCATTTCCCAGCCTCCTCCTTTTTGCTGATGAGGGCAAGGAAAACTTCCTCAAGTGTCGGTTGTTTTTCAACGTATTCCACCTTAGCGGGCGGGAACAGCTTTTTTAACTCCGCAAGCGTGCCGCTAACGATAATTTTTCCTTCATGCAGAATGGCAATCCGGTCGGCGAGCTGCTCGGCTTCGTCTAAATATTGCGTGGTCAGAAAGATTGTTGTGCCGCCATCGGCAAGCTCTCTGATCATTTTCCAGACCTCAATGCGCACTTCGGGATCTAGCCCTGTTGTCGGTTCATCGAGGAAAATAAGCTTTGGTTTTCCGATCAGGCTCATGGCAATGTCAAGTCTGCGGCGCATGCCACCGGAATAAGCGGACACTCTGCGATTGACCGCATCGGTCAGGCCGAAACGGTTCAGCAGATCGTCCGCCACCTGGCGCGGTTTTTTAAGATGGCGAAGTCGGGCGATCATGATCAGGTTTTCACGGCCCGTCAGAATTTCATCTACAGCGGCAAATTGTCCGGTCAGGCTGATCGACTCCCGCACACTTTCGGAGTTTGACGCAACATCAAAACCATTTACGATTGCGGTTCCGCCATCTTGTTTAAGCAGTGTGGTGAGGATTTTAATGATCGTTGTCTTGCCTGCACCGTTGGGGCCGAGCAAGGCGAAAATAGTACCCTGTTCCACCTCGAAATCCACGCCCTTTAGAACATGAAGCTGTCTATAGGACTTTTTAAGCCCTTTTACTTGAATGGCCTGATTTTGCATCGGTTTCACGCTCTCTTATAGAATCGTAATCTTTGATTAATCGGTCCCTATCCAGCGAAAAGTGAGCTAAAGCGTAATTTTAAGCTTAAAACCGTCACTGCTTGATATATCAATAAGAGCAAGTTTTCTGAATGACCTTTTCGCATGAATCAGCTCTTTTCTCAAGACTTTTAAAGAGTCTTCCTTTAAGGGAATCTTATAATATTTTTTAGTACAGCTTGCGATTATTCGGAAGGTAACACCATTTAACACGACCTTAATAGGTAGAGGAATGATAAAGCGATGTCCATTTGCCTCAATTCTGATCTTCATAATGAACCTCCGAATCATTCAATGACAACTTCAACATTATCACCATTAGCACTCTTAACCTCGACAATCTTACCTATCACTCCGTTTTCCGCCATGAGTAATATCGCTTGGAAATCAATGTTCTTCAGAGCGTCGTTACCCGAAATCTGTGGCAATTGCGTTCCGATTTCCAAAGCAACTTTTACCAATCCCAACGGCAAATTAACTCTTACAATGTCTCCCTCTTCACTGTCAACTGATACTTTTAATAGCATTTTATTAAAATCTTTACGTTCTCCTTCTGAAACGACTTGAACAACTTTCGATTTTTCACCCCTTAGGAGTTCATCTACTGAGACATTAAAATAATCTGCGAGTTGAGGAAGTGAGCTAATATCCGGGCATGACAAGTCATTCTCCCACTTGCTTACCGCTTGGGAAGAAACTCCGATGTGCTCTGCAAGCTGATCCTGTGTTATACCCTTTCTCTTTCTAAATTCTCCAATTCTTGAACCTAACGTATCAGCCATTTTTGATACCCGCCTCTCATTATGAAGTTGAACTAAATGTTCGTTATTCGAAATGCTGTATTCATTATCGCGTCAAACAGGTATCAATAGAATGGAGTAATCGTTGAATTATGTCATCTATCAGTTGATTTTCTATCTACTCTTAGTTGTTTTTGCCAAATTATTAAAAATGAATAGCCGTAATGAAGCATCAATCTGGAGGGCTATTTCCTGTATGATCTTAAATAATAGTGACCTTTGATAAATCAGCCTTCATGCCCTTGAGTGCGGCATAAGTCAACTTATCCATCATAGCTCCGTCAAAGCAGATGGTTTTGATGGCACGGTAATATTTATTCGTCAAGGCATGCGTTGCACGGAAAGACACATTTCTGAGTGTTGCGTCCTTAAAAGAAACGTCGTTCAACGCCGCTTTGTCAAACGTGACATCGATAAAAGTCTGACCGTCAAGGCACAGTCCCCGCAGGTCGGAATATTTGAAATCCACGCCGTTAAAGATACACCGTTCCAGAACAGTTTTTCGAAGATCGGTCATCGTCAGAGTGACATCTGTAAATCGGATATCAATGAATTTTGTTCCCGTCAGATCCGACTTACTGATGTTGGTGCGGACAAGTACAGATCGACGGAAGCTTGCATCCCGGAGGTCTATGGCGCATAATTTGCAGTCAGTCAGGTTCGTACCGTCGAAATTGGCTTCACGCACATCACTGCTGACGAATGAGCTGCCGGTTAAGTCTGCACCGGAAAAGTCGGACCCGCGCAGCGCGCTTGCTTTAAAATTTCTTTGATGTGCGATGACATCTGCAAAGTCACTCTTCGGCAGGTTGCTTGCATTGAAATGGATCACAGCCTGCCGCTCAAGAGAGTGGGAAAGGTCAGCCACTTCCTGTACGGTTCCTTCAATGTCGCCGATGCTGTCGATCGTCATCTGGAAGGCTGTTTCATCATCTTTTCCCTCGGTTTTTAGTTCACGATACTGCTCCTGCAAATCGGAGAGCAGATCGGCTTTTAAATCGGCAACACTTTTTACGCTGTCATAAGGGGAAAAAACTTCGTTCAAATACCGGCTTAATTTGTCATTCATGGCTGAAACCTCCTTACAGTAATTTATCAAGAATGCGTTTGGTGTACTCCCAATTACTTTTGTTGCTGGCATAAGTGGCTTTACCCTTAGTGGTGATCCGAAAATACTTACGCCGTCCGCCCTGGGATTCATCACCCCAGTACCACTCGATATCATTGTCTGCCTCAAGTCTCCGGACGCTGGAGTACATCGTTGCCTCCTTTAATTCATATTCGCCACCCGAGTGCTCGGCAATCAGTTTGACAATTTCGTAGCCGTAGTGATCTGCTTCGGATAAAAGCCGTAAAATCATCGTATCGGCATGCCCGCGCAGCTGGTCGGATGTGAGTTTGTTCGTCACCATATCATCACCTCACAGTAGCATTATATGTCGTATTACTATGACAGTCAATATACTGTTACAGATTAATACTGCATGGGAAATAATGGGCGTATAAAACCGGCAAACAGGGCGAAGGATTGTACATTTTCCCTGTTGCAATCGATTCACTGAATTGAAGTCCTTAAATATAGCAAAACAAGGCACCGAAAAATGTGCCTTGTTTTGAATGATGCAGAAAAACGTGTTATTCAGCTGAATTCAGGTTTCAGACCGCCGGCAGTTTGTCATGATCTACGTAGCGTTCGCCTTTCAGTTCGCTGATCAGGTTAATGGCTTTTTGCGCTCCGTCTCCGCTTGTGATAATCGTGTGAACGCTGACCCCGGCGGCAACACCGGCAGCCCAGATGCCGTCAATGTTCGTGTGGCCGGACTCATCCGCCTCAATCACGGTTTTGACAAACTTTTCACGACCGTCTTTTGTCTTCAAACCGATTGTCTGTGCAAGCTTTGCGTTCGAGCCGGTCGCCAGAATCACTTGACTGGCGGAGTAGGAGGCACCGTCTTCTGTTTGAATGTCAAAAGCTTCGCCATTTTTGTGGACATTTGTCACTTGGGCTTTAACAAATTCGGTTCCGAAACGCTCTGCCTGTTTTCTCCCCGTTTCGACCAGCGCTGTTCCACTGATCTCTTCGATACCGTAGTGATTTTTGAGAAGCGCGCGCTGCGTCAGCCCTTTTTCATTATCGATAACCAGTGTTTTCAGTCCCGCTTTGCTTGTGAAGATGGCGGCACTCTGACCGGCTGGTCCACCGCCAACGATGACTATGTCGTACATTTAAAATCCCTCCATTTTAAAAATGTTTATTCTATTTCTATGATAACGATTTTCGGAGATGAAAGCTTGCATATTGCCTTTGGCGGTCCGGGAATCGTGAAAAGGGAGATGGTTCAATCATCAAGTTTCGGATAAAGTTGTTTCATCGCTTTTAAAAGTCCTTCGACACTGGCGGGAGCAGGGCAGGTGGCCTTGCTTATTCGGCTACAAAGTCCGGCTTAAACGGACGACTAACATTTGCGTCTGTACGTGAACTGAGCAAGGATTGGATTACTGTCAACGCTATTGCACCGGGACTCAATATCGGGACGAATTTTTTGGGTGGTCAGTTAACGGATAAGCGATTGAATTAGGTGATCGCACAAATACCAGCTGGAAGTGTCGGTCAGCCTGATGACATTGCCTCAGCAGTGTGCTATTTAGCTTACAAAAGCGGGGTCTAAACCCACCGTCTTTAGACGGTATCATCTATTCGTGTCCATACTTTTGACAGAGGTGAAAAGTATGGACGGCTATCAGAAAAGCGGTCATGCAATCTACGATATCAAGTATCATGTGATCTGGGTGACCCAATATCGGTATCAGGTGCTACGGGGTCAGGTCGCAGTTCGGTTGCGTGAACTGATCCGACAAGGATGTGAAACCCGAGGGGTCACCATTTTTCAGGGAAGCGTAGGAAAAGAGCATATCCATCTGCTGATCTCTTGTCCACCCAGCCTTGCACCGAGTAAAATCATGCAGTATCTGAAAGGACGCTCATCTAGATTGCTGCAGGATGAGTTTTCAGAACTGAAAAAACGGTATTGGGGCCAGCACTTATGGTCCAGAGGTTATTTCTGTGCGACGGTCGGCAGCGTGACGGAAGAAACCATCCGAAATTATATTGCGAACCAGTCAAATAAAGTCAAGGACGACATTTTCAAGATTGACGACTGAGTTCAGTCAGAATTCAGTGTGCATTGAGCATAAGAGCTTTCAGAAGACTTCAGTCTTGAAGGGCGACTTTAAGTCGCAGACATTTATGTCTGAACCCACCTGCTTTAGTAGGTGGTCGTTTAGACGGAACTTTATTAAATAGTCAAGGCACAATCAGTTCGAACAACATTCAAGCGATTCGTCAGGTTATGGAAAATCACCATATTGTTGCCATTGCGACTGGACGTACGTATTTCGGTGTTCGATCACTGTTGCAAAGCCGATTGACACTTCCTGTGATTGCTTCAAACGGTGCAACGATACATTCTCAGGAAGGCTCTCTCATCGGTGAAACAGTTTTGGATCGACAGACTGCAAAGAAAATAATTGATTATCTTCTAGAACAGCATATGTATTTTGAAATCACCACGGATAAACAATTATTAATACCCTCTTATGGAGAACAAGAATTAAAAAGTGAACTTGAACAATTAAAGAAAAAGACTCCGAACATGGATGAGAATACCCTTTGGCAAAAAGCGTTAAATCAGTTTGCGCAAGCAGGGATCAGTCCGCTTAACGATCTTAAAACTTTGCTTGATCGTCCAACGCCAATCTATAAAATATTGACCTTCTCTTATAACTCGGATCTGCTTTTACAGGCAATGACACATTTCGCAAGTGATAGCTCAGTCCGATTAACCTCTTCAAGTTCTCCTGTCATTGAATTCATCTCACCGAAGATTGATAAGGGGGTAGGGGTGCTCACATTAGCTAATCAGTATCATATTCACCGAGAGGATATCATAGTCATCGGCGACAACCTAAATGATCTGTCGATGTTTCAAATAGCACATACAAAAGTTGTGATGATGAACGCGCCATCGGATTTAAAAAAGATAAGCACATATATCACAAGATCGAATGATGAAGATGGTGTCGCGTTCGCTTTGAGGTGCCAACTTGGTTTGGTTGAAAAGAAAAGTCGCTAGATAGTTCTCCCATATGCCAATAGCTTATACAAGGTAGAAAGAAGATCAGCAATTTCGGATCTTCTTCTTTCTTTTGGTTATTGTTACCAATGTTCGCTCGGCCTTATTTTTTAAAACCTGGAAATTAGTGATGCTGCCCGAGCCGTTTAGATTAGTTGATCTCATTCTCTGGAATAGGCCTATGCTGTATTCTTGCCCATACGTCCCGAGAGTCTTTAGGCAAACCTTTAATTCTCTTACCAATTCCTAAATAATAGATAACTTTTTCTTTTTCCCATACTTTGAACACAATTCTTAAATCCGATTTTGCTTTTTGTCCCGTCCAATTTCTTTTCTTTTTCTCTTTTTCTGGAATGGAATGCATATATCTTTTTCTATAACCGTACTCTTCCAATAATCCATATTTCGTTGGTCTGCTTAATTCCTTCCAGTTACTGTCTAGTGCCTTCAACTCGTTATGAAACTGTTCATCAAAAAAGCCCCAATCTTGTGGGGCAATTAATTCATTATCTTGAATGAATTTAAGATCATTAACAAATAAGGAATCAAATTTTTGCGTATAATTCATGGTCATTATTCCCTTTTATTAGTTTCTCTTTGCCTGGAACCCTTAAAAAAAGTGTTCTCTATTTCTTGAATTCCATAGGAGGCAGCTGTGTTTTCTTCTGCTTTGGTAGCTGCTTCTCCATATCGTTCATTAAGCTGATAATCTTCTCTATCACTTTGTAATTCTTCCACTTGTGCATTTAAAAATTCAATACGATCGACCATTTGCTCATATTTATCCCAGCTTAATAAGGCGGCCTTAATATCATCGTTCATGATTATCGCTAATTTTTCATTTTGGTTTAATTTATCCAATAAATTTTTTTGTGATAAAGAACGAAGATCCTTTGCAGGCATAGTTTCCCTTTTTTCAAGTGACTTTGTTGGCATTTTAAATTCCCCTTTCGTAGTCAACAACTCCTTGACACTAATATTATACAGTCTTAGTGTGTTATTTACTATATAATATGTGCAAAAAAAGGAACAAATATGCATGCAAATTATTGCACATTATTTCGGACATTGCTTTGCCGGCTATTCTTCAGCAGACTGATTATTAATTTTAGGCCACACAAAAAGCTCGCAACACAAAAGTTACGAGCCTTTCTGTAAAATCATCAGATGATCTTGGCGAACACGTTGCGCCATATCGATAAATGATGCGCATTGATCTGCTCAGCGGTTAAGTGATCTGAATCAAAGGTTGAGAATCCGTTATTTAGGATGGTCACGCTGAATCCGAGATGAAAAGCTATCCGAATAGTGGTACCAATACACAGCTGAGTCTGGGCGCCACAAATTTCAATAGAGGAAAGGTTGTGGGTCTTTAAATACGCTTCAAGCCCTGTTTCATAAAAAGCATCAGGATGATATTTGATAAAATATCGGTCGTCTACAAAAGCTACAGCCATTAAGATAAGAGCTTCTTTTGCATCATCTGGAGGTTTATGATTGTGCCATATGGGCAACGGCCTTATAGTCCTTCTTCCAGTTTTTCTCTCCTTCTCTGTTCTTTGTGATTTGCCCCAGAATTGCATTCATTGTCCTACGAGATCCGTTATTATAAGTTGATCATGAGTTTAACCAGTTAATCGCTGCTTCAGCGACCTTTTCCGGTTCTTGTCGTTGCGGAAAATGACCTACATTGGGCAGCAAAATTCTCTTAAATCTATTTGTAAACAAGTTTTCGGTTCCTTCTGAGGTTGATGGATCATTACATGAATCGCTGGCGCCGTGAATAAGAAGTGTGGGAACATCGATTTCAGGGGCGGCTTTGATTCTATTGTCAATATCCGCATAAGCAGGATCAGGCTCAGCGAATCCCCAGCGCACACGATAGGAGTGCAGTGTGACTGAAGCCCAATCTGGATTTGTGAATGCAATAGCTGCTTCATTAAACACCTGATCACTAATCGTAAATCCCGGATTCCAAATGTTCCAGATATATCTTGTGAACTCATATGTTTGTTCACGGACAAGTTTTTCTCCCATATTTGTTGCCATATACCAGTGGTACCAGTAATTCTGAGTTTGCTTTAAAGAGAGCCGTCCTGCATCTCCCCAACCAACAGATAAAACGACTTCATGAGATATTTTTTTCGTTCCTTTCAGACAGGAAAGTGTATAAGCTGTGCGCGCACCCCAGTCGTGCCCAATGACTGCAAATTGTGCAAGACCTAATTTGTCAGTAAAATCAAGGATATCCTGAGCTAAGGCCGAAAAGCTTCCTGTTCTCGGCGTTTGCTTGTTAAGAAATTGGGTGGGGCCAAAACCTCTTAAAGAAACAGCATACGTATGAAACCCTGCCTGGTGAAGAGACGGAAGTAGTTTATCCCAAGTATGGTAGCTGTCTGGCCAACCATGAATGAGCAGTAACGGACGACCATTAGCAGGCCCGGATTCCTCATAACCAATTTTTAGCAATTTAGTTTCAACAAATTTGATCAATACGATTACCTCCTTGTGGTGCCTGTATATAAGTCATTTATTGTGTATTTGTAGACTAGTAAGGGTGATAGTTTAACATCATTATACTATCAGACCTGGTATTATTTGATAAATCATACGCACGATAGATTAGTCTGGAAACAATTGCTTCTTATGTCCATTACCATTTGTGAATCGATTAAAGACAACATTCATTGATCCAACTGATTCTGTTCTCCCTCTTCAACGGGGCGGTTGACTATGGCATCATGCCAGATATGTCTCCAGTAAAGAAATGTGAACAGAATCGACCGAATAGCTACCTGTGTTCGCTGCGAAACTACGCTGACGGTGTTGCTGGGGTACTGCAGTTCTAGGATCTTTCGATATTGGATTGCCGCCTTAGAAGAGCCTCCTGTATCATTGATGTCACGCGTTTTTGATGCGTGCTAAGTATACGAGGAGGTGTTATCCAGTGCCTATGGATCAAATAATGGAAAAAGGTGAATTATTTTGTGGGATTAAATAGCCTATTTTTGGGTAGAGGTAGCCTATTCGGCTGGCCGCCGTCAGCAGAGCACCCGCGGAGGGTGAGTGCATGGAGTGAAAAAAACGGATTTTTTAGCAAAGCCAGTGATTAAGATGATAGATGCTATTAACGCCTTACTTTGGCCATAAGAGCCATTAGTGAGTAGTGTCAACAGATAGAACATTTATTATTTATTTGCAAAAAGGAACATATGTTCTTATAATGTACCTATAATAAATTCCTTTTAATAAATGGCACTCATTTGGCAATGAGTTGACAGAGCGAATTACCACAGCCGTTGTATGCTATGAGTATCCCAAGAAGGTGGTAAAAAAGGAGGTGATAGAAATGACAAAACAAAGTACATTTTTAAATCTTGTGAAACAAGGAGCTGAAATGGGATGGAGTAATTACAAAGTACTCCCCTCACTTACGGGGGCACAAGCAGCTTTAGAGAGCGGTTGGGGTTCTGCAGCAATATCAAATAACTTGTTTGGTATAAAAGCAGATGCTTCATGGCATGGACCAGTTGTAACAGCAACTACCCGTGAATATGGACTAAAAGGTGCCTATCGAGAATTAAGCAAATTCAGGGCATACAGTTCCTTTTCAGAGAGCACCTTGGATCATGCGAAATTCCTCCATGAAAATAAACGGTACAGTAATCTTCTTGGAGAAATGGATTATCACTTAGTCTGTACACTCATTAAGAAAGACGGATACGCCACTGACCCGAATTATACACAGAAATTAGAAAGTATTATCGAAACCTATCAACTTTATCATTGGGATCCATCTGAAAAAGAAAGTCAGTCCAGGCAATATATAGTGAAGAAAGGGGATACGTTAGACGAACTGGCTGAGCGGTTTGGACGACCTTTACTTGAGCTCCAAAAATTAAACTCGATTAAAGATCCAAATAAAATTTACGTAGGCCAGCAATTGAAAATCTAGTAATGACATCAGGTGATTCGATGGAAGAAATGGACAAGAAAAAAGTAGAAAATTCTATTAGCATAGTGAAGAATTCCCTACTTAATTGTCGCTATATTTTTGTAAAAATAACAAAAACCCCTTTTGTTATTACGGGCGACCAAATTAAACTGAGAAATGATTGGCTTGAAAAAATCGAAGACATTGAGAGAAAAACGCTAATTGACATTTCCCATACGGTGAATTCATTAGATGTTGAGCAAAAAAAGATCATCTTTTACAAATATTTATCATTCCAAAGCATGTACGACTTTGAAATACAAAATAGTTTGGCGCTTTCACAAAGAACATATTATCGAAAGAAAAGAAGTGCGCTAATCAAGCTTGCCCTAGCTTTAGGATTTTTACAAGTGATGATAACGGTCTAACCGTAAAGGAGGTTTTCTTTATAAATACATCTCTTGATTCCTTCAGCATGTATGAATTTCTTTTGATTCTCATGGCTCTTGATGTTATTTCGGGATTATTGAAAGCCATTAAACAAAAAAAACTTAAATCAGGAGCCATTAGAAATGGACTCTTAAAGAAATCGGGAGTTGTTCTCTCGCTCATACTTTCATCCATTTTAGACACATTGGTCAACCGTGGAACACCTATTTTTCAGACCGTAATGACACTTATTGCTATTTGTGACGAAAGCCTGTCTATCATCGAAAATCTAACGATCCTTGGTGTCTCATTCCCAAAAGTTATAACGAGTAGGTTAAACAATCTAGAGGAACAAGACACCGAAACAACAAATACAAAGACTAGTAAATAAACACTAGCATACTATTTTCGATTATTCAAGATTTCCATGATTTATATTTAAAAAAAGAAAGGAAGTTATTTTACTATGGATCAAATGGTACTCGAAGTTCAGCAATGGCTGAACCAAACTTATGGTCAGAATACTCAGTACACGAACGTTTTTGGTGGTAATTTAATTGATGAGAATGGAGAAACTGGACAGCAGGTTGAACAAGCGCTGATCGCTGGATTGCAGATTGAGCTAGGAATTGCTACGCCAACAGGTACTTTTGGTCCGGAAACAGAAGCAGCCTTTACAACCATGTCTATTCGATCATCCGATGACTTAACGACACCAACAAATAAAGAATATATTCTACAAGGAGGTTTTTGGTGTAAGGGTTATAATCCAGGAGGATTCACAGGAATCTTTTACACGGACACTCAGGCCGCAGTTGAAGAGTTTGAATCAGATGCAGGAATCAACCAGGATGGTGTCGTTACGGCCATGATCATGAAGGCGATTCTAAATACGGATCCATTTGTCCTTGATGCTAATGGTGACGCGAATATCAGAGTCATTCAGCAAAGCTTAAATAACCAATATAATGCTTACACAGGACTGTTGCAGACAAACGGTCTTTATAGTCGAGAGACCAACACAGCGCTCATTTATGCCCTGCAGTGTGAGGAAGGATTATCCCCTTCAGAAGCTACAGGCACTTTTGGGCCGACGACAACCGCAGATTGCCCTACCCTTTCTTTAAACGACTCTAGGACAAATTTTGTGAAGATTCTCGAATACGCTCTTTATTGTAATGGTACTGATTATGATCCTAAGAACTTCAATGGGGTTTATGATAGCAATGTTGCAGCTGCCGTTGAAAGTTTTCAGCAAGCGATGGTTCTGCCAGTCACGGGTGTAGCCAATATGACGACCATCAAAGGATTGATGACAAGCGCTGGCGATACTTCAAGAGATGCCTTAGCGTGTGACTGTGCAACAATCCTAAACGATACAACGGTACAAATTGTGAAAAGCGCCGGTTTCAATTATGTAGGGCGATACTTAACTGGTACAGCGAATGGTGTTTCTAAGGCAATGACTACAAGCGAACTACAGTCCATTTTTAGCGCCGGTTTGAGTGTTTTTCCAATTTACGAAGATGGGGGATATCAAGAGAGCTATTTTAACTATGATCAGGGTTATTCAGATGCTCAAGTTGCCTTTGAAACTGCAAAGACTTTGGGAATCCCAGGTACAACCAGAATCTATTTCGCGGTAGATTACGATGCCTTACAGAGTGACATTACGTCAAATGTTGTTCCATACTTCCAAGGCATTCATGATGCGTACTCAGAACAAACTACTCCCTCATATGAGGCAGGTGTTTATGGTGACAGAAACGTATGTCAGAATGTTTCTCAATACGTCAGCGGCTATTTTGTTGCAGACATGTCGACTGGATGGAGCGGTAATCTTGGTTTTACCATTCCTACTGGATGGTCATTTGATCAATTTACAACGATTACTATTGGTGATTCCACTGCAGGTTATTTCCAAGTTGATATGGATGCTTATTCAGGCGTGGATCAGGGATTCAATTCAATTGATACAGCTGCGCCATCAGCTGAACAAATCGCTACCGCTCAGTATGCTGCCGTCTTACCATTAGTCCATAGCATTCCTGACCTAGAGGATTATTTCAATACAACAGAGGCTCTTGAAGAAGAAGTAGAATTTACAGTGGTAGACACTCCATTTCTCGAAGTTGATTTTAGTTTTTCAGGGAAAATCGCACCTAAGGGAGAGCACGCAGTTACTATTACGGTAACAAATGGAACAACACTTGGAACCGAATTCGACGTATTCGGAGGATTGACAACCTTGGGGAGCGAGACGACCCCAAACATTGATATGACGGATCCCGAAAGTTATATAACACAATTTGCTGCAGCGATTAATGAAGGAAATATAGAATATGAGATAAAGACTCCGGAGGATCCAAATGAAGTTTTGGAAGTTTCGATGACGGCTATTTTTAAAAATGTTGCGGTTGTTACAGGATACGATACCGAATTACAAGCAGAGCTTACATTCAAGTACCGAAATAGTGACGATTTTCCAGATGTCACTTTGCCCAATTGTGATACCATTTATAATCTGAATAATGAAAGTGGCCAACTTCCATATTCAGCTGTATCTTATCAATCACTTGGTTCATTAAAAAATACGTTTGGTTACGTCGGCCTTGGAGCTGCTGCTCTTGGTGTTACTTATGCAGCTGGTACTTATATTACAGATGTAATTATACCGTTTTTAATGGAAGTAGCAGCAGCAGCTGCATAATAACTCTAAAACGTAATGCGTAATTAAATAACGGGTTACAATATAATTAAAAGGCTCACAGATATTCTTAAAAGCAAGAATATCTGTGAGCCTTTTCTGCGTTCTTCAAATGAACTAGGGTACAAGCTACTTAATTTCAACTAACTAAAGAACGAAGTTGTGTGATGCCAGTAATTGCCTAAGGTGTACACTTTTAGAATAAAATCGTTCTTTTCAGATCAGAGGTTCCGAGAAAAGCATGACACATACGCGTAGTAATTAAATTGTGCTAAAATACGATTATGATTTATATTGTTTATTGAATCGAGGAATGGTTATGGAATGCCTTCTTAATTTTAGTGGTACATTGACTCTTCAAGAATTTCAAAAATATCAATGGCATTATAAATTCAGAGCCGTTATTTATGGAATGATGAGTTACTTTATATTTTGGATGGGTATTGGATACTTCGTTCAATATAATTTGTTGGGCATGATAGTAATCTTAATATTACTTACTATTTCGTTTGGCTCGGCTTTGTTTGTTGGAAACAGACGTACGAAACGAGAGTACAAAGACAATAAAAGGCTCAGTGCAATGACAAGTCATTATATTTTTAAAGATACTGGAATTACAATATCTAACCCAACTGGTTCTACCCAATATGATTGGTCTGAAATCAGGCAAATCAGGGAATATAATGACATGTTCTTACTATATATAACAAGAAAAATGGCCATTATAATCCCTAAGAGATTTATTGGTTCACAGGAGAAACTTGTTGAATTCAGGGATATGTTGAATAATCACTATCAATATTCAAAAATCAAATTAAGAAAATAGCTTTATACAAGGACTAAGAGCCCATTTAATAAACTCAACATTCTGCTTGAATTTTCGGGAGCATTTTTTAATAGATTTCCCGAATAAAGTTTCGATAGACGGCCAATGCAGCATTACCTGGGTTATCTGGAAACATATACTGTGGTGCATCTTTTGCAGGAACCCACTCAGCGGAGGCTAATTCGTCAGATATTTTGAAGTCTTGTTTAACAGTCGTGCCAATGAATCCATGCATTAGTGCCTCATTTTTGGCAAACCAGTATGTTCCTGCATATCGAAGACTCGTTAAAGAGATTCCTAGTTCTTCTTGTACTTCACGGTCAGCAGCAACTTCAGCAGTCTCACCCGGCTTCATGTAACCAGAGATTAATGACTCATATTTTTGCGAAAGATACGGCATTTTTACTAAAACAATTTCCTTTAGTTCATTTGTGACGAGGACAATCACGCAATCGGAAAATGTTGGGAACCAAAATTTGTCACATTGGGGACAAAACGGGGTTGATCCATCGTCACCCGCAATCTTATCAAGTAATTTTTCACCACACACAGGGCAATAAGTATAGATCATCGAATACGGCACTCCTCGTAATTTCTGAATCTTAGATTTTTACCTGAAACAATTTGATTGTAGCATTCCGCGCAGACATCATCTATCTTTTCAGGGTTGAATCTTATTCAATATAATAGTAGCACCAACCAATTCTACAGAGGTCATATTGTACACCTCTGAGGGCTTCAATTTATTACCAATATTCTCTATCAGTTCCCCATTTTTTGAACTTTCTTATAGTAAGTTGGCAGTCGGTGTGTCACTTCTTACTATTTACAAGAGTTTGATTAAAAGGACACCCATTAACATGATAATCAGGCCGATAAGTTTGAATTTAGATATCGGTTTTTGCTGAGCCTCCAACCAGCCGAACTTTTCAATGAGTAAACTTCCAGCAATCTGTCCGAAGGGTACGATCGAAACGGTTAGACCTGTTCCAATGTTTGGCGATAAAAAGGCATTGCCTAAAATGAACAGGAACCGAATAATCCACTCGTCCAAATCCACCAGGGTTGATCAGAAGTTAACCCCTGATAGATACCCAAAGAGCGATCTTTTATAAGCGTAAGGATCAACAACGTGAGCGTTCCAATAACAAAAGAAATGAAGGTGGACTGCTCGCGTCCTTTCCCTGCTTGATCCCGAGGAACCATATTTTCTAATTGATAGAGTGATTTTCTCACAATTCTATTGCACAGTAAACAGGAACTGCGAAGTAAACGCCTAACTGACCTTATCAGAGGATCTTAGAACCAAGAATATTGTATAGGCCTGATGCTTCTTAACGGGTAGGGATCGCACAGTTTTTTTTAAAAAGGGTGGAAAGATGAAAAGGGAGCCGATCCTTAGTAAGATTATTGGTGTCCAGACCAAACATGTGAGGAGGAAACAACATGGAAATTTTTGCAGACTATTTAGCGCATATTGATAATCCGCTACATCGAGACCGGACGGAAGAAGTTTTAGCTTGGATCACTGAGAAATTCCCGAATTTAAAGCCAAGAATTGCGTGGAATCAGCCGATGTTTACGGATCACGGCACATTTATTATTGGTTTTAGCGTGTCTAAGCATCACTTGGCAGTTGCACCGGAACGTGCAGGGATTGATCACTTTTTTGATGAAATTAAGCGGGCGGGTTATGATCATACTAAGCTGTTAATACGTTTGCCATGGGATCGACCGATTGATTTCTCATTGCTTGAAAAAATGATCGCGTTTAATATTACGGATAAGGCAGACTGTTCGACTTTTTGGCGGAAATAAAAAAATCGGATGATTAAAGGAACTCCGATGAGGAGGGACCCCATATTGATTCCCTCCTTGTTATAATATGCGAATGTGTTTACGTATATACATTAACACGCATTTCACTAGTTTACAATTAGTGTATTCAAGTAGTATTTTCATGGTCTCGGGCGTGGGAAAAAGTATGGACGAATTGACTATTTTTGAACAAATCGATACTACTGGAGGATCTGATCTCATACAGTCATTCTTAACAGCCCAAACAACAGTTGTTCAGGACAGTGAAGCATCCAAAACCCGCCCCGACTTTTATAAAAAGCATTTTAAAATGGAAGTGTTAACGTGCAAAGAAAAATTTTTAAAATGGGAAATAGTTATGGATCGACTTATCCAATAGAAGTACTGGAACATCTCAATGCGAAACCAGGCGATCAAGTTGAATTTAAGCTTCAAGCGGACGGCACAGTGACTATCAAAAAGAAAAATAATGTTCAATTACCTGATGGAATTGATCCTGAACTGATCAAAGCGGTTACTGGCGTAATGAATCAGTATGATCAAACAATTAAGGAATTGGCTAAGAAATGAAAGAAATTTTGTTCCTTAATGAAAATGACTTGATTTTTATCAATTCAATCCTGATTAAAAAATATATACCATCCGAACAGATTGGAATAAAAGAACCCTCTTTGCTAAATAGTGCTGTGAATTGTCCCAAGCAGTCAGCATTTGGTCAAGATGCTTATTCAACAATATATGAAAAGGCAGCAGCATTATTTCAAAGCGTTGTTCAAAACCATCCTTTTTATAATGCAAATAAGAGGACAGGCTTTGTGGGGATGGTTACTTTTCTCAATAAAAATAATATTCGATTTGACGCGACCGATGATGAGGTTATAGATTTTACGGTCAGGATTTCTGATCAGCAGAACAAAATAGATGTTGCTGAGGCGAGCATATGGATTGAAAATCATTCAAGATCAGCCACTTGAGTCGTATCTTTTTTCAGTATTCTTATCCGTGTCCAGCCGTCCCTTGATCCACTGATGAACTTTTTCATCTGTTTCTTTCGCAAGCAGAGTTTCTAATGATTGAATGATTTGAGAGCGTGTGTCCGATTCGAACCGATCCCACATTTGCTGAAGCGCCCAGGTGACGGTGCGGCGAATCACCGGACGTGGATCTTCGTTCAGCAGGCGAAGGAGTTCCGGTGCGGCGGAGACTTCTTTGTAATTACCAAGTGCTACAATCGCATTGCGCTGGATCGGCTTTTTCCCTCGCCAGGAGCCGGACAGCGGGCCAAAGGTTTCTTTGAATTCACGATTGGACAGCGATAACAGTGGCGTGAGAAGCGGACGGGCCAGTTCCGGCTCCGGCTCCATCTCCCCATGAAAATGACTGTCAACATCCCGGTTGTACGGACAGACCTGCTGACAGGTGTCGCAGCCATAGAGCCGGTTGCCAATCGCTTTTTTGTATTCTTCCGGAAGCTCCTGCTTGGTCTGTGTGAGATAGGCGATGCACTTATGACTGTTAAGCTGTCCGTCCTGAACCAGAGCCCCCGTTGGACAGTGATCGATGCAAATTGTGCAGTCACCGCAAAGGTCGGTTGCCGGCTTGTCCGGCGGGAACGGGATATTGGTCAGCATTTCGCCAAGATAAACATACGACCCGAATTCTTTCGTAATGAGGTTGGTGCTTTTTCCTACCCAGCCGATGCCGGCACGTTCAGCCACCGCCCGATCAGACAATTCTCCGGTATCGACCATGCTTTTGTATCGGGCTCCGGGAATCGCGTCAACGAGAAATTCACCAAGCTTTTGCATGCGATCACGAAGAATCATATGGTAGTCCTGCCCCCAGGAGACCCGGGCAAAAGCACCGCGACGATGACCTTTTGTGTTTGCCGGTCGTTCGGGCATTCTCTTCGGATACGCCATGGCGATCGAGACAATCGACTGCACACCGTCCATGAGCAGAGACGGCTCAGTTCTTTTCTCGATATCCTTCTCCTCGAATCCGGACTGAAACCCAAGCGCCCGCTGCTCGTAGAGTAGTGCCTTTAATTCGGTGAACGGATCAGCCGTCGTAAAGCCAATCTTGTCCACGCCTATTTCCTTACTATATGTGATTAGCTGTTCTTTCAGCCTTTTAAAATCCATCATTTCTTTTTGCATCCCTTCGTGCCTGCCAATAAGCTCTGAAAACGGAGTTCAAAGCTGCTGATCTCATGATAGCGTGATTGGACAATGCCCGCAAATTATTGCCGAAAGCCTTCCGCGCTTTGATCAAAATGATTGGTCTTCCCGAAAAAAGACATGGATTGAGCTAGACGGTTAGCGAATGGTTACTAACTGTCTAGCTCAAGAAGGGATCATCAGGTTTTTTCCCGGGTGGCATAGGGAAGAAACAAAATTTATTTATTTTTGACAAATGCCAAGTTTAACGCCAAAAGGCCTAAAACTGTTGCCATGAAATATTTCTGAATTTTTTTCCATACCGGTCTCTCCCTTAGTATTTGGGAAACTTGGCCCGCAAATAACACGATTAGTAAGTTTACTGAAAAGCTGATGATAATCTGTGTGGTTCCAAGCACGCCGATTTGAAAAGCTAATGGACCGTTTTGAGGATGTTCAAACTGAGGTAACAAAGAAATGTAAAGAACCGCTATTTTTGGATTTAATAAATTTGTTGCTAATCCGTTCAAATATAATCTTTTCAGAGTATGATGGGGAACGTCATGGGGTTCAAAAACCGACTCGCTTCCCGGCTTTACGGCGCTCCATGCCATCCACAGTAAATAAATGATGCCTGCGATTTTGATGGCTGAATAGAGCATAGGAACTGTTTTAAAGATGAAATCAAGTCCTAAAATTGTTGCGATCACATAAACGATAAAACCTGTGACGACACCTAATAATGAAAAAAAACCTGCCTTTTTACCCTGAGTGAGAGAACAGGATACGAGATACATCATATTGGGTCCGGGTGCGCATACAATGCCTAAAGCCACCAGTGAAAAACTGACCAGAGTAACGGAGTCTACCACAGTTTTATCTCCCCTTATAAAATATTTTTTCATTAGGATTAGATTACCACATGATGATTTGCAATGGGGTGTTTATATATCGGTTTCGGGAACATTTTCAGAGAAAAGTTAAGAGAATTTATGCACTAGTATTAATTAGCCACGGCCTCATTGATCCTTTGCTCGTCATAGGCCAATAAGATTAGAAACATGACGACATAAAGTCCAAGCGGAATCCAAGCGTAATTCAAATTGATCATTGATAGGGTTTTCGCATTTTGAGCATGATTAGAAACATATCCGGACAGGTGGAACAGCACGGCGGTGATCATGCCGCCGACGCCAAGTCCCATGTTGACGCCGAAATCGTCGGTTGATGCTAAGATACCTTCTGCCTGAATGCCCATGGCGGTGCCGTAGCGAATTGTGTCGGCAATCATAATGGAGACGAGGCCGATAATGAGTCCATGCCCAACAGAATTAACAAAAATTCCGGCAAACAGCACCGCCAGAAGATGGATATAAACACCGATCGTCAGAATTACCTGACCGATAAAAGCAGTGACAATGCCGATCAGCATCGTCCGTTTCTTACCGAACTGTCTGGCCGCCCGGATGATCAGGACGACCCCGATCAGGGCGGCCAAAGTAAAACTATTGGCCAGTGGGACTAAGTCCTCATGATCCAGCGTGTATTTGAAATAATAAATTGTTGTCTGATTTTTAATTGCAGTAGTCAGCCAGTAAAGAAAAATCACGACGGAAATGATTATCCATGGCCGATTCTTAAGCAGCATGTTCATCACATTCTTAAATGGCTGGTGGGCAATTGCGGGATTGCTGAACCGCTCATGGACATGAAAAAACGTGTTGATAATCAAAAACAATGAGATCAGCCCAAACAGGCCAATGGTCATCAGGAATCCTTTCTGCTGATCCCCGTGGCCAAAGAAAGCGATCAGCGGCAGGGTGAAGACCGCGACAATGATTTGAACGGAACTGCCAAAAAACTGACGAATCACACCGAGCATGGTTAATTCCCGAGCATTTTGTGACAAGGTCGGCAGAATGGACGTAATCGGTAGGTTGACTGCTGTATAAAAGAAACCCAGGCCCAAATAAGTCACGTAAGCCCATGCCAGCTTTCCCGTTTGCGAGAAAGCTGGCGTGATGAAGGTCAGAACAGCAAACACGACGTAGGGCAGAGCGAACCAAAGAAAAAATGGCCGGCTCTTGCCCCAGCGGGAGTGGGTTCGGTCGATCATTACCCCGATGATAAAGCTTTCCACAACATCAGCGATCCTGGCAACAATAAACAGAACCGCTACTGCAGCGGGATCCAGACCATAGACATCGGTATAAAAGAACAGCAGGTAAGTGGTTAACATTTGAAAGACCAGATTGTCGGCAGCATCACTCAGTCCGTAGCTGATGCGTTCTGGCCAGGTTGTTTGCCATTTTTCTTTCATAAGTCACCTTCTTTTCGTTAACCAGGAAGGTACCGAACGGTCACCGTCGCTTGGTACCGTATTGCATCATTCTTTACGTTCGGTCAGCCGGCGGTAAACTTCGTCACCGATGACATCATTGGTCCACATCCAGGCGACGTGTCCCAGCGCTTCGGAAATGTGTTCTTCAGCTGGCTGATCTTTGGCTGGCGGCACAGTTTTCATTGCCGGCATAACACCTAAGTGAAAGGCTGCCCAAACAGCGAGACCGAAGACGGACCCACCACCGGTCTTGATCTTCGGTTCATACTGGGCGAGCACTTCGTAGAGTACAGCAAACGATGTGGAAAAGCCGAAGTGAACGGCATAACTGACCCATGGCAGGTCATGGCCAGAATACCGATATGTATCATGGGTTGCCGATTCAGGGAGCCCCATTTGCTGTAGGAGTTTCTGAGGCGGGTTTGTTGCATCACGCTCAGGAGTACGCGGCGGCAGAACGTTTTCCCATCCAAATTTGACCAGTCCGGAAACGATTCCGGCGGCAATGCCAGCCTTGATGGCAGCTTTCAGGTTGGGGAATGGTTTGACTTTTTTCTTAAATAACGACATGTGTCTAACCCCTCCTAGCTATATTAAAGTTAGTATGTACTAAATAGTATAATCGTTTTTTACATGACAGTGGTAGATAATGCTTTGCTGCCAGTGTACATAAGAGGCAGAAACACGTCTTTCCTCTGTTTAAAGGGCCCCTTTAAACTCCTCTATCTTGATTTAACACGGTCCTTCCAATCAGTTTTCATCTTTCTTCATGAGCAGCGATCCTATTAGGTGAACCACCGAATCTACGCTAGAAAAGATCCGGACGCCCCATTTCCTGAAACGGAATTCTTCTCTCTCTTTTTGCGCATCTATAGTTGACAGCTGAAGTACAAATCGAGATGAAGATGAACGCACTCAATGACTGATTAATCAATATGTTTGGCTTCTTCAGTAGTAGTTATAACCTGCCTTCTCGCTTTTTTATACCAAGGTGCGAAAAAACTGATACTTCAGGATTTTTCCCCATTAACTGATAGTGGGATAATAATCATTATTTTTTAATTTGCAAAAAGGAACATATGTTCTTATAATATACCTATAATAATATAGATGGCATTAATTTAGCAATGAGTTGACAGAGCGAAGCATCACAGCTGTTGTATTCTATGAGTATCCCAAGAAGATAGTAAAAAAGGAGGTGATCAAAATGACAAGACAAAGTACATTCTTAAATCTTGTGAAACAAGGAGCTGAAATGGGATGGAGTAATTACAGAGTACTTCCCTCACTTACGGGAGCACGCACAAACAGTTTTAGAGAGTAGCTGGGGTTCTGCAGCAATATCAAATAACTTGTTTGGTATAAAAGCAGATGCTTCATGGCATGGACCGATCGTAACGGTATCAACCCATGAATATGGACCAAAAGGTGCATATCAGGAATTGGATAAATTCAGAGCATACAGTTCTTTTTCAGAAAGCATTCTGGACGATGCAAAATTCCTCTGCGGAAATAAACGATACAGTAATCTTCTTGGGGAAACGGATTATCACTTAGTCTGTACGCTAATCAAAAAAGACGGATACGCTACTGATCCTGATTGTACTCAGAAATTAGAGAGTATTATTGAAACCCATCGGCTTTATCTTTGGGATCAATTAGAAAAAACAAGTCGGTCCGATCAGTATGTGGTGAAAAAAGGGGACACGTTAAGCAAACTGGCCGAGCGCTTTGGAGTACCTTTAATTGAGCTTCAAAAATTAAACTCAATTAAAGATCCAAACAAAATTTATGCAGGCCAAACATTGAAAATTAAGCAATGACATCAGGTGATTCGATGAAAGAAACAAACAAGAAAAAAGTAGAAAATTCTATTGGCACGGTGAAGAACTTCCTACTTAATTGTCGCTATATATTTGCAAAAATAACAAAAACCCCTTTTGTTATTACGGGCGACCAAATTAAACTGAGAAATGATTGTCTTGAAAAAATCAGAAATCATGAGAGAAAAGCGCTAATTGACATTTCTCATGCAGTTAATTCACTAGACGTTGAGCAAAAAAAGATTATATTTTACAAATACTTGTCATTTCAAAGCATGTACGACTTTGAAATACAAAACGATTTGGCGCTTTCACAAAGAACGTACTACCGAAAGAAAAGAAATGCGCTTATCAAGTTGGCATTAGCTTTAGGCTTTTTGCAAGTGATGACAACACTTTAACTTAAGGAGGTGCTCTTTATAAATACGTCTCTTGATTCCTTCAGTATATATGAATTTCTTTTGCTGCTTATGGCTCTTGATTTTATTTCGGGTTTATTAAAAGCAATGAAACAAAAAAAACTTCAGTCAGGCGCTATAAGAAATGGGCTCTTAAAGAAATCAGGAACAGTTCTTTCGCTCATACTTTCGTACATTCTGGATACATTAGTCAACCGTGGAACACCCATTTTTCAGACGGTCATGACGCTTATTGCGATTTGTGACGAAAGCCTGTCTATCATCGAAAATCTAACTGTCCTGGGCATTTCATTCCCCAAGGTGATAACGAGTAGGTTAAACAATCTCGAAGAGCAAGACCCCGAAACCACAAATACAAAAACTAGTAAATAAACACTAGCATACTGTTTTTGATTAATCAAGATTTCCATCAATTTATTTAAAAAAAGAAAGGAAGTTATTTTACTATGGATCAAATGGTACTCGAAGTTCAGCAATGGCTGAACCAAACTTATGGACAGAACACCCAGTACACGAACGTTTTTGGCGGTAGTTTAATTGATGAGAACGGAGAGACTGGGCAGCAGGTGGAACAGGCACTGATCGCTGGATTGCAGATTGAATTAGGAATTGCTACGCCAACCGGCACTTTTGGTCCCGAAACAACAGCAGCCTTCACTCCCATGTCTATTCGCTCATCAGATGACTTAACGACACCAACAAATAAGGAATATATTCTACAGGGAGGTTTCTGGTGTAAAGGTTATAATCCAGGCGGGTTTACAGGAATCTTCTACACGGACACGCAGGCCGCAGTTGAAGCGTTTGAATCAGATGCAGGGATCACTCAAGACGGTATCGTGACTGCGATGATCATGCAGGCCATTCTAAATACGGATCCCTTTGTCCTTGATGCAAATGGTGATCCGAATATAAGAACAATCCAGCAGAGTTTGAATAACCAATATAATGCTTACACAGGGCTGCTGCAGACAAACGGTCTTTACAGTCGAGAGACCAATACCGCGCTCATTTATGCCCTGCAGTGTGAAGAGGGGCTTTCCGTTTCTGAGGCAACAGGCACATTCGGGCCAACTACGACTAGCGACTGCCCTACTCTTTCTTTAAACGACTCTAGGACAAACTTTGTGAAGATTCTCGAGTATGCCCTTTATTGTAATGGTACTAATTATGACCCTAAGAACTTCAATGGGGTCTATGACAGCAATGTTCAATCTGCGGTTACCGCTTTTCAGACAGCAATGGTTCTTCCAGTCACTGGAGTAGCCGATATGACAACCATCAAGGGATTGATGACGAGCGCTGGTGATACTTCAAGAAACGCTTTAGCATGTGATTGTGCGACCATCCTAAACGATGCAACATCACAAGTTGTGAAAAGCGCCGGTTTTAATTATGTAGGTCGATACTTAACCGGTACTGCAAATGGTGTTTCCAAAGCTATGACTACCAGTGAACTACAGTCCATCTTTGGTGCAGGACTAAGTGTTTTTCCGATTTATGAAGATGGTGGTTACCAAGAAAGTTATTTCAATTATTCTCAGGGTTATGAGGACGGACATGTTGCTTTTAATACTGCAAAAGCTTTAGGAATTCCAGAAGGAACTAGAATTTATTTTGCAGTAGATTACGATGCTCTGCAAAGTGATATTACCTCGAACGTAGTTCCTTACTTCCATGGCATATCTGATGCATTCTCAGAACAAACGGTTCCCACCTATCAAGCTGGTGTCTATGGAGACCGAAACGTATGTCTGAATGTCTCTCAATATGTTAGTGGCTACTTTGTTGCGGACATGTCGACTGGTTGGAGCGGTAATCTTGGTTTTAACATTCCTACTGGATGGTCATTTGATCAGTTTACAACGATTACTATTGGTAATTCCACTGCAGGCTATTTTCCGGTAGACATGGATGCTTATTCAGGTGTAGATAAAGGTTTTAATTCCCTGAATCCTAATACACCGTCGTCTTCAGACATTGCTAATGCACAAACAACTGCTATTAATAAATTTATTCAAGCAGTTAATAACCTGTCAAGCTATTTTGCGACCATTCAATTTGAACTTGAAAAGGAATATCAAATTTTGGATACACCTTTTTTGGAAATTGATTTTACGGGCTCTGCTTCTTTAAAGACAAAGGGATCCAATGCAGTTACCATTTCTGTAACAAATGGAGAAACGTTAGGTACGGAATTCGATGTTATCTCTGGACTAAATGATATAGGTAGTGGTGCAAATGTAAACGTGACTAATCCAGAACAATATATTAGTGACCTTGCAAAAGCCATCCAATCAGGGAGTATCGAAATTGAAGTCCAGCAACCAGATACATCGGAAGACGAGTATTTAGTCGTATCATTATCTGGGAAATTTGAGGATATTCTTGTAACAACAACATTTACAACTGAAGCAGAAGTACAATTAACCTTTAAATTCAAACAGAGTTCAACCATTACAGGTGCAACATACCCTGATGTAACGTCAATTTATAATCTTAATCCAGGTGTTCAGTATGGTAATACAGATGTTAATTCTGGAGTGGCATACCAGCCCTTGCACCTTTGTTATTAACTTTAGCAGCATAATCGGCATAATATTAAAGAAAATATCATCCGAAGAAGCGTTTAAGAGATAATCCACTCTTGAACGCTTTTTTTAGTTACATGTAAAATATACTTGAGAGGGGTGGGGTATCAGTATAAAAAATACTGAGTGAAAAATTGGGTATGGATGAAATGTGATTAATAGAAACATACATTCCAATTGGAAAGGCAGCGAACGAATGTTTAGACATACTTTGTTAATTTTTATCTCATCTTTGTTTTTGATGTTAGTACAAAACATTTCTCTAATGAATTACATGCATTTACCACATCTATTACAGGCTGTACCTGCGCTATTACTGTTCATTCTTCTAAGAATTTATTTCCGGAAAAGTACAATACTGAAGATCTTAAAAACTCATTCGATAATATCTCTTTTCATTTACAGTATTGGAGCCATATTATTTGGAGCTCTTCTAGCTTATTTAATTACTTTTGTGATCTTTCCCTAGCTCTTTTTTTTAGTATAACTTTAATGACAAGAATTGAAAAATTGAAGAAATATATAAATGCCATTAAGAAAAACAAGAGTAATGATATAAAATTATGGGTTATAAGATATACAATTAAAAGAGCAGTAATAGCCCAAGATATTTTGGTATTCACTTTTAAGAGTTTGCTTTTATTTACCGTATCACGTTTTTTAATTCTAAAATTTCGCATAATTGGCCTTCTTTGCTGATGAGATACGATAATTATATTAGAAAAGATAGTGTTAATCGTTCTCTTTGTTAAAAATTAATTAATCTGATTAATTATTTATGAAATGGCTAAATAAACTTGCTGTTTACTCATGCACACATTCCATTATCCACCCATAGATTTCATGACAAGACAGTTAATGTTGCTCCATAATTAAGGAAATACACTGCTCGAATACTGATTAAGGACGGTGGGTTTAGACCACATTTTTGGAAGCCAAATTTATTAAATAAGGTAGGGATCATTTTATGGAAAACATGGACATTAATTTCAGTGGAAAGTTGACATCTAAGGAATTTAGAAAAGTAAGGTACTATCAGCTAAGAACGATATTTTTGTTTTTATATTTTTTGTTGGTTGTGCTTAATTACTTAAATTTTGAAAGGAATACACCTTGGATAAATGCCTTAATACTCTCTTTACTGCAAACTATAGGCTTATTTATTCTCATTAAAATTATAACAGTCATATTTTATTCAATTCAATATAGAACGGACCCAATGTTGAAAAATGAACGGCAATTTTCAATTGATAATGATGGCGTACATATTAACACTAAAAATTCTAAACTGTTTTATGGTTGGTCTGAATTCCGTTCTATTCACGAACATAAAAAATGTATTTGCTTAATCTTTCAGCATTACGAGCAATAGCTATACCCAAAAGATTTTTTGATAAAGAAGAGGATGCTAAAACATTTAAGCAATTAGCAACTGATAAGATATTCTCTAAAAAGTAATATTCGCATAGTATATGTCTGGACAGTCAAAAGTTTTAGACCGCTAAGAAAATCAGTAAATCGTCTTGTATTTCAGGAGTTTCCTGCTTTTCCTGAATTATTTGCGTTAGGGTTAAATGCCGGTTTCGGGCAAACCGTTGAAAAATCATTTGGCGTAAATGAGCCATCATCGTCGCTTCTGAGCATGCTCCCTTGGACGGTGTCCGTAAAAAGCGGAAAATCTTGTGTTTTCGTTCGTTCCCATTGCATAAGGCAAGCAGTTGAAACAGTCCCATCGCGATGCAGCTGCACAGGATCCATTTTTGAGCTTTTGCTTCGGTTATTTGATCCAGCGGCTCGGGGTCCACTTGCGGTAACGGCTCAATCGAGGCATGGAGCGGCTCCAAAAATGATAAGCAGACGGCCGAAGTGACTGCTTCAGTATACGAAAGGCCGAAGCGCCAAGTGTAAAGAAGGAATATCAAATTTTGGATACGCTTTTTTTGGAAATGATTTTACGGGCTCTGCTTCTTTAAAGGCAGAGGGATCCAAACTTGCGGTGCAGCACTGCGAGCAAGAGGACGACCGGACCCTGGCGATCTGCTTTATCTCATGGTCGATGAACTTGCAGATGCCACCTTTACCGAAGCGATTGGATAACTCATCGACTTGTTTCAAGAGGCTTTCGAGGACGAACCCGGTCTGTCGGAGAAAGTTATTGATCCGATCGTCGAAAGGTTTCTGAAAAATTGCCCGACAGCTATCGAAAATAGCTGACAAAAAGCAGCAATCTGAGCTAATTAATTCGGGGAAAACGTAGAACCGGTAAGGTATTGGGGCACTTTCTATCTTTCAAGTTGCGAAACATTGATTACTGGATATAGTTGAAATATTATCCAAATGTTTCATAATTTTTAAAAATTGAGGAGGCATAAAAGTGGAGAATTCTTTGGAGTTTAGTGGTACATTGACCCTTTAAGAGTTTCAAAAATATCAATGGCATTATAAATTCAGAGCCGTTATTTATGGAATGATAAGTTACTTTATATTTTGGATGGGTATTGGATACTTCGTTCAATATAATTTGTTGGGTATGATAGTAATCTTAATATTACTTACTATTTCGTTTGGTTCAGCTTTGTTTGTTGGAAACAGACGTACGAAACGAGGGTACAAAGATAATAAAAGTCTGTGCAATGACAAGTCATTATATTTTTAAAGATACTGGAATTACAATATCTAACCCAACTAGTTCTACCCAATATGATTGGTCTGAAATCAGGTAAATCAGGGAACATAATGACATGTTCTTACTATATATAACAAGAAAAACAGCCATTATAATCCCTAAAAGGTTTATTGGTTCACAGGACAAACTTGTTAAATTCAGAGACATGTTGAATAATCAATATTCAAAAATCAAATTAAGAAGATAGCTTTATACAAGGACTAAGAGCCTATTTGATAAGCTCAACATTCAGCTTGAATAAGAAAAGCCGATTATCTCTCCCTCTTTGAGAAATAATCGGCTTTGTTGTTTATTCCTGCTCAGCGGCTTCTTTGGATAATTTTTCATCATCAAAAGTTTTTACCAATGTTTTGATCTCAGGCACTTCAGGTCGCGAGTGACCGTTCAGTCCGATATAGATTTCTTCAATTTCTTCTCCTGTGAGATCTCCGCGTTTCAGTAATTCTGCCGCAATGGCGTGAACGAAGTCCGTTTGTTCTTTTATTAAAATTTTGACTTGATCCATTTGATCCTTTAACAGGACATTGATCTTTGGACGGAGCTGTTTCAGTGCATCAGATAGAGATCCCGTGGACAGCCAGCTGAACAGCTCATCCCCCATCCCAACTGCTCCAAGATAGGCACCCGCAAGCTCGGTAGCCTGCTGCAGGTCGGAGGTTACACCATTTAGTTTCTTTCCTAAAAAAGTTTCCTCGGAGGCGCGGGAAGCGAGGCAGACTTGAATTTCTGCCAGCATTTCACTGTCGCTTTGATTATATCGCTCATGTGTCGGTTTTGTTGCTGCGAGACCGAGCGCACCGCCGCGGCGGATAATGGTGACTTTCCAGACGCGTTCATGAGGCTTCAGCAAGTACTGGGCAACCGCATGTCCGGCCTCATGATAGGCAACATTACGTCTTTCATCGGCGCTCATTGAGCGAAGAGGCTGCTGAAGGCCCCACTCATAAGTTTCCATGGCAGCTCTGAAATCTTCGTAATCAGCATCTTTGGCGCCGCGCTGATGAGCAATGATAATCGCTTCATTAACAATGTGCTTGATCTGAGCGGGTGTGTAGCCGATGGTGTCTAATGCCGCTTTTTGCGGTGTCAACGTATCATCTCGGTTGACCTTCTTAAGATAATAGTCGAACACATCCACCCGGCCATCGTAGTCAGGGGGGTAGACCCAGAGTTTCCGATCAAATCGGCCGGGGCGGAGCAGGGCAGGATCAAGCACGTCAGGCAAATTCGTGGCACCAATGGTCAGAACGGCCCGCCGCTCTGCCTTTTTGTGCCGGAGTCCAAGCGAACGGAGAAGCTTGGCGAAGCGCGAATGATCAATGTTCGGCGGATCCATTTGCAGCAGCAGCTCATTAAGCAGGCCGGAACCTCCCATACCAAACATTGCACCAATGCCGCTGCCTCCTCCATTTGCTTGCCGTGACATGCCGATCGCATCGATTTCATCAATAAAAATAATACAGGCGCCATAAGTTTTTGCCAGTTTCCGGGCTTTTCTGTAGAGGCTCATGACTTTTAAATTACCAACGCCAAAGAACATATTTTGAAAGCTTGGCGCTGAAGCGTAAGCAAAAGGGATCTGAGCTTCATTGGCGATCACTTGTGCAAGATAAGATTTCCCTGTCCCCGGAGGCCCGCAAAGCAGCATCCCCCGTATCGCTTCACCACCCATTTTCTTGAAATCTTTAACGCCCTTGAGCAAGGTGACGATTCGTTTGGCATTTTCAACAATTTCGGGGTTGCCCCGGTAGTCATTCCAGTTTGATCCGGTTTCACCGGGCATGATCCAGTATGTCCGGCCTCTGGCAAGGAACCAAAAGAGTGCAACAAATTGAATGATAATCATGAGTACGGCAAAAAATAATTGGAACAGCAAGTTTAATATAGTAAAGGCGATATTCCGTGCACCTGATCCTCCTGCCCAGAGGAGCCCGATGATGATCGCGATAATTACTAATATAATCAGCAGTTTCCGCCACATGACCCAGCGGTATTTTTTCATGATCTCACTCCTTTTTATGAATGTTCATTTCATTTTTTATAACTGATTCCATTCTCGAGGAATGAGATAGGGGGTCCAACAATTGAGAGAATAGATAGAAAACGATGCCTTTGGCAGAAACTCTCTTAGAGAAAAACAAATTTGAGATTGAAAAAACTTCATGCTCCCCTTTTTCACTCAGGGATTAAAGTTTTACGCGTAGATGCAGATGCATCGACAATGTTTTACAAAACGCTCGAATTCCCGACATAGATTCATTATAATATGTTGCAACACAATTGACACAATATTGAATTAAAACACATAATTAACAAAGAAATTATCGATTAGGCTAAAGACAAATTTTTCATTCTATATAGCATTTTTGTGCATTATTGATATGATTGAAGAGGATTAAACTAACAAAAAAAGGTATTTTTGTTATCAGTAAAATGGAATCATATTCTGGTAGTTCTAAAGCAGGAGGATTAAATAGTGAAATACGCTAATAAAGTGACAGCAATCCAGCATTCGCCCATCAGGGAAATGATGGTCCGTGCTGCCCGTATTGATGATGTCATTTCTTTTGCGGTTGGTGAACCCGACTTCTTTTCCGCCCCTAATATCATTGAAGCAGCCAAACGGTCCCTTGATGCAGGAGAGACAAAATATGCACCTGGCGCGGGCCTGACCAAACTCAGAGAGGTCTATATAAATTACTTAGAGAAGACGATCGGCATCTCTTATGATATAGAGAACTGTCTCGTTACTACCGGCGGCATGGGCGCTCTTTTTCTAGGCCTTACTACTCTTCTGAATCCTGGCGATGAAGTCATTCTCAGTTCACCATACTGGACGAATTACGGCCAGCAGGTTGTGCTCTGTGGAGGAACTCCTGTCTGCGTTGACGTGGCGGAAGAAAATGAATTCGTTATCTCACCCGATGACGTACGGAAGGCCATCACACCCAAAACTAAGGTCATTCTTTTGAACTCTCCCAGCAATCCCACTGGCAGTGTCATTGATAAGGAATCTCTCCGTGAAATCGCAGAAATCGCCAAAGAGAATGACCTTTTCGTTGTCAGTGACGAAGTTTATCGTCACATCCTTTTCGATGCTCAGGAATACACCAGCATCGCTTCTTTACCTGGTATGAAGGAGCGTACTTTGATTGTGGACAGTTGCTCCAAGACCCATGCCATGACCGGATTTCGGGTAGGCTTTGCTACGGGTCCTGTCAGCCTTATTAATGAAATGGCCAAAATTACCGAAGAAGTCTGGAGCTGTGTTAACTCCTCCGCCCAGTATGCCGCTATAGAGGCGTTCTCTAATGGGACAGAGTATAGGGAAATGATGGTGAAAGAATATGAAAAGCGGCGCAACTATATTTATGAACGCATTAATTCTATCAACTCTATTTCCTGCATAAAGCCCATGGGTGCTTTCTACATCTTTGCGAACATAAAAAACACGGGCCTTTCAGCCAAGAAATTCTGTGATCGTCTTTTGGACGAGCGGCACGTTGCCGTGGTACCCGGAGATAACTTTGGTACTAACGCCTCCGGATACGTCCGTATCTCCTATGCCACCTCCATGGAGAAAATCAAGGAAGGCATGGATCGGATTGAAAAATTCATCATGAGTTTAACATAACAATATACGTGTTTGTAATTATTGAGAGCCGGATGAAAACCTTAATGAAAGTTGCGAAAAAAATTCAGACTTCAAGTGTAAAAAAGGTAAAAAAGGTTTGATTCTTCCTCCGAAATAAGCAATACTAAGAATAAATTTGCAGTAATTTACAAAACAGTAGGGGTTGCGGAATGAAAGTAGTTAAATTCGGAGGAAGCTCACTTGCCTCAGGAGCGCAAGTAGAGAAAGTCTATCGTATTGTCGCATCTGATCCTGAACGAAAAATTGTGGTCGTCTCAGCTCCGGGGAAACGCTATTCAAATGATATAAAAGTAACAGATCTATTAATCAGCTGTGCCAAGAGATATCTTAAAGGTGAACAGGCAAGTGATCTTTTCGAAACCATTATAGGCAGATATAAAAGCATCGCACGAGAACTTCATCTCTCAAATGATATTATTGAAAAAATTACAGACGATCTTTTAACCTTGCTTAACGGTGATAAAAGCAACCCGGCATCGTTTATAGAGGCAGTGAAGGCAAGCGGCGAGGATAATAATGCCAAGCTGATTGCGGCCATTTTCAAACATAAAGGTCTAGAAGCACAATATGTGTCTCCGAAAGAAGCGGGTCTTTTAGTAAGTAACGATCCGGGGAATGCCCAGGTGTTGCCTGATTCGTATGAACGTCTATACGAGTTGAAAAACAGATCCGGCATTATTGTTTTTCCTGGATTTTTTGGATATAACACGGATGGCGATGTCGTAACTTTCTCACGCAGCGGTTCGGATATTACCGGTTCGATCTTAGCAAATGGTGTTAAAGCGGATCTATATGAGAATTTTACGGATGTCGATGCGGTATACACAGTGAATCCAAACATTGTTCATCAGCCGAAAGAAATTCGCGAACTTACCTATCGCGAAATGAGAGAGTTATCTTATGGCGGTTTTTCTGTTTTTCATGATGAAGCCCTTATTCCGGCTTTTCGCGCAGGCATTCCGGTCAATGTGAAAAACACGAATAATCCGAATGCACCCGGCACCAAAATCGTGAACATCAGGAAAAATACAGATGGACCTGTAGTCGGAATAGCCAGTGATGAAGAATTTTGCAGTATATATGTAGGCAAATATTTAATGAATAAAGAAATCGGGTTTGTCAGGAAAATCTTATTAACCTTAGAGGAATTGGGCCTATCTTTTGAGCACGTTCCCTCGGGCATTGACGATATTACAATTATTTTAAGACAAAACCAAATGAATGAAAAAATTGAGAAAAGCATTGTTAAAAAAGTTATCGATGATCTTGATGCGGAT
This sequence comes from Sporolactobacillus pectinivorans, assembly GCF_002802965.1. NCBI lineage: Bacteria > Bacillati > Bacillota > Bacilli > Caryophanales > Sporolactobacillaceae > Sporolactobacillus > Sporolactobacillus pectinivorans. The sequence goes on along the minus strand of NZ_NXGA01000001.1, from coordinate 242,054 downwards.
GAGGTAAGGGTTGAACATGATCTGGCGCTCATTATGCTTGTTGGTGAAGGTATGCGCCAAAAAATTGGAACGGCAGCACGAGCGTCAAAAGCATTAGCCGAAGCGAAAATAAACATTGAAATGATTAATCAAGGCTCTTCTGAAACAAGCATGATGTTCGGTGTGAAGGAAGCTGTTGAGAAAAAAGCAGTGCAGGCTCTATACGAAGAATTTTTTTTGCAGAAGTCAGAGTTTAAGAGGGGTTTGATACGAAGTGACCAGGCCTCACATTTAAAACCGCTGTACTAAAATTACCCGTTATCGCGGAACATTTGACAATTCTTAACGTATTGCTTAAATTAAATGTAATTGAAATGAACGGAAGGGTGAACCAAAGGCCGATGAAAAACTAATCCTATTTTCGAAATCCGATAACTGAAGATATGTATACCTAGCAGAATTATTCTGTAGCTATGTTTTCAGATCGGTGTTTTCAGGATAGGATTGGTCATCGGAGGCCAGCCAAAAAATCGGCTTTTTTGGTGTTCGCCTACAGCAAATGCCTCCTATTCTGAATGAGCAGATAGGGGCATTTTTTTGTCCCCGAAAAATGAAGAACGGGGGATGATTCGATGATCTTGTTAGAAGCGCTTCATATAAAGCATTATGTAAAGGATCGTTTATTACTCGATGTGGATCAGCTGCACATTCATCAAAAGGATCGAATTGGATTAGTTGGCCGAAATGGATGCGGGAAAACGACGCTGTTGAACATTTTTGCTGAAAAGATGGTTCCGGAAGAAGGAACGGTGATTCGGCGGGCACGATGTACGCTGTTGCCACAGTTAAAACGAACGGATACAACAAAAAGCGGTGGGGAAGTAACTCAGGAATACATTCAAAAGGCGCTTGTGAGCATTCCGGAACTGCTGCTTGCTGATGAACCAACGACAAATCTTGATACGGATCATATTGAATGGTTGGAGAAGAAACTGAACGAGTGGCAGGGTGCGTTTGTCATTGTGTCGCATGACCGGGCCTTTCTGGATGCACTATGCACAACAATATGGGAAATCAATGAAGGTAAGATCAAAGTGTATACAGGCAATTTTAGCAATTATACCGCGCAAAAAGAAACAGAGCGTGCGGAGCAACAATCGGCTTATGAAAGCTATGAGACAAAGAAGAAGCAGTTAGAAGAAGCATTGAAATTAAAAGAGAAAAAAGCTCAGCGGGCAACGAAAAAGCCGAAAAATGTCAATTTGTCGGATTCAAAGGGAAAAGATTTTACGAAAAAACAAAAGAAGCTGCAGAAAACGGCGAACGCCATTGAAACGCGGTTGGAAAAACTGGAAAAGGTAGAAAAAGTGAAAGAGCTTCAGCCGCTTAAGATGAATCTGCCAAATGAAGAAACGTTTAAGAATCGAATTATTCTCCGCGCAGAGGATGTATCCGGCCGGGTTGGCGAACGAATACTTTGGTGCAAAACGAGTTTTCTCGTTCGTGGTGGTGACAAGTTAGTGATTATCGGTCCTAATGGAAGCGGGAAGACGACGCTTGTCAAGAAGATCATCAACCAAGAGCCTGGAATCATGACTTCTCCGGCAATGAAAATCGGTTACTTCAGTCAAAATCTAAATATATTGGATGAAGAGAAATCGATCATCGAGAATGTCCGCGCGACATCAAAACAGGAGGAAACGCTGATCCGCACGGTGCTTGCCCGCATGCATTTCTTCAAAGAGGATGTGTATAAGGTGGTCGGGGTTTTGAGTGGCGGTGAACGTGTCAAAGTTGCTTTGACGAAAGTGTTTTTAAGTGATATTAATACATTAATTTTGGATGAGCCAACGAACTATCTTGATATGGAGGCAGTTGGCGCTTTAGAGTCGCTTCTTAAAGAGTATGAGGGGAGTGTCATTTTCGTTTCCCATGATCGCCGATTCATCGAGAATATTGCGACGCGGATCTTGGAAATCCGCAGTCAAACCATCCGGGTGTTTGAAGGAACCTACCGGCAATGGAAATACGACAAACCGAAAAAGAATCGGGATGACGAAAAAGAGAAGCGCCTCTTGCTTGAAACAAAAGTAACGGCAGTACTCAGTCGCTTAAGTATTGAACCCTCTGAAGAATTAGAAAGGGAATTTCAAAAGCTTTTAAAAGAAAAAAGGGAGACGGGCAAATAATTTAATCATGGCCGGACCCTAAGTGAATTACTAAACTTTACCACTGTGAATTAATAGGGAAATATTTTTGGTACCTTGAGGAGAATTTTCTATTTGTTTCTGTCATTCGCATATGTATAAATATTTTTATCGGTAGTTTATAAAAACTGGAGAGTGAAAAGTTCTGTGTAAATAAACAAAAGGATAACCCCTAAATGGGATTTTATGGTATCCTCTCTTTACCACAAGCGAGGAGAAAAATCACCTAGGGTTATCGTGTTTCTAGTTTACCCTGTCTCAGTGTGATTGACTAGGGCCATGTTAAAATATATTGATTCCGTACTTCTGTTGTTCCGTTCCCGTTTCCATAGATTCGCTGCGTTTCAATGGTTTGTTGTGATTATCACCGGTGCAAAAACGAATTTGTCAAACCGTCAAAGCCATCGAAGGTTTTATGATGTGCAGTTGCATCGCAATGGGCCTACTTCAAATGATTGCGTTGCGCAAGGAAAACAAACGACAAAACAAAGCTTTTCGTTTTTTACGGACACCGTCCAAGAGAGCAGCCTCAGAGGCAACGATTATGGCCTATTTACGTCAGACGATTTTTCAACGGTTTGCACAAAATCAGCATTTAACCATAACGCAAATAATTCAAGAAAAGCAGGAAACACCTGAGGTACATGACGAGTTACTGATTTCTTAGTGGTTTAAAACTTTTGACTGTCCAGATAAAAACATAATTTGTTTTATATAATATCCGGGATTAGAATGACAAAATAATAAAAAACTTTTTAGGAGGTGATGATTGTGTCAAAAAATATTCTAATGGTTGTCACGAATCATACAGAAATGACAAAAGGTAAAACTACGGGTATTTGGTTATCCGAGTTTGCTGAAGCATACATTGAATTCAAGAAGAAAGGGTACACTGTCACAATTGCGAGTCCTCATGGCGGGAAAAGCACCGTTGATCCCGGCAGTGTAGATGAGCATACACCGCAGGAGATCCTGGATGTAGGAAAGTATCTGCAAGACACATCGAGACTTGAAGATGCATCTTATGATCGTTTCGATGCCATTTTCCTGCTAAGGCGGACATGGAGCGATGTTTGACCTTCCTGAAAATAAAAAACTTCAGGAATTGCTGCGCGATTTCTATGAAGGGGACAAGATCGTGGCTGCGGTTTGTCACAGACCTGCAGGATTAGTTGGTGCAACACTATCCAATGGTCAGCCACTTATCGCCGGAAAACGTGTTAACGCGTTTACGGACAAAGAAGAGGCTGAGATAGGACTGGAACCATTCCTGCCATTCTTATTGGAAAGTAAGATACGTGATCTGGGAGCTATTTTTGTTGCTGCTCCCAATTGGTCCACCCATTATGAAGTGGACGGTAATCTGATCACAGGCCAAAATCCTCAATCGACGGCAGCTGTAACCAAAGCAGTGATCGAAAAACTGGGTTAATCAACTATTTTCTAGGAAACTTAAAAAAAAAGACTATCCGCTACTGAGTTCCGATAAAATGACTTGAGTTCTGATATATTTCGCTGAGTTCTGATAAAATTGTCTGGGTTCTGATATATTTTACTGAGTTCTGATAAATCTGTCCAAGTTCTGATATATTTTCTTATTAGGAACAAGGGCCGCTATTCACATTTCTCTTTCTGCTGGATGCCGGAAGCGGTGGTTAAACTTAATAAGGCTGTTCCTTTGGCGAATAGTACAGGAATAATTGACATGGATGTTGGGATCAACGTCGCCGCGCCAAGAGCAAGCGTACACCGATAAACAATCAGTATCGCCGGCGACGTTGCATAGGCGCAAAGCATGGACGACAAGCCGAATATGTCCAAGGACAAAATAAGCATTTTTTACGGCCAAAACGATTGCCCAGCAGACCTGCAGGTATCAGTGTCGCAGCAAAGATTAAGTTGTATGAATCAACAAACCATTGTAATTGAGAGTTTGTTGCATTTAATTTTGATGCCAATGTCGGCAAAACCAGGTTTAGTAGTAATGACAGAGTCCGTTGCAATGGATGACCTGATCAGTCAGCACCTGATTTTAATAAAACGTCTTTTTCCAACTTGGATAATCATACCGTCCTCCGGTTTAAATACTAGATGCACATCATTTATTTTTTCCTGATTAATCTTGATGCCTCCGGCTAAAATCATTCTCCTGGCTTCTCCATTCGTTTTAAATAATTGCAGCCTCGTAACTAATAAATCGATAATCCAGATTTTTTCCTGGCTTATCTGTAACGGAACCTCTTCAACATGTTCTGGGAGGGCATGTTCTTGAAAAACCGAAAGAAAATTTATTTTGGATTTATTTGCTTCAGATTGTCCGTGGTACATTCTGACAAGCGTCCAGGCCAGTTTTAATTTTGCATCCCTTGGATGAAGAGAACCGTCGCTTAAAGCAGTTTTTATTTTTTCCAAAACATTTGCAGACAAATCTGTAGCAAGAGCGAAATATTTTATCATTAGAGGATCCGGAATGGACATCGCTTTGCCAAACATACTTTCCGGGTCGTCATCGATGCCGATGTAATTTCCAAGAGACTTTGACATTTTCTTGATCCCGTCCAGGCCTTCAAGCAAGGGAATCGTCATCACCACTTGTTTGTCCAGACCATAGCTTTCCTGCAAGTGCCTTCCCATTAATAAATTAAATGTTTGATCAGTTCCGCCCAGTTCAATGTCCGACTTTAAGGCAACGGAGTCATAGGCTTGCATGAGCGGGTAGAAGAATTCATGAATGGCGATGGATTGACCTGCATGGTACCGCTTCTCAAAATCATCGCGCTCCAACATCCTGGCGACGGTTGTTTTTGAAGCCAGTCGGATCACATCTGCAAAGTGAAGCGGCGCAAGCCATGTCGAATTGTAGTTAACTGTTGCTTTTTCCATATCAATCACTTTGCTGAACTGTTTAAAATATGTTTTGGCATTTGCTTTGACTTCCTCATCGGTCAGCTGTTTGCGTGTAACCGATTTTCCCGTTGGATCACCAATTCTTCCTGTGAAATCACCGATCACAAGCTGGACGATATGGCCGAACTGCTGAAATTGACGCAGCTTATGCAACACTACTGTATGACCAATGTGTACATCAGGAGCTGAAGGATCCAGTCCAAGTTTTACGCGAAGCGGAGTTTCGGAAGCAATTGATGTGATTAATTTTTCTTTTAAACCATTATCCGGAATAATTTGTTCAGTTCCCCGACTCAGTACTTCGAATTGTTCTTCGATTTCTTCCCTTTTTGAAAAAGATAAAGCTTCCCATTCATTCATATGATTCATCTCCAATTAATTAATGATAAAAAAAAGCCGCCCCTAAAAATAGGGACGACGTGGCGCGATACCACCCTAGTTGAAAACCCGAAGATTTTCCGCTCTTCCCGATCATAACGGTTGGGCACCGGCTGCTGTTAATTGAAATTCTTAATGAATAAGAATGAATCTTTCCGTTCACAGCAGCACTCAAGAGGGTAGTTCATGTTCATCAATGTGTCGGCTCACATCGGCCGCCGACTTTCTGAGACTTAATTGACAACCATTACTTGATTCTATCAACGTTTTTACGAATATAAAGATTAGTGGTTATTTAATCACAAATGGTAATCTCTGTCAAGCACTGATACGATTAATGTAACCTGACAATATACGACTTTGTTGTCACTGTAGAGTCATGAAGAGAAAAGTCTAAGTTAATGAGCGTCAAATAGTCCTTTGACTCTCAGTTAGTGATCTCTTTTGGGATTCGGTGCTACTTCAGCGTTTTCTGAAGTCCATCTGTTGATCTCTTGCCGGTAAAATAGTGTACCAATAAGCTTCTCTAATATAAAAGAAGAGCATAAGGAGCTGAGACAGAGATAGGGGAAACAACATTTATGAGCACACGGAATGAAAAGAAGGACACAGTAGCCTCGTTGCCATTTTAGGTGCTACTGATCAATTCAAAAACCTTATCCTACTAATACTTTACGCTTTTTTATCCAGGGAACCATAGGGCGACCGAATATTATATCGGAAACTTGGAATGAAGTACATCATCGCATAAATCAAACAATTTTTTAATGGCAGTTGATGCGTGTATTCCAATCTAAGAATAGATAAATTGGCAATTCTTTTGAATTTGGGATTTAACTGACCCACTTTATGAATATTATCAACCGCCCACTTGTGCTCGGCTCCCGTAGTCAATGCATTTGTCACACTGTCCCCTGTTTTAATTAAACGTTTGAATAGCTTGGTTTATGTAAAAAACAAAGGATCGGAGAGATTGTGGCAACATGGCTTTTTTCAAAAAAGAAAGCCCCTGAGAGCCGGAGGAATAACCTGTCTATCAATTTCATCAGCATACAGTGACGAAGAATGGTGCACTTAAATTTAGCCGAGTTACCCATTTCGATGTAATGGCTCACAGTTAAATTTGTCTTAAAAAATTTGAAACAGCCTCGTTAAAAGCTCGCGGCTCACAGTCATGAATGGTGTGGTTGCTTTTTTCAAAGAATTGATAGGTTGTGTTTTTACGCTTTTTCGCCATTTCGATGATTTGTTCATCAGAAACAACATGTGAATGTTTACCATGCAGTAAAAATGCAGGACAATCTGTTGCGAGAAAATCTGTCCACCAATCACCATTTAAATGACTTTGGGAAACGGGAAGATTTTCTTTATCAAATCGAAAGTGCCAACCTGATTCATTTTCATACGCACTTTCAATAAAGTAGCGGTAATCATTGATTCCAAATTTCTTCAAACTTTCTCCGAGCGCGCTTAATGTCGGCGTGGAATCAACGATGGAGCGGGCAAAAGACAGGTCATCATTAACGACTGCCCCAATGTCCTCAATGATTAATCCATGAACAGGATTTTTTCTTCTTGCCGCTGCCTGATAGGCGTTTACACCGCCCAATGAATGTCCGAGGATGACAACCGGTTTATTTTGCAGCACTTTGTCCATAAAATTTAATACATCCTGAATATAATCTTCCCTCCGATAACCATAACCATCTTCTGCGTGCTGACTCCATCCATGGCCTCTTTGGTCAAGACTATAGACATGCCAGTCAGGTAATTTTTCTGCGAGTTGCGCAAATGCGGCGGCGTTACCAAAGTGGCCATGCAAGCATAATAGTATTGGTTTATCTCTCCCTTCGAAATCCAAATAAGATAGTCGAATGTCGCCAGATTGAAAGTACTGTCGTTTCATTTTTTCTCCCGCCTCTTATAGAAACTGATTATTCATCCTTCATAATCCCTTTTAAGTATAACGGGATTCTGATTTAGCCGCAGAATAATCTTGAAGCGAGAGGCAACGTTTACTTTTTTAATCTTGCTCTTTTACTTTAAAAACCGCTGTTTGGCGCACAATTAGACTATAATCATGGTAATGCATGAGCACGGATGTTTGGGGGGCCAGAAAATGACGACAGAAAAAAATGTCAGAGAGAGCACGGTATCAGATGAAGAGTGGAAAGCCGTCTCGGAAAATGACAAGGCTTATGATGGGTGTTTTTTTTACGCGGTGAAAACGACAAGAATTTTCTGCCGCCCTTCCTGTAAGTCGCGATTGCCAAAAAAGGAGAATGTAGCAATTTTCCGATCAGCTGAAGATGCGCTGGATGCGGGTTACCGCCCGTGCAAACGCTGCAGACCGGCAGGTGACATTGTCCCAAATGACGAATGGACACAGCAGATCAAGGATTACATTGACGCGAACTACAGAGAGAATCTGACATTAAATAAAATTTCGGAGGAGTGTCACGGAAGTCCGTTCCACTTGCACAGAACGTTTAAAAAAATAAGCGGAATGACGCCGCTGGACTATCTTCTACGGGTGCGCATCGATAAAGCAATATGGCATCTCCGGCACTCGGATAAAAGCGTTATCGAGATCGGCAGACTTGTGGGGATCGGGAATCCCGCCCAGTTTGCCACGACTTTTAAAGAAAACTTGCCGATTGGCAAGCCTTTAGGCGAAGACAGAGGCTTAGTTGCGCTTATACTATAATCCGCTGAAATTTTATATTTTCTTATAGTATAAGAAAATAGTGCATCAGACGCCTTCTGAGTTCAGGCAAGTAGTCAAAAGAGAGAGGTGAAAATGGGACACTATTTAAACGATGAACCATTGGAACCAAGTTTGATTGTTAACGGTGCGCAGTAAAAGTCTACCACTTATGAGTGCCGGCAAAAAGCGAAGGAAGTGAAAACATGGTGAAGAGTAAAAATATATTATATTGGACCAGGATTGCCACAGTGATCGGAAAGCTGTACATTGCGGCAACTGACAAAGGGCTGGTTTTTGTTGGTTCACAGGATGGAAGTCTTAGCGAAATGGAGAAGTGGGTCGACCGGAGATTTCCAAATGTGAAATGGCTGGAGAATGGAGAGAAATTACGTGAAGAGGCAAAGGAAATAACCGAGTATCTGCAAGGAGATCGAGAAGTCTTTCATTTTCCAGTTGATTTAGAAGGTACCGACTTCCAAAAGCGTGTATGGGAGCAACTTAAAGAAATTCCTTATGGACAAGTTCAGACGTATTCGGATATTGCCCTTGCACTTGATAATCCGAAGGCAGTGCGCGCGGTTGGAAGTGCGATTGGGCAAAATCCGATGCTGATCGTTATTCCATGTCATCGTGTCATTGGTAAAAATGGCAAGCTTACAGGCTACCGCGGCGGAATGAAGATGAAGGAACATTTACTGCTGCTGGAGAGGCAAGGAGTTTAAAAAATGTGTCTTGTAAAAGGCATTGGAGGAGGGTTTGCACATAAGTTGGAAGCCCGGATAGAAAAAATTCGTTTGGAGCTGCTGAATATGCAAACTGTTGAAACGGCATATTTCCGTTATGGTGATGAAGCGGTCCGCTACCTGAGTAAGGCAGATCCCTTGCTTGGCACGGCAATGAAAAGAATTGGGTGTGTGGAAAGGGAGACCATTCCGGACCTTTTCGCCGCGCTGATCTATGCGATCATCGGACAGCTCATTTCGACGAAATCCGCATGGACAATCTGGATGAGGATGCAGGCGCAATTCGGTGAAATCACGGCCGAACACCTGGCCAGCGAAAGTGAGGATACTATTCAGCGTTGCGGCATGACAATGAAGAAGGCAGTCTGTATCTGCGAAAATGCTAGGTTAATCGCGGACGGGCAATTTGACCTTGATGAATTACGGACACTCCCGGATGAAGAAGTTGTCGAGCACCTCTGCACATTGAAAGGAGTGGGGCGCTGGACAGCAGAAATGCTATTAATCCATTCTATGGAACGCCCGGATGTGGTCAGCTGGGGGGACATTGCCATTAAGCGTGGCATGTGCCGTTTGTACGGACTTAAAGCCATTACAAAACAGCAGTTTGAGACGTATCGGTGCCGTTATTCACCTTTTGGTTCAGTGGCCTCGATCTACCTATGGCATCTCTCCTCTGAATAAAGACATTTTTGAATGGCACTCACATTTTACTGCTGCGAAACAACAATATAGATTCACATATAGCGATAGTGCTAGACACCATCTTTTAAAAAACTCTTTCCCACACTTATTGTAAAAGGAGAAAGGAAATTTAAAGAGGACGAGTAGAAGCGTCTACTGGATTATTAGAATTGTTATGACTTTGATCTTTCTTCTTCTGATCATTGTTGATACCAAGCACAATGGCAACTATTTTCTCGGACTGGAATCGGTTATATAATACTTAATTACGTATTAGACATTTTTAGCGACATTTTTAAGAATGATAAGAACAAATGAAAAAGAGGCTGTTCCAAAAAGTCAGTCTGTAGCGAAAAACGAGAGGAACATTTTTCTCCTCCCGTTTTTCGCTATTTTTTGTATGCCTCGTTTCTTCATGCGGAAAGTCACCCGTCATTGGCTGGATTCCATGGCACCCAGCTTGCCGGCATGAGGGGGCTACGGTCTTTCGCTAATCAAACAACCGATCCCAATGGCTCAGCAGATACTGCTTCGCCTGTTTCATCTGAGTGATTTCCTTTTCGACTTCCAAATTGCTTTCGCACGTATCCCATCAGCACGATGACCTTCTCTCAGTCCTTCTTCCGGATGACTGTACGTGAGAGGGTATGATGAAACCTGCGCCCAGAACGCCTGGACTTCACGGGTTGCCAGAATCGTGTAAGCAGCTTCCATCGTCAGTATCTTCCCATTCTGTTGCCAGCCCCCCCCATGAAAAATCAGGCAGATAGCAGCACAAAATTCCAGAATGTAAAAGACTATCTTTGAATTGGGGATACAATTTCAGAAAATATCAGAGGAAACGATAATTATTATCAAGGAATAATAGAAAATATAGTACTCTTATATAAATCCTGGATTTTGGAATGCATCATCACGTAACTTTTTTGGATTCTTATTATCCTAATTATTACATTATATATAATATAGTAATTAGTTTGTTGAAAACAAGGGATAATGACAAGGATTAATCATTGAATTTCCTAATAAATTTCGGTTTTAAAGGCAAATAACAACGATAATCATTATCATATCTTCTATAAATGATGACAATTATCATTATCAACTACAATAATTAAATGAGAACAAAATGCTTGAAATTACATAAAATGATGATAAAATTCAAGTATAAGATCACTAAAAAATAGCTCTTCTATTAAGAATGTTTCTTTGTTTCTGCAAATGATCAGAAGCATTGTTCATCATAGATAGATTGATAGTTGATACCTATTCTCAATAATCAATGAAAGGATTGATTTTTTATGCTTCAGGAAACAGATTTGAAAATAGAAGCTAAACGACATTCGTTTGTTGAAAAAATAAAGCAGATTTTGATTCATCATGGCGAACTTATTGCAGCCCTGATCGGAGGAGCACTGACCTTATTGGGCTATATTCTTGGTCAGGCGACAGGATTTAACTTTTGGCTTGTCTACCTCTTTGCTTACGCGATCGGGGGTTATTACCAGATTAAAGCCGGTATTATAGACACCATTCAAAACAAACAATTGAATGTTGAACTGCTCATGGGATTTGCAGCGATCGGTGCGGCAAGTATTGATCATTGGCTGGAAGGAGCTATTTTAATTTTTATCTTTGCCCTGAGCGGTGCGTTGGAGCATTATTCGATGGCTAAGAGTTCTTCTGCTATTTCATCGTTGATGGATTTGCAGCCGGAAACAGCAAGGCTTGTGGTCAATAATCAGGAACAGACGATATCAGTCCATCAGTTGAATCCGGGGGATAAGATTCGCATTAAACCTGGTGAAAGAATCCCTGCAGATGGTTTGATTACAAAGGGCGAAACGACGATTGACGAATCATCGATGACTGGGGAATCGATTCCTGTTCTGAAAAGAATCAATGATGCTGTTATGGCTGGGACAGTCAATATAGACGGTAATTTGCTGGTCTCCGTTACAAAAAGAAGTGAGGATTCCCTTTTCAGCAAAATTGTTGAACTCGTCCAAACGGCACAGAGTGAAAAGGCACCGTCTCAGCTGTTTATTGAACGGTTTGAAAGGACGTATGTTAAAGTTGTTGTCGTCATTACACTGTTCATGATGTTTTTACCACATTTTATCTTCGGCTGGTCTTGGAGTGATACGATTTATCGTGCCATGGTCATGCTCGTTGTAGCTTCGCCGTGTGCACTGGTAGCCTCAACAATGCCGGCGGTTCTGTCTGCCGTGGCTAATGGAGCCAGAAAGGGTATTCTCATTAAAGGTGGTGTATATCTGGAGCAGCTGGCGGGTGTTAAAGCATTAGCTTTTGACAAAACCGGAACGCTGACTAAGGGTATGCCAGAAGTGACACAGATGATGAACCGGAGTGATCTTGACGATTCGGTGTTTATGGCCGCAGTGGCTGCCATTGAAAATAATGCTTCCCATCCGCTTGGAAGGGCGATTGTCACATACGCAAAAAAGTATGGAAAATCGGGAATACCGGAAGCGGAACATGTCAAAGTGAAGCCGGGATTTGGGGTTACCGGAGAGGTCGATGGCCGGTCTTATATTATTGGTAAAGCGGAGATGCTTGACGCCGCGACCATGCAGGATTTCTTCAAGCGAAATCAATCCGAGTTGCCTGAAGACCATACCCTTGTTTATGTGGCCTCTGAAGGCCGGATTATTGGCGCTTTCGCATTAAGAGATCAAATCAGGGAGTCTTCGGTAGAGGCCATCAAAACACTCCATCACTATGGCATTCAGACAATTATGCTGACTGGTGACAACGAGAAAACAGCTGCAGAGATACAAAAAGAGACGGGTGTCAGCGCTTTTATCGCTAATTGCTTGCCGGAGAACAAAGTCAATGAAATCAAAAAGTTAAGTGAAAAGTATGGTTCTGTGGGCATGGTTGGTGATGGAATCAATGACACCCCGGCGCTTGCTCAGGCTTCTGTAGGGATTGCCATGGGCGGAGGCAACGATGCAGCACTCGATACAGCCGATATCATTTTGATGAAGAACGACCTGCAAAGAATAGCTGACTCCGTCCGATTATCGAAACGGATGAACCGTATTGTGAAAATCAATATTGCCTTTGCACTGTCGATGATTGGCGTATTGATGTGCAGCAACCTTCTGCAATTAATATCCATGCCGATCGGCGTCGTAGGCCACGAGGGCAGCACGATTCTTGTTATTCTTAATGGACTGCGTATGTTGCGTGGTTAATTAGGCCGCAAATGATTCACGGATCCATTTAGAAGTAAAAGCAGCAAACACGTCGTTTACTGCTTTTTTTGTACGCAAAAAAAGAAAAAAATTTCGATTTTAGGGTTGTCATTTACCTCAGATGGGCGTAAATTAAATACAGGAAGTAAAGTTTCCCTAGAGAAACAAAAATGAATCAAGCGAAGAGGAGGTCCGATAAAATGTCATACAAGGAAGATGGACAGTCGATCGTTTCTGCAGTCGATGGTGTAGCGACAGTAGGGACACTACCAAAAAGAAAACGGGGAGAGCAGTCCGAATCCTTTCAGACGGCGATTGGGCAGAAGAAGGGATGGAAGCAGGCAATACCTTTTATTGGCCCGGCTTTTATTGCTGCGGTAGCTTATATTGATCCCGGAAACTATGCGACAAACATTCAGGGCGGTTCACAATTTGGCTATCTGTTGCTGTGGGTTGTCATTGTATCCAATCTGATGGCAATTCTAATTCAGACCCTATCGGCGAAACTTGGGATTGCAACTTCGCGGAATTTACCGGAAATCCTGCGTGATGAATGGAAACCTGGCGTAGCAGTCTTTTATTGGATCCAGGGAGAAATCATGGTCATGGCGACCGATTTGGCTGAATTTATCGGCGCAGCACTGGGTTTTCATCTCGTCTTTGGTTTGCCAATGATTCCTGCAGCTATTTTGACCGCCCTCAGCGTATTACTTATTCTAGTTTTTCAGGTCAAAGGTTTTCGCCCTCTTGAGATGGCCATCGCCACCATGGTCTTTATTATTGTCATTGCTTTTAGTTGCGAAATTGCCTTCTCATTACCGCAATTCAGGCCTCTGATGGCCGGTTTTGTTCCACGTTTTCAAGGAACAGATAGTATTTTGCTTGCTGCCGGTATTTTGGGGGCGACTGTGATGCCCCATGCCATTTACATGCACTCAGGCTTGACGAGCAGACGAGTGATTGGCCAGACGCCGGGAGAAAGGAAAAAGATTTTCCATTTTGAACTGATCGATATTTTGATTGCGATGGTTATTGCCGGTTTAGTCAACGCGATTATGCTTGCAGTCGCTGCTTCAACTTTCCACGGACACATCGTCATTTCCGATCTGAATGTGGCTTTCAAACAATTTGGCCTCTACATTGCACCTGGGGCTTCCTTGCTATTTGGCATCGGATTGCTGGCTGCCGGGCTTTCCAGTTCGTCAGTCGGAACGTTGGCCGGAGATATTATGATGCAGGGTTTTATCCATAAAAAAATTCCGATTTTTATTCGGCGTGTCTGTTCGATGATTCCGCCGCTGGCTATTATTGTGACGGGAGCGAACGCCACGAATGCACTGGTGATGAGTCAGGTTGTGCTGTCCTTTGGGATCGCACTGGCAATTATTCCACTTGTTATCTTTACAAGTAAAAAAAGAATCATGGGTCAGCTCGTTAACCGCCGGCTGACAACGTCTCTGGCATGGGTAGTCGCCGGAATAGTTATCTGCCTTAACATCTTTTTACTCTTTCAAACATTTGCCTAATTGATGAGCAGCTCTAAATATTCTTATTGATTCATAGCGTAGAAGTCCCCAACGTTCGTCACTGGGGGCTTTTATATAATGTAATGAAAGGACTGTTGAGAATGAACTTTCCTTCAGAATTTAGAAATGCGGGGAACGCTAAAGCAAAAAGACCCTGGGAAGATTATTTAAAAGTTAAGGGAAATTCCATCTCGAAAAATAGTCGCTGCGATCTTGCCGATCAATTCGTTCGACTACGCAAAAGTAGACGGTTGTCTCAGAAGGAGATGGCGGATCTGCTTTCCACGAAACAAAGTATGGTTTCCCGAATCGAAAACGGTTATGATCATATCCCATTGGATATTTTGACTAAAATTGCGAAGAGATTAGGAGTTAAAATCATTATTTCATCTGAATCGGTCAGTCTAATTAAGAATTGATGTACTAGCGGGATCGCTATGCATTTTAAGAGGGTTGTAACGATTAAAAATGAATGCGTCACTTTTTATCTCGGCCTGCATCATTTTTATTACATATTCCCTTATCTCTTGCATAAAGGACAAAAGTATGGTTTAATCAAAAATGCAAATCGTAATTATTACGATTCATTTTAATTGAGTAAGGGAGGTATCTTTTGATGGCCAAAAAATCGAAAATGGTCAAAGAAAAGAAACGTGAGCAAATCGTAGCTCAATATGCGGGTTTGCGGCGTGAGCTGAAGTCAAGAGGTGATTATGCAGCCCTGGCTAAATTGCCGCGTGATTCATCCCCGACGCGGCTGCACAATCGTTGTCCATTAACCGGAAGGCCGCATGGCTATATGAGAAAATTTCAGATGTCCCGCATTGCGTTCAGGGAGTATGCGCATAAAGGACAGATTCCAGGTGTCAGAAAAGCAAGCTGGTAAACTTATTAGATTTCCAAGAGGAATGAGGCTGATCTGTGGCGAAGAAAATTCCGGTGACGATCTTGAGTGGCTATCTGGGTTCAGGTAAAACGACAATTCTGAATTATATTTTGCACAATCGCCAGGGACTTAAAGTGGCTGTGATTGTTAATGATCTGGGTGAAGTGAATATTGACGCTGCCTTGATTGAACAAGCAGGCGGGCTCTCAAAAACAGATGAAAAACTTGTCCAGATGTCAAATGGTTGCATCTGTTGCACATTGAGAACAGACTTGCTTATTGAACTGGACCACTTGGCAAAGGAAGGCCGTTTTGATTATGTTTTGATTGAATCGACGGGTATTGGCGAACCGGTACCTGTCGCCCAAACTTTCTCCTATGTTGATCAAGAGAGTGGTATTGACCTGACCCGGTCCTGCTGCCTGGATACAATGGTGACTGTCGTAGACGCCTATCGTTTTATGGTAAACTTTCAGTCTGGAGATTCCCTGGTTGATCGCAAGCAGGGGATCGGTGAGCACGATGATCGGCAAATTGCCGATCTTCTAATTGATCAGATTGAGTTCTGTGATGTTCTGATCATTAATAAATGCGATTTAGTCAGCGAACGAACCCTTTCTAAACTAGAACACGTCATTCGGATATTGCAACCTGAAGCAAGAATAATACGCACTGTGCAGGGAAAAGTGGATCCGAAGGAAATTCTGAATACATCCCTCTTCAACTATCAGAAAGCAATCATTGCAGCCGGATGGATTCAGGAGCTGACGAATGGAACGGATCATCATACATCGGAGACCGAGGAATACGGGATATCTTCATTCGTCTATGCCCGAAGATATCCTTTTCATACGGGACGCCTGAACCGTTTTCTGAATGATCTCCCTGAGAATATAGTCCAGGCCAAGGGGATTGCCTGGTGTGCGACGCGGAACAGCACGGCGATGCTGTTGTCGCAGGCCGGACCATCCGTCTCCCTGGAACCTGTCACCTATTGGGTTGCCTCTCTGCCCATTCAGGAGCAGAAGCAGATTCTTTCTTCTCACCCTGAAGTGCTGCAGGAATGGGACAATGCATACGGCGACCGTCATACAAAGCTTGTTTTCATTGGGACGGAGTTAGAGCCGCATGACATTATTGAGGATCTGGAACGTTGCCTTTTGACGGAGTCGGAATTTAACAGCAACTGGTCGAAACTTGAGGAGAGTTTTTAAAATAAAATTGATTATTTATTAGACAAGTTAAATCGTAATGATTTCTATTTGCTAATACGCTATCAAATAAAATAGTTTCAATACAATAGAGATGTCGGTGACATAGGGAGTTCAGGAGAATGAGAGAACAAAAGTTTGTCAGCAGATTTGTTTTATTAATGGGTTGCATTGTTTTATTAATAGGAATTCTAACTGGATGCGGTCATTCAAATGCGGCGGGTTCCGGGAGCACCGCTAAGATTAATGCAGTTGCCGCAGAAGATTTTTATGGGGAAGTAATTAAAGCAGTTGGAGGCAATCAAGTCAATGTCACGTCTTTAATTAATAAACCCAGCGTGGATCCACATAGTTATGAACCGACTACGGAAGCAGCAAAAGCGGTGAATCAGGCAAAATTAGTTGTTTATGACGGCCTTGGGTATGACGGGTGGATGGATAACCTGATTAAGAACGGTAGCAACCAAGCCGTCATTCGTGTCGGAGAAGATCTGATGAACAAAAAAGATGGGGATAACGAGCATTTATGGTATCAACCAGATGCAATGCCGAAACTGGCAAACGATGTGGCTGTTAAACTGGGGCAAATTGATCCTAAAAACGCCGCTCTTTTTAAAGAAAATGCCAAAAAGTTTATTGTAAGCATCAAGCCCGTAAAAGATGAGATTGTTCACCTGAGCAAAAATTCAGACGGCAAGTCCGTTGATGTTTCCGAACCGGTTTTCGATTATACGCTAGATGCACTGGGCTATAAAGTAGCTGATAATCACTTTGCACTTGCTGTCGATCAGGAATCGGATCCGTCCCCGAAAGATATCGCCGACATGCAGAAGGATATCAAGGGAAAACGAATTGCCTTCTTTGTCTGCAATATTCAGAATATCGATCCGACCGTGGACAAAATGGTGACACTGTGCAAGCAATACGGCGTCCCTGTGATCAATGTAACGGAAACACTGCCGACTGGGAAAAATTATAAAACATGGATGATGGGTGAATTGAAACAAGTTGAAGCAACACAAACCGGCAAATAATCAATGATGGCGGAGTTGGAGAGATAACGTGTTTTCTTTCTCCCCGATACTGCATCCAGTGTATCTGGATATTTATACCAAGGAGGGAAAGGACATGCCGCAAAAAACTGAAATTTCAAGAGCAAGAAGAGAATTGAAAAGCCCGAATAAGAAAACGCATCGCCGGGCCTTAAAAACAATCAAAAGTCTGAAACGCCAAAAAACAGGATTAACAGTTTGAATTTTTGCCAGTATGATGATCCAGATTGAGAGGTGCTGCTGGGCTTTTGCGTTAATGATGGTTCCCGCGGCAGCACGCTTTTATACGCAATCTGTTTTGGTGGAATGATTCTGCTTGCTTCCTTGATTGCTGTGTTGGGTCTCTGGATTTGCTTAACTGCTAACTATTATACCAATGCGCCGGTTAGTTTTCTTTAGAACAATCTGTACGCAGAAAAGAGTTCTTTACTAAAGATGGAAACTATCAATCCATTAGCAAGGAACTCTTTTGTTATGAAATTTGAAAACCAGAGGGCGGGTTCATGCCTAAATCCAGGAGATCTGATTACGATTGCATTGTTCTCTCCATTTTTCATCAGGACCAACGTCACAAATGATGTTGTCAAAGTGGGACAATTCGTTAATTTTATAGAAGGCTTGCTTGCCGAGTTTCGTATGATCGGCTAGTACAAAGTTTTCATCGGCAAGGGACATCATGATTTTGGAAATATTAACTTCTTCAATATTGTAGTCACTGACAGCTTGTTCCGAAATTCCCCCACAGGATATATAGGCCTTATTTACCTTAAAAGGCATCAGCATTTGTGCGGTCAGACTGCCCACAATAGAGTATTGGGCTGAATTGACGGCACCGCCGAGGATAATGATCTGACCGGAAAAATATTTCTGTTCCAGTCGTTTTGTGAGCAGTGAAGCACCTGCAAGTGAATTTGTGATGATCGTTATATTTGTTACATTCTCAATGGCGGCACAAAGTTCCAGTGTTGTCGTGCCGGTGTCAATGACGATGGTATCCCCCCTCTTGATCGTTTTTGCCGCTTTTTTCCCGATCTTCTGTTTTTCATTAAGCTCCATTTTTCTCTTTTTCTCAAATATTGGCTCTATTAAATGACCGGTAAACGGGATGGCACCTCCGTGGGTGCGCTTCAACAAATGTTTTTTTTCAAGATCAGACAGGTCGCGCCTGATTGTTTCAGGTGTCACTTCCAATGTTGCGGCAAGATGAGCGACAAAAACCTTCCCGTTATTATTTAATTCAATTAAGATGTTCTCCTTTCTATGTTCCGCGGTCTCATTCAATCCCGGACACCTCCATTTTGAGTATAGAAAATGTAATGATGCTATTTTACAACATCTTAATGTTTATTTACATGTTTGTTTACAATTTGAATGTATTATTTTTAGTGTTAAAGCAACAAAACAAATATAAAACAAAAAAGGGAGAATGGCAATGAAAATGAAACGTTGTGTCTCTATCATTCTGGTGGGAATTATGATTGCAAGTATTTTGTCAGCGTGCGGCTCAAGCAACAGTACTTCCGGAAGTAGCAATCAGTCGCTTTCTTCAATTACAAGTGCTGCAAAGAAAGAGGGAGCTGTTACCAGTGTTGGTATGCCGGATTCCTGGGCCGACTGGGCCGATACTTGGAAGGGTATTACAAGTGAATATGGAATTAAACATACCGATACCGATATGTCAAGTGCTGAAGAATTAGCCAAGTTTCAGGCAGGAAAATCGAGCGGATCCGCAGATATCGGTGACGTTGGAATGAACTTTGCAGTATTGGCCAAACAAAAAGGGTTGACCGTACCTTACAAAACGTCCTATTGGAACAGTATTCCAAGCTGGGCAAAGGACAACGATGGCTATTACGCAGTCAGCTACACCGGATCGATCGCCTTTATGACGGATACCAAAAATGTGAAGAACCCTCCGAAGACCTGGGCGGACCTGCTCAAGGGTAATTATAAAATCTCAATCGGTGACGTGACGAAAGCTGCCATGTCGCAAATGACTGTTCTGGCAGCCGCCGAAGCAAATGGCGGCAGTCCAAGCAACATTCAACCGGGCATTGATTTCTTTAAAAAAATTGCGCAGCAGGGACGTCTTTCGATGACCGATGCAACGATTCCCAACTTGGAAAAAGGTGAAATCGATGTAGCCATTATCTGGGATTTTCTTGGACTTGGCTATCGTGATCAGATTGATAAAAACCGCTTTACTGTTTCGATCCCGACAGATAAATCTTTAATGTTCGGTTATTCCACTGTTATCAATAAAAATGCCGCTCATCCGAATGCTGCAAAACTTGCCCGTGAATATATTCTTTCCGATAAAGGACAGATAAATCTGGCAAAAGGCTACGCGCGCCCGATCCGCAGTGATGTAAAAATACCGGAAAGCATCAAAGCTAAACTTCTTCCGGATTCTGAATATAAAAATGTGGTTCCTTTGAAAGATATGAGTGTTTGGGATAAAACAGCTCAGACGCTTCCTCAACTCTGGCAGCAACAGGTACTGGCCAATGTCAAACAGTAAACTAGTTATGGTCACACTGGACGGCTGCCGCTATGATACGGCAATTGAGGAGCTCGGTTTCCTTGAACATTTGGTGGAAAAGAAAATGGCCTTCCGCTGCCCTGTTCGATCAGAATTGCCGAGCAATTCACGCCCGATGTATGAGGTATTGCTGACAGGGACTCCTCCATGTGAAAATGGAATTGTAACGAACTTGAGCGTGAGGCTGTCAAATAAGAAAAGTGTCTTCAGCCTGGTATCCGAGCAGGGACTGAAAACGGCTGCCGCTGCCTATTATTGGGTCAGCGAACTGTTCAATCGGGCTCCATTCGACTTTTTCGAGGATCGCCTGCAAAACAATGAACAGAAGGCCATCCAGCACGGTATGTTCTATTTTGAAGATCAGTATCCGGATTCTCATCTGTTTATGGACGCACATTATCTGTTAAAGACATATCGGCCGGATTTTCTATACGTTCATTCCATGAACATCGACGATACGGGGCATAAGTTCACGTCCGATTCGAAAGAATATCGGCAAAGTGTGGATAAAGCCGATCTTATTTTAGCGGAAACATTGCCACTGTGGATAAAAGCCGGTTATCAGATTATCGTCACGGCTGATCATGGGATAGATGAATATGGCCATCACGGTGGTACGAGAGAGGCTGTGCGTCGCGTCCCGCTATACATTATTTCAGACAAGGTGAAGACCGGACAGGCTGAAGAAGATCTGCCGCAGTTGATGATTGCACCGCTGATTTGCGACCTGCTCGGTATTGTCCCTTCAGAAGATATGAAAATGCTGGACTTTCCAGGAATGCATGAAAATAAATGAATAAGCCGGGGGGTGTGAAAAATTGAACAAAAAAATAAAAAGGCAGGCTTTTGCTTGCCTTTTTCCGTTTCTTGGTGTTCTTATCCTTTTCCTTGCCGTACCGCTGGTGATCATGATCCGGGCAAGTTTCGCCAATCAGGACGATACAGGCTGGACCTTTCAGAACTATCTGACCATCATGACACAGCCTTTTTACTACGAAGCTTTTAAAAATAGTTTTATTATTTCAATCGTGTCCAGTCTGGTCGGAATTATTCTGGCTATGTTTGTAGCTCATGCGCTTGCACGGTCAGACCAGAGGGTACAGGATCGGATGATGCTGTTCATCAATATGACTGCAAATTTTGCGGGAGTACCGCTTGCGTTTGCCTTCATTATTTTAATTGGAAACGCCGGTGTTCTGACTCTGCTGTTGTCAAAAATCGGTGTGCCTCTTCTGAGCAGCTTTAATTTATATTCCTGGCAGGGTTTGGCTGTAACCTATATCTATTTTCAGGTTCCGCTCGGTGCATTGTTTCTCTATCCTGTTTTCAAAGGCATCGACGACAGATGGGAGGAAGCAGCTTTATTGCTCGGGGCAGGTCCGACGTCATTCTGGATACGCATTGGGTTGCCGCATATCATGCCAAGTGTTTTTGGTACGTTCATTATCTTATTTGCCAACGCTATGGGGACTTACGAAACCGCCTATGCTCTTGTAGGAAGCAACATCAATCTTGTTACTACAAGAATTGCTGCTATGGTTTCTGGAGATATTTTCGCCCAGCCACAGCTTGGCGGCGCCATGGCTGTTTTATTTGCTATGACGATGATTGCTATCCTGATTGTCGATGAGTACTTTCTGCGGCTCGTTCGGAGGGATATGTCATGATCAGGAGAAAAACATTGTCGAATCTGATCCTGACACTTTTTGTTGCCTTTATGTGTGTGCCATTTTTACTGACGGCTGTGTATTCTATTTCGACAGAATGGGGAAAATCGATTTTCCCCTCTGGGTTGACACTTAAGTGGTATGGACAATTGTACAGTGATCCGCGTTTTATTGAAGCGATTGTCCGATCCTGTCTGCTGACATTTGGCACGCTGATCGCCGTATTGATCATTGTTGTGCCAAGTATCGTCATAATTACTCTTTATCTGCCCGATCTTGAAAAATATTTGAAACCGACTGTGCTGATGCCCTATGCTATTCCGGGTGTCGTCCTGGCCACAGGCCTTCTCAAAACATATTCGTCCGGCTTTATTCCGCTTACTGTCGTTCTGTCCGGAGGAATCTTTATCTATTCTCTGCCGTTTATGTACCAAAGCATCCACAACGGTTTAAGGGAAGTAGATGCCAGAACATTGATGGAAGCGGCAGAAATTCTGGGTGCTTCCAAGCCGGAGGCATTTGTCAAAGTCCTGCTGCCGAACATCAGAATTGGCATCATGGTCGGCAGCTTGTTGACCTTTTCTACGTTTTTAGGAGAATTTCAAATTACCAACATGCTGCTCGGAGGAGATTTCGAAACCATACGGATTTATATGCTCAGAGTGATGCAGATCAATGGTCATCTGTCAAGCGCAGTAGTTGTATCGTACTTTTTACTGCTTCTTATTATCAGTGCAATTATTGTGAAAATCACGTCGCACAAACCCTATGTGTCATCATCTGATCGCGATAAAAAGGTCCGTAGAGCTACGCAGACGAAAGGACGTGCTTCGAATGAACTTTTTAACGATTAAGGAGCTTTCCTTAACAATAAGCAATAAACGGATCCTGCACCATTTAAATATTACGCTTGAGAAAGGTGAGTTGGTTACGTTGCTTGGCCCGAGCGGTTGCGGAAAATCAACATTGTTAAGAGCGATTACCGGCCTGCTTCCAATCGACGACGGCAGCATCGTGATTGACGGGCAAGATGTGACACATGTTAGTCCGAAAAAAAGGGAAGTGGGTATGGTTTTTCAATCTTATGCCCTGTTCCCCAATTTTTCAGTATTCGACAATGTCGCCTTCGGATTGAAAATGAAGAAGTATTCAAAATCAGTCATACGGCAAAAGGTCATTCGTTCACTGGACATGGTGGGCCTGAGTGAAAAGTCAGAGGCCTACCCGCATGAACTGTCGGGCGGTCAGCAGCAGCGGGTGGCGCTGGCTCGTTCTCTGGTTGTTGAGCCGAAAATTCTGCTGCTGGATGAACCGCTCAGCGCACTTGACGCGCAGATTAGGCAGCAGCTCAGAAAGGAGCTTCGTGAGCTTCAGAAACGTCTGGGTATGACGATGATTTTTGTCACCCATGACCAGGCAGAAGCGATGTATATATCCGACCGGATCTATGTGATGAATCAGGGGGCTATCTCGCAGTTCGGTGAGCCTGAACATTTATATAGGCATCCCGAAAATGAATTTGTCGCTAATTTTATTGGAAATTATAATGTCTTGTCAAAGGGACAGGTTAAAAAGCTGTTCGGGGAAGGGACTTTGACAACAGGATGCAATTCCTACGCGCTGCGTCCTGAAGCCGTGTACACAGAACCGGGGTTAAAAAGTAACGAACTTGCGGGCAAGGTCTCAGACATTAACGTTCTCGGCAATATCGTACGCTATACATTCCAAATAGAAGACGTAACTCTGTATATGGAGAAAATCAATGATACTCAGAACCATTCCAAAGTTGGCGAGGAAAAAACGTTGTATGTCGACAAAAGGGATCTTGTTGGCCTTGCCTGACTTTTGGTTTATAGGCAAAAGGAAATGAAACATGGAGGCCTGACTTTGAAGAAAGACGGACATACACATACCGAATTTTGTCCTCATGGGACTCACGAGGATACGGAACGGTTTATTATCCGTGCGATTGAAGAGGGATTTGATGAATACTCGATTACGGAACATGCACCGCTGCCGCTTGAATTTATGAAAAGGTGTTCCGGAATCAGAAGGGCTATTGACACGGCAGGTATTCGCCTCAGTGATGTGGGCGCATATTTTAAAAAAATGGATCGCCTGAAGCTGAAATATCAGTCTGAGATAAAGATAAATATTGGCTTTGAGGTTGACTATTTGCCCGGCTTTGAAAACTGGACAACGGATTTTCTGAATGAATACAGTGATCGGATCGGGGACAGCATATTGTCATTGCATTTTTTGCCGGGCAAGGGGGGATGGCGTTCCATTGATTACAGCAGTGATGATTATCAGGATGGAATCGTGGGCTTTTACGGTGGATTTAGAGAGGCCCAATCCGTCTATCTGAGTTATCTTCAGAAATCAGTTACTGCAGATTTAGGCCCTTACAAGCCAAAACGAATCGGACACATTACCTTGTGCCAGAAGTTCAGAAAAAAGTTTGATAAAGAAGATACAGATTTTTCATCTGAAGGGAAAAATCAGATTTTACAAATACTCGACGCTGTGCAGAGCGGCGGCTATGAGCTGGATTTTAATACAGCAGGTCTCTATAAACCTTACTGTGGAGAAATCTATCCAGCGGAGGACATTGTAAAGCTGGCGAAATCCATAGGAATCGGTTTTGTATATGGTTCTGATGCACATAGTTCGAATGAAGTTGGACGGGCATACGACCAGTGTCCAAAAAATATCATATAAGTTACATCATGTTCTTTATCCATTTGACACCACTTCTTTTCTGGAAACAATATTAGAACAAGCTCAAATTATTGGAAAAAGTTCTTTACTAGGATGACTAAACCCACCAGTAAAGAACTTTTGTTTAGATAAAAATCACGGGCAAGCACTCGTTTGTTACTCTGCTTTCATGCTAAAAAGTGCTTTTTACTTAAAAAAAACGAGGTACGCCGGTTGGTGCTCCCCAATAGGGCGGCCTTGGGCGCGGCACACCATAATGAGGCGGTGCAGAGGGATACGGTGGATATCCCGGAAATGGAGAAGTCGGGTACGGCTGCGATGGATAAGGCGCCGCCGGATGGGATGGAGCCGGGTAAGGCGCGGGCGATGTGGGTTGTGCCGGGTAGGGCTGCGACGGATAAGGTGTGGCTGGTGGTGGCTGCATCGGATAAGGCATAGTAGGCATACCAGTCTGACGATCATGATAGGAGGTTAAGTCATCTGGATAATAAGGCTGATCGATATTTTCAAGATCCTGAGGCTGATCATAGGAATAGAATTCATTCATTCAGATTAGATCTCCTTGTAAGTGATTTCTAATACTTTAAAGCTCACTTACACCATATGCCTATCTTCATATCCTGTGACAACTCGGTTTTGGTGATTTAGCAATTCGCTTATTACTTACAAACCTTATTTATCTACAAAAGTGACATTATACCAAAGAAACATTGCCAGAATGTCAACACAAGCTTTTTACTAAAAAACATCTGTCAAAAAATCCGATTTAAACTCATGCGAGATGAAAATCTGGCTTCGTCTGCAGCAGTTATGTCTTCACTTTACAAGACTTCTGCTTTTTTAAAAAAAGGTTTGCCAAAAACTGGCTAGAGTCAATCCGATGAGCAAGCTAACCATGACCCAGCTCCATATTCTACCGAATATTCTAGTTCTATGCGTTCCCATCAATTCCCGGTCACTGGTCATTAAGACCATGAAAATGAGCAGGGGCAGCATCAGAATGCCGCCGATAACCTGTGCGACCACTGAGAAATAATTGAGCGGCAAGTTCGGAATCAGAATAGCGAACGCTGCAAGAACCAGGCTGCCGATATAAACGGCATAAAATTTCGGCGCTTCCCATACTTTGTCATTAAGGCTCTTAGACCAGCCGAACAGCTCCGCAATGCTCCAGGAAGAAGAAAGAGAAACCGTTATTGAAGCCAGAAAACCGGCATTGAACAGCCCGAACCCGAACAGGATCGCCGGCCATCGTCCTACGACGTTATTGAGCGCTCTGATCATATCAGACGGTCCTGCATTACTGATGTTTTGCACATGCCCAAAGAGAGCTGCGCCGGCAATAATAGCCCCCGCTGCAATAATCACTTGGAGGAGGATGCCGATTGCTGTGTCTATTCGCCCAAGCCAAAGTTCACGTGATGTTACACCCTTGTCAACAGTGCCGCTTCCTTGAAAAAAGACCATCCACGGAGCAACCGCATTTCCAATGGTCGCGATCATGTACCAAATCACACCACCCTGAAGGGCTGCTGGAACATTCCACGCTGCAAAAGAATGACCGATGGCGGCCAGACTCGGATGGGTCATCGCTGCGACCACTAAAAAAACTACATTAAGCAATGCCACAAACAGTGCCACACGTTCTTTTGTCCAGTATCCGGTAAAAAGAGCAAAGATGACAACCAGCAATAAGCAAAGAACGGTACTCAGCCATAGGGGGAGGCCTAAGAGAACAAGTCCCGCCGTCATCCCGATAAATTCAGTGACAAGAATCAGCAGATTTTCAAAAGCAAGGGTCGTAATGTGGTAGTAACCCCAGAATCGCCCGTAGCGCTTCAAGGCCAGCCTTGAGAATCCTTCCTGAGTCACAGCTCCAAGGCGCATGCTCATCTCCTGAATTGTAAAGGTCAGAGGGGCGAGACATAAAACTAAAGGAACAAAAAGGCCGATGCCAAATTCTGCGCCTGTCACGGCATAAGAAATCGCCCCACCGGCATCATTATCCGCCATGGCTGCAATCAGACCAGGTCCCATGAGGGCCCAAATGAGCAAAGCCAACCGTTTCCAACCTTTCTTCCTGTTTGTAACAATTTCTCGAAACTTAGATTGATGAGCATCTGATGAGGTCAACGTTGCTTGCATTTTATCCATTGCTTAACACATCCCATTAAATAAATTGATATTTTTAAGTAGGATATTCCCAGGTGTTGAGGGATGTGCCTGGCCCTAACAACACGCATTGAAGAAAAAGAAACGTTTCTCAACACGTGGCAAAACGTGCTCAGTTTAATGGGGGTTAACTTATACCGGATGATCCATCTGTGACAGGTGCTGCTGTACCAGTTGTACGGCAATCGCGTCGTCTAAATAGCCAATTGGGAATACATAATCCGGAATAACATCTGTAGATAAAATAAAATACAGGAGCGCGCTTCCCAGTATGGCGCGCACCGCGACTGAAGTTTTCTCCTGACAGTATTGATCAAACATTTGCTGTAATTGCTCAATAAAGGGTCCGGTACCATTGACTTGCTTTACCTTTGAACCAAACTCATCATGGATGATCTGGTCTCCCTCGGCTGTTTTTGCATACTGTTCGTACTTCACTAATTCTTGACTCACACGTTCGGCAGTGAATTCTTGATCAAAAAAAGAGGATGACCCGAGAACTTTTTGAATTGAACCAACGGAGTGATAGATATCTGCCGGAGCATCTGCGGCCGTTTGGGTACCATCAAAAATGGTGGCGTCCACTAATTTTTTTACCGGAATATCCAGGTGATTAGCAAATTGCTGTAAGTGGCTTAACTTTGCCTGCTGTTTGCCATTAACGATGCGAGAAATGGTTGCTGTATCGATTCCGGTTCGCGCACTGAGCTGCCGCATCGAAAGCGAATGTTTCTTCAATAATGACCGAATTAATGTCCCGATATTTGAATTCTGAGACATGGTACGCCATCCCTCCTATCCAATGTACAGTTGAGTTATTATCAACATATGTAAGAAGGAATGTAAACTTGATCTAAACCTTACAGTGATATAATTGTAGAAGTATTTTGTCCAGCATTTAGCCGTTGTTATAATTTTTGATCAATAACTGCTGAAAGTCCACTTCCATAAAAATAAGAGAAAGTGGACTTTCAGCCTCCAAAGACAAATGAACTGTAAAATGATCAAAACCAAAGGTGACTATTATGCTGGTTTAATAAGATTAATGTCAAAATTTATTGGGGCAGATTCACTAGAAAAAAAACGGGTCAGCCGCAATGGCTTTGTCTCTTTTCTGTTAGATCAGTGTGAATCAGCAAGCATCCTAAGAAATCGCTGTGATATGCCCGTCTTCCAAACGGATCACGCGATCGCATAAATCGAGCATTCGTGTATCATGGGTGACCATCAGGACGCCCTTTTCGTGATTTGTCACTTCCTGATGAAGCCATTCAACTACTTCTTTTGCCCGCTGGTAATCCAGACTGGCCGTTGGTTCGTCGGCCAGGACCAATGAGGGCTGATTCATCATTGCTCTGGCAATGGCTACTCTCTGCTTCTCTCCTCCTGATAATTTATCCGGGTAATAGTGAAATCGACTGGAAAGTCCAAGCTTGTCAAGCAATTCATCAGCCCGCCTGATCCGGCTTTTTTTAGGTTCCTTAAGCAACCTTGCGACAAAAAGCAATTGCTCCCGGGCGGTCAGATAGGGGACAAGATGGGCATTCTGAAAGATGAAGCCGACCTCTTTCAGCCGCAACGCAGTCTGTTCCATTGCCGACATGGAAGAGATGGACGCACCATTCAGGATAATGTCTCCGGTGCTGGGGGAGATCAACGCTCCCGCAAGTGAGAGAAGGGTGCTTTTCCCCGCTCCGGACGGGCCGACAAGTCCGATAAATTCACCTTTTTTTAAGCTGAATGTGATATCTTTTAAAATATTAAGAGGCATTTCTCCATCCGGATAAGTTTTACCGACATGATTGAAAGTCAGAATGTTTTCTTTATCCATTGTGCCGTTATCTCCCTTCGATCGCACTGAGCGCGTTTATCTTTATCACCTGGTAAATCGAAATCACAATGCTGAATACGCTGACGCCGATAAAAGCAGCTAATATTTTTATAATCGTCCCAACTGGTAGCGAGAAAGGCATACCCGCCGGTAAAATTGCTGCTGTAAGCCAGGTAAGCAGCAGACTGACTGCCAGACTGAATAGCAGCACCAGCAGGGTTTGAAAGATCAGGCTGCGCATCAGATAGCCTGTTCCTGTGCCAATTGCTTTCAAAATGCCAAACTGTACACTTTTTTGTGCCGTGATAATATAAAAGAATATGCCAAGGATAAAGATTGAAATGATGAAGAGAAAACTAATCATCATCAGCAATGAACCCTGCTCGGCAGAGTAACCTGGGAGAGACTGAATGATCGTTGACAGAGAGGCACCGCTTATTTTCTGGCTGAGTCCGGCATTCCGGGTCAGCCGATCGATTTCATGGCTTGTATCAGGCGTCAGGACGGCAGTATATTCGGAA
Source organism: Sporolactobacillus pectinivorans (assembly GCF_002802965.1). Lineage (NCBI taxonomy): Bacteria > Bacillati > Bacillota > Bacilli > Caryophanales > Sporolactobacillaceae > Sporolactobacillus > Sporolactobacillus pectinivorans. The sequence continues at coordinate 213,099 of NZ_NXGA01000001.1, read as the reverse complement.
TTGGCCCGTGCATTTCCACCTGTCTCCTTTTGCATCATCATGTTCCATTGCCTGGCATTGACGTAGGCAACTGGCGTGTGCAAATAGGTTGCTGCTTTTGTAAAACCGATTATTTTGAATTTAAGTCCGCTGGATTGCTCCATGATTGTGTCGTTCAGATGGATGCCGCTTTTCGCGATGGAGCGATCTATGATAATATCAACCGTAGAGTTAACTGAAGGCTGTCTGCCTGCGGCTAACTCAGGCTTGAATGACCCGGACGGATTTACACTGAAGAACGACGCATCGATCTTCTGCTCTTTCCCGGTTTGATTGATTGTCGTTGTTTGAATGCCCAGCAAGACGGTATTCTCGCGGCCAAGTTTGTCCCTTAGCGTGGTCACCGTACCGGAAGTCAGAGCGGATCGATTGATCCGGTTATCAGCGTCTTTTTGCAGGATAAATGTCCTGTTTCCGTATTTTTCAATAGCGGATGCATTGTCCGATGCCAGGCCGTTTGCAAGTCCTGAGACAAACAGAACGAGATAGGATAAAAGGGCAATAATCACCATCATGAAGAAAAAGCGGCCTTTGCTGTGGTGCATCTCTTTCCATGCTAAGTACATGTTCAAATCACTCCCGCCGTTTGATTAAAAGTGACAAATATATTATATATAATTTATTTGTCACTTTTAGAGAGTAGCACAGATTGGGAAAGGAAACAATCATAATGAATCTGAAAAATGAATCATTCACTGGTAAAATGCATTTAAAACCAATAAAAGATAGAGTCTACTGGTTGGTCAGAGCCAAGAAACTTTTCAAAATGACGCATCAGAAAATGGGTTTGGAAGAAAATCGGTTGCTTTTTTATCTTTTAAAAAACTGCACCGTTCAAACGGACCGGCCGTATGTTCAGTTTTCTGAATCGTCTATTCGCTCGGCATTTGGCCGGCCGGATCAAACGAATGGTATTGAGACTCTTAAAGCGAACTTGCTGAAAATCAGGAGTTATCCTTTTTGGATTACTTCAAACGATACAGGGCGGGAAGAAGATGTGTTGACGAGCTGGATTCAGAGCGCGGCATTCGATCAGGCAAAATCTGAGTTTATCGTCGTCCTCAGCTCCAGCCTGTATCCGTACATTGTTTGTCTGCATGATATTTTTCAGACAATGGATTATAAAGCCATGGACATGGACAATCATTTAAAAAGCAAGTATAGCTCCAGACTGTACGAGCTGTTCAAGATCCATGAGACATTGCCTGAACTCACTCTGACGCTGGATCAGCTTCGCTATTTGACCGATGTGGAAAAGGGAAAGCTGGAACGTTGGGTGGACTTGAAGAGAAGGGTCATTGAGCCTTCTCTGGAGGACGTTAATCAAACCGGTGAATTCAGTATTTCCTACCAGACCCTGAAAACAGGTAGATCCGTCACACAGATTCGCTTTCTGATCCATCCGCTGAAACCGGATGGACAACATGCGTCCGCGCTTCAAAATAGCAGTGCAGGATCTCATTAACAGATAGGTTTTAAGAATAACCGCATATAATCAATCAAGAGGTTATTAGTCATAATTGATTGACAAATAGCTCTTTTTAATATAAATTGAAAGCAGGAGGGGAGATGATGGAAAAGTTCCCGCTTATTTCCGGTCACTTAGCACTGGATCTGGTAAATACGCAAACAATGAGCCACGGTAAAATACGTGATCATATTCTGAATGAAACAGATCTTACCGACTGGTTGTTTGCCTCAAAAGGGTATGTGCCTTTTATTGATGATCATTATCTGGAAAAGATTCGTAAAGAATCATTTGCGGTATTAGACGATTTAAAAAATTACCGTTCTTTTCTTAGAAAGTGCTTTGAAGATGCGGTGAACGGCAGAGATGTATCGGAACGACTGGTAAAATGTTCAGAACAGAAAATTGATGCATGTCCATTGACACTGAGAATGATTTCACAGCATATCCATCCTTATCCCGTCGGCGGATGCCGGGAATCTCTGGCTGCTCTTATTTCTGTTGATGTTCTGAAACTTATTGAAGATGATCAACTACGGTTTATGAAATGCTGTGCCAATCCTGAATGCATGCTCTTATTCATTGATCGGACCGGCAAGCGGAAGTGGTGCTCCATGAAACGATGCGGCAACAGGATGAAGGCTGCCCGCTACAGGAATGAATAGTATTTTATTCATAAGAGGCGATAAAGTTTCTGTGTAAAATTATCAGACAAGTAACCTGATTGTGTTCACTATTACGGTTATCACGTGTTTCTCCATAATCAGGAAACGATGGATTAAAAAAGAAAGGAAAGAAACAGAATGAATGTAACCTATCACACACAAACGATTGACGATGTTAAAGTATTTTATAGAGAAGCTGGTCCTGAAGATGCTCCGAATATCCTTTTGCTGCACGGATTTCCCACATCTAGTCACATGTTTCGCGACCTGATCCCTGAACTCGCTGACCGTTATCATGTAGTCGCTCCAGATTTGCCGGGATTCGGAAACACTGAGGCCCCTTCCCGAGATACGTTTGATTATACGTTTGATCATCTTGCCCGTGTGATTGACGCGTTTACTGAAAAGCTTCACTTCGCCCATTATGCGATGTATGTCTTTGATTATGGCGCGCCTGTAGGATATCGAATCACGGTAGCCCATCCCGAACGGGTTACGGCGGTGATCAGTCAGAATGGCAATGCTTATGAAGAAGGATTTGGTACAACATGGGGCGCCTGGAAAAACTATTGGGCCTTACCCTCAGCGGAAAATCGTGAAGCCTGCCGGGAGTCACTCACACCGGAAACTATTCGGGACTTTCAATACCTCAGCGGTGTTGAGCCAAGTCTTGTCTCACCTGACGGCTATACTCTTGATATCGCCTATATGTCACGTCCGGGTGCGGAGGAAATTCAACTGGATCTAATCTTGGATTACCGCAACAATGTAAAACTTTATCCGGCATTTCAGGCTTACTTCCGAAAGTACCAGCCCCCGTTCCTCGCTGTCTGGGGAAAAAACGATCCCTCATTTATTCCCGCAGGTGCCGAAGCATACCAGCGTGACATGCCACAAGCCGAGATTCATTTACTGGATACCGGTCACTTTGCACTTGAGACGCATGCTGCTCAGATCGGTAAATTGATCCGTGATTTTCTTGACAGAACCCTCTAATTATTACCACTAAATGTGCAATTGCCTATGCTGCTTTGAAAGACAAAAAATCTTTATAGATAAAAAGTTCCTTACTGAGATAGTAAGATCACCGGTGAAGAACTTTTTTGTTTTAAGTCCGTTATGCTACGGTCGGGATTTAAATCGCCTTCAATTTTTTACTTTCGGTCAAAATTGTCCTGCCAGTTTACCCGCTTACTTCAGAGTTCATTCTTTAATCATCGGCACAGCCCGATGCTTCAAACATTCTACATAGATGGTTCTGATATCGTATATGTCTGTAAGGTTCGATATTGCTTTCAAGTACGGTGACTGAATGCCGCTTCTTTTGCTTCCTCACGTATCTTTTCTGCCTTCCTATGAGAGCCTCATCGCCCGGTTTAGCAGTACTTTCGGTAGATTGAAGCGGCCTTCATCAAACGTTTGATTAACGAAACAGTCTGCAGTTAAAACAAACAATGTCGATGGTTATCGGGCTTCTGTACTCCCACTCTGCACAGTGCTTGTATCTTAGAATGATGATCATGCAAATGATGTCTATGCAGCAGTTTGTCAATGATGCAGACGCTATAACAAGTGTCATTCTTTAAAAAATTGATAGTCCGCGTTTTTAGCTTTGTTGCCATTTCAATGATTTGGACGCTAAGAAAAGGAAGGGTACTCTAATGATTTCTAATGGTCTAGTTCTAGATACGTTCAAGTTGAATTTTAGAAGTATGAGGGCCAGCATTTGGAAGAGATTTTTGAAAAATATCATTTTTATGGAATGCTCTGTAAATATTTGTGACATATAATAACTTTGGGTGATGTCCTATGCACATGAATCGGTTGTTTGCGATCATCTATATTTTACTTGATAAAAAGCAGGTAACAGCCAAGGAGTTGTCTGCGTATTTCGAAGTGTCTGTGCGGACGATATATCGTGACATCAATACACTTTCTGCTTCAGGTATACCGATTTATACAAATAAAGGAAAAGGAGGTGGCATTCGGCTGCTCGAAAATTTTGTGCTGAATAAATCTCTCCTCTCTGATCAGGAACAGAATGAGGTATTGATGAGCCTGCAAAGTCTTCGTGCCCTGGAAGTGCCTGATGTAGATTCCGTGCTCAATAAATTAAGTGCGCTTTTCAACAAACAAAGTACGAATTGGATAGACGTTGATTTTTCCCACTGGGGCAGCAGTGGCAATGAACGTCAAAAATTTACCGTGTTAAAAAGAGCTATTTTGAATCAAACACCTGTGACTTTTGATTATTTTAGTTCGTACGGCGAAAAAACCGAGAGGACGGTTGAACCTCTAAAAATACTTTTTAAAGGACAGAGTTGGTATCTCTATGGTTATTGCCGAATGAAAAAAGATTTGAGGCTTTTCAAAATTACTCGAATGAAGAATCTCAAACCATTGAATGAAATCTTTGAAAGAGAAATCGCCAACGATATTGAACAATACTTCAAATCCAAGCATGCAAGGGACGTCACACTTGTCATAAAGTTTGATGAAAAGGTTGCTTACAGGATTTATGATGAATTCGATCCAACGTGTATTCGGAAACATGAAGATGGATATTTTACGGTTGCGGTGATTTTTCCCGAGGATGAATGGGTTTATGGCTATATCCTGTCATATGGCTGTTATGCTGAAGTTTTAGAGCCAATACATATTCGTGAGATCATAAAAAGAAAATTTGAAGAAGGTTTGAAGAAATATTTATAATATGACAGATAGTTGTCATATTACCACTGCTATACTGAGTTCATCATCGAATGAAGCGAGGTATCAACGATGGACTATGAGATGGTGCAGTTGGAAGAAAAATCAGTGGTGGGACTGAAGATTCGAACAAGTAATCATAATCCGAATCTGGGAAGAGAAGTTGGCGGACTATGGCAGGAATTTCTTGAGGCTGGTGTTTATCAATCAATACCTCATAAACAAAACGATCGCACTATAGGTTTATAACGATTAAATACATTTGAGAGCTTTCTAACAGGACATTATGATTTAATTCGCGAGCTGAAATTTCCTTTTGGAAATAACTATGGTTGGGGTTACAAATATAGTCATAGAAGCAAAATGCTCTGTTATTTATTTTCTGAAAAGGAGTCATTCACGATTACGATCACTATCGGAAAACAGGAACTCAAAAGATTGTATCAAGAATTAGAAAGTATGCTTCCTAAAACGCAAACTTTATGGGAAAATCGCTATCCGTGTGGAGAAGGGGGATGGATACATTATCCAGTGAAAAGCGACAGTGAATTACAGGATATTGAAAAACTGATTTACATAAAGAAAAGGCCCAAACAGTTATAAACGGACTAAATGAGTTTTAATCAAACTTTATTGCAACGCAACCAACATGGGTATCACAACGTTTGTCAGCATTGATAGAAAATTTTTCCCGATTGTTTGCCTGTTTCGTGGAAGATGTTGCGGCTGTTAACCGGAACGGCAAAGAAAATAAACCTGCGGAACTATATTAATTGCTGCCGAACAGATTTATGCAAAGAAAGGTTTTTTTCAACCTTCAACTTAAATGAGCGCTAATAATGCGGGTGTCGACCATGGCTCGATTTTTTTGTACTTTCAAACACAGGAGAAGCTGGTTTTTGCGCATCAGGGAGCTGGAACAGGCTGACAACGAAGGAAAGACTTGAAAACATTTTACCATGGAACATAGCCGGAACATCCCGCGAACCAGGCAGCAAAGAGGTATTTGCCGATTCATAAATTTGTTGCTGCTTTCTCACTCTCTTTCATCTCATCGGCTGCTTCTTCGGCCACATGCATCGCGTTGTCCACACAATCCGGCAGACCGACGCCGTGAAACATAGCGCCGCATGCGTAAACTCCTCTGATTTTACCAAGCGCCTGTTCAAATGCCTGAACACGCTGATTGTGATTGACGGTGTATTGCGGCATATTATCAATCTGGCGGGTGATGACAGAAAACAAAGGTGTCCCGACCTTTCCGACCTTTCTCAGATCGGTCAGCGCTTTTTTCTCAATCTCTTCATCGCTTTCTTCAACGACTGCCGCGTCTTCAGCAGTTCCGACGTACGTACGGATCAGCGTGTAATTTTCCGGTGCCGTGTAAGGCCATTTGTAATTCATGAAGCTGCACGCCGTGATATGCAGTCCTTCTTTTCTGGAAACGACATAACCTGTCCCGTCAAGCGATTCCACTTCATCTTTTTTAAAAGCGAAAGCCACAGTAGCCGTTGTTGTCCGCTTATCATTGCTCAGGTTCCAGGCTTCCGGGAAATCAAGCAGTGGTCCCAGCTGTTTTGGTGATGTCGCCAAAATAATGCTATCGGCTTTCAAAAAAGTCCCATCGTCCAGTGTGACTTTCCCCGGCTCAACATGCTCGACAGGTGTTTTCAGCCTGATTTCATCAGCATAGGAAGCAAGCTTTTCCGTCAGAACATCCAGCCCGCATGACAGCGATAAAAACCGTCCCTCTGCTTTCTTCGACGCTCCGGCCTGTTTCGGCGGCTGAATGCTCTTCATACCCAGAATCAGGCTTCTGTGTTTCTTTTCGATGGCCGCAAACTGCGGCAACGTCGCCTCCAGACTCATGTCCGACAGACTGCCATTGTAAATTCCGGAAAGCAGGGGCTCAATCATGTTAGTGATCAATTCCGATCCAAGACGCCTTTCAAAAAATTCCTTAAGTGAAAGATCCTGATCGTGATAAACTCGTGGGATCAGCAAATCCAAAGCTGCGCGCAGCTTTCCGAGCGGACTGATCAAACCTGTCGTCACCATAGGAAGCATTCTGGTCGGGATACCCATGACAGAACCCTCCGGCATTTTTCTGAGACGATGGTTGACATAGATGTAGTATGTACCTGTTCCTGAATGGACCAGATGATCTCCAAGGCCAATATCTTTGATCAAGTTTGTCAGTGTAGGCTTGCGGGCCATGTAACCTTCAGGGCCGCATTCAATCACAAATCCGTCCCGGTGCACTGTTTTGATCTTTCCGCCGATCCGGTCCGAAGCTTCCAGTAAAGTGACGCGGGCCTGTGGCAGCTGTTTTTTCATATAATAAACAGCCGCCAGTCCCGAAATGCCGGCACCGATGACGATAATGCTCTTGTTCTCCAACGTTGTTAGCCTCCATCCATTCAATCCACGGTCAAAGTACAAAAATTCTGTGTATCCGATAGTTGATTAAATCTATAGTAGCACGTTTTTGGGACCGCATCATAAATATTATGAACATCGTCTGAAATGTATACGTCCTGTATCGTATAATAGAGTGAGTATACTCGATTGAATGCATAATGCAAGATTCCGGCAAAGCACACTACTCACGAAGAAGGATCTGACAAAATTGGACAGTGAAAAATTTTTTACAAACAAAAAGGCCGTCATTCTGCTCGCATCGTTCTGTTGTATCTTATGGGGGAGTGCTTACCCGGGGGTTAAAATCGGATACGCTCTCTTTGAAATAAGCACGAATAATGTGTTCTCCGAGCTGTCTTTTGCTGGGTACAGGTTTATCATTGCCGGGCTGATGGTCTTAGTTGTTGCTTTATGTACGTCCAAGCATTTATTCACGCTCACATGGAAAAACATCATGTCCCTTGTCCTTTTAGGTTTAACGCAAACAACTCTGCAGTATGTGTTTTTCTACATAGGGCTTGCCCATACCACTGGCGTCAAGGCTTCGATCATGAATGGCACATCCGCTTTTTTCAGCGTCATCTTTGCTCATTTTATTTATAAAGATGATCGCATTAATTTCAAAAAAACGGTGGGCTGTATTCTTGGGTTTGTTGGTGTCTTACTGGTAAATTTCAGCAGTGACCTTTTGAACTTTAACTTTAAAATAATTGGGGAAGGATTTGTGACGGTAGCGGCCCTTGCTTTCTCTGTTTCAGCTATTTATGGGAAAAAGATTTGCCAGGAGATGGACTCGGTTATTGTGACAGGCTACCAACTACTGATCGGCGGCATTGTCCTCTTGCTTATGGGTTTTTCGGGCAAGGGTTATATGACGCATTTTACGGTAGTTTCCACACTTGTTTTGTTATATCTCGGATTGCTTTCGGCGGTCGCCTTTTCTATTTGGACGATACTTCTAAAATATAATAAAGTAGGCCCAATTGCGATTTACAACTTTTTAATTCCGGTATCCGGAGCAATCTTATCGGCCATTTTCCTGGGAGAAAATATTTTCGAATGGAAAAATGCAGTTGCACTTATCTTGGTATGTACGGGTATTTATGCAGTGAATTATCAGCCGAATAAACGATCAAAAAGAGCGCTTAAAAAACGGAGTGATTTTGTTTAATTTTGTTACAGATATGAATATGATTTCTTCATTCCTATTGTTGCTGTTCGTTTCCTGCATGTCTTTAGTTATAGGTTAGGTTGCGTAAAGTTCAATGCTGGTTTCACTATTCGTTGATTGGAAAGGAAGGTATTAGATTCCTGCTTGAACAGCGATCCGGACGAGACCTCGGGGCGAAGTATTGACGAGGAGGCTCGCGGGTCGTCCGAGGAAAGCAAGCATATGGAGTGAAAAGCAACGGATTAAGGGCTGATTGTAAGCCTTTCACATCCGATTAAGGGTGAAGATAATGAATGGTGTGCATTCAAAAACTTGAGGGAACCTTAAAAGTTTGTTGATCGTCGAGAATTTGCCAAATCATTTTGGGTTTTATTGAACGAAAAGTATTAAAATGTTCACTGTACTCTAAAAGAGTTCTAAAATAAGAGCCGGGCAGTAACCCGAAATGATTTCGGAAGGGAAATTTTAGCGTTGATCAATCAAGCAAAACAGTTACCCATTACTGAAAGTATCGTTTATTTTGTTATCTCAATTTTTGTGAATGCGCTTGGAAATGCTTTAACCGTTTCGTTGAATTTAGGGAGTGCTTTATGGACTGCTTCTTCAGTCAATGTAACGCAGTTCACGGGTATACCTTTGGACGTGATGCTCTTTGCTTTTGGTGTGGCCGTTGTCATTATCAATACGCTTATCATTCATAAAATCGAATGGCACCGTATTTTGGGCAATCTGATTTTTATGGTTCCGTTTAGCTATTTGATTGGTCTGATCACTCAACTGTTGTTGAGTTTCGGGATCAATGAATTGCCTTTGACTGTTCGGATCATCTTGGATTTAGTGGGCATATGTTTTATTTCAATGGGAATCTCTATCTATCAGCGGGTTAATCTGATTCTTCATCCCTGCGATGATTTAATGCAGATTATCCGTTTTAGATTCTTTAAAGGCAATGCGACCATTGCTCAGCTGCTGACCTTCGCCCCGCCAATCGTTATTGTCATCCTGTGCTGGATTGAACAGCAGCATGTTTATGCGATTAATATCGGTACTATTTTTGCACTTATTTTTCAGGGAACGCTGGTTGGGGTTTTTGACAAAAGTGTTTTTCCGACTTTAAAGCATCAGCACCTGCATAATGCATCGGGCGATATGAAAAGCTTGAATCTCTCAGGGCACACACAAGTGAGAAACTGAACGGTGACTTCAAACAGTTGCCCTGCGGATCGTTTGAGTTAAATAAATAGCAGTCCTTGTGAATGCTCATAGAGTATCCACAAGGGCTGCTTTTATCATCTCTGAAATTATTTTATTTTTATTTGAACATTACCGTAAATTCTGGACGGATAATTAATGATTTTGAAGATCAGAGGATCCATTGATCATTTCGGCGCTTTGTCCCGTGAAAATGTTTTCCCAACATATGCTCACCAGCGTTCTTCATAATCTCTATATCTATTAGACAATGGAAGTGCAGAAATGGTTTTCTGATTTCCACTATCTTTTAAATTAAGATTGCTACAAATTAATGCTTTGAAAATTCTTGTTTGAATATTTTGATATAATAAGTGACAGCTGCAGTCTCTTCTCAAATTTTATCATTGAAATGGAGATTAAAATGTTTCTTTTTAGCGCCTATCGTGGTTTGTCCAAAGAAATCTATATTATTTTTCTATCCCGCTTCATTGACAGCATTGGCAGTTTTGTTCAGCCGCTGCTTGTGCTGATCCTGACACAGAAGATCGGGATGAAAAGCGATACGGCAGGGCTCTACATTACTCTGTTGAGCGTCATTTATGCACCGGGAATGATTCTGGGAGGGAAACTGGCCGATACGATTGGGAGAAAAAATATCATTCTGATTTCACAAGGCCTGGGTGCGCTGGCTCTTTTTGCCTGCGGCTTTATGAAACCGTCCATGAGGCTGGTCTATGTACTGATGGCTTCTTCAATCCTCTACTCGATTTGCGGACCGGCTTATGATGCGCTACTGGCGGATATCACGGCCCCGGGAAACCGTAAATCAGCCTATTCTTTGAGTTATATGGGCTGGAACCTGGGTTTCGCAGTCGGTCCGATCATCGGAGGAATCTTGTTTAAGAATTACCTTCCTCTTGTCTTTATTGGGGACGGTCTGACAACAATTATATCAATGATACTTGTCGTATTGTTTATCGGGGAGACGAAAGGGCGGTTTCCATCTGCTGATTTCGGGGAAGAACGCTCGCTGGAGAAAGATATGGAAGGATCCGTGTTCCGGGTTTTATTAAGAAGGCGGATCTTAATTTATTTTGCTCTGATTTTATTTTTTTTTGAGTTTGAATATGCGCAATGGGGCTTTACGCTGCCGCTGCAGATGGTAAGTCTGTTTGGCGGTAATGGGGCCGCACTATATGGAACATTGGCGAGCTTTAACGGAATGATCGTGATCCTGTTGACACCAATCCTCTCCAAACTGACGCGGTTCCTTAAGCCCATTGGCGTAATTGCTGCTGGCGGACTTTGCTATGCCTTTGCGTTCGGCCTTTTCGGTCTGATTCATTTATTGCCGCTCTTTTATCTGGCGATCTTCATCATGACGGTGGGGGAGATCCTGATTTCGATTAATTCTCCGATAGTTGTTGCCAATTATACCCCGGCGTCTCACCGGGGCAGAGTAAGCGCGCTGATTCCGATTATTACCGGAGCGGGCTACACACTGGGGCCTTTACTGATGGGCCAGTTCATAATGAAGTTTTCTATCGCTTCCGGCTGGCTGACCATCGGTGGTATTGGCCTTCTGTCTGCCGGATTAATGTTCCTTTTAAGAGGAAAAGAGCAGCGGGATGCTGAATCATGAATGTTTGACCAAACGTTTATTTAATACTTAAGAACTGCCGGCGATCCGCAACAACGATATTGCGCAGGATATGTGGCACAAATGTTTATTTATGGTTGGGAAGAAAAAGTGAGGAAGCTAAAAGCTTATCCTCACTTGGGTCATTTGAATGACATGAGTTACCTGATGATCATACAATCTGCCTAGATCATTGTCTTTGATTACGAAACTCACTTTGTCCGGATGTAGGCAGTGCTTCTGCCTCTTCCCAGAGTTTGGAGAAATCCCTTCTTAACAAGCTGTTTTAGAACGCGACCGGACATGGTTTGCGAAACCTGCAAGATGCCTTCTACATCCCTCCTGCTGATTTTTATTTTTTTCTCAATCAGATCCATCACCGCCTGCTCCTGTTCAGACAACTGGTTTATTTTAATGACCGCGTTCTTGTTGGGAAGAGTTATCTTAAATGCATTATCGGATACTTCAAACTTTGGTTTTATAGGAAAGTCGTCATAGCTCCTGATAATTTTGGGAACGCCCGTTCCATAGGCTTCCACCAGCTTCAAACGGTAGAAAATACGGGCCAATTTTTCATTTCGTGTCATAGAAACTCCGAGCATCACATCTTCAATTGAGATCCCCTTGACAAGACCGCCAATGGAAACAAACTCGATCCGGTCATCAAAAATGCTGAGCAAAGTACTTGCACTATAGGCGTAGTCTCTGTGAACTAAAGAGTTGAGCAGGGCTTCCCGCAAGGCATCTTCGGGGTAGTCCCTCCGATCTACACGGTGAAGTCCGGAAAATTCCGCCCGAATATGATTGTACTGGGAAATATACTCATAAACTTCATTAAGTTGTCTCAGCAAAGAACCGTCAAATTCACGGCGATCTTTAAATACAGCTTTGTCTGTCCCCTCGAAAACTGCCGCTTTAATGGTATGCACACATTGATCCGACAACAAAATGCCGAGATTAGTGTAAAGCCCATCTGCATTGACTATATTTAAGGTTTTATATTGATTGGTTCCAAAAAGGATCTGCCTCGCCATAAATTCTTTATTTGCAGCTTCAAAAGTTAAATCTTGATTAAGTGATCGCATGGTCTCATAGCTGTCACCATCAGTTTCCATGATCATTCTTCTTATGGCACTTTCGGTAGCAGGCACAGAAGAAGGACCCTGGCGGACAAATACACCTTCCGGACGCATTCCTTTTCCTGAAAGATAATAAGGGCTTTCCGTTCCCTTCTGCACGGTTAACTTTATCACGCCTTTTCCTTCTATATTCTCAATGTTGCAGGACGTAAACAGTGTAACGTCAGGTTTAATCGCATCTCGGATCAAATTGGTCAGTCTTAGCATTTCTCTATCCGGATTCTGTATACCGATAACTTCACCGTCATCCCCAATTCCTATATAAATTGCCCCTCCATCCGTATTGGCGAAAGCGACGACTGTTTTCCGAATATCATCAATAACTTGTCGTTTCAATTCGAGTGTTAATCCTTCTGTGAAATTCATCTTGAATTCCTCCCACTTTTCTAACACATATTCTAACACATTCTAACCAATATTATTCACTGAAAGTGTTAGAATAAAACTGACGGGATAAGATTATCCCAAAAAGTTACAGCTTGTTCGCCATTCGATGAGGATTCCAGTTGTATTCGTCTTAAGGTAAGCGTCAAATATATAACCCATACTTAGTCAAAAAAGTTGGAGTATTTGACGCCTAACTTTCTTTCCAAGATCGCAAAATAATTCCCTGCATTATCTGCAAAGTTGAATACTCTTCTGGTGGGCATGGTGACAATATCTCCGAAGGTAATATTTTTATCAGTAAAGCTTTAGATAAGCTTATCCAGTTCTTCTGTGACAAACAATAATGATGGCTAACGTTGCTATGCATCTAAAAATAAATGATATACGGATCATCGTAGTTTTTACAAGTGGGGATTATTTACCGTACAGATGTTTTTGATAACTTGGAATTGAGCCATTTATAGGCAAAATGATCGCATAGAAATGAGCCACATGATTTCCAATTTTTAGCCCATCTTTCCTATGATAGAAAAGTAACCAGCAATTCTACATAAGGGAGAGGGAAAAAAGGATGATCGATATGGCTCTCTATGATCGTATCAAAATTATGAAGGAGGTTGAAGGCCTTTCTCAACGTGAGATTGCGAGAAATTTAGGGATTTCAAGAAATACGGTGAGTAAATATCTCAAACAGAAGGAGCCTCCGACCCTTGCGGTTCGGCAACGTTCGTACGGGAAGAAAGAATACTCAGAGGAAACTCAACGCATTCTGCCCGTCATCGATCAGTGGCTCCTTGAGGATCAAAAACACTGGGTCAAACAGAAACATACGGCGGCGAGAGTTTATCAACGATTGGTCGAAGAATACAACTTCAAAGGATCTGCCTCTAACATTCGTAAACTCGTTGCTCGGAGAAGGCAAAAACAGAAGGAGGTGTTCATCCCCCTTGAGTTTCAATTGGGCCTTCAATTCCAGTTCGACTGGGGTGAGGCGGATATCATCCTGAGCGGGCGGACGCAGAGAATCTTTTTGTTTTGTCTCCAGCTCTCATCTAGCCGTTTACGTTTTGTCCGAGCCTATGCCCATCAGAAACAGGAGGCTTTTTTGGATGGCTTTGTACACGCTTTTGAATTTCTGGGAGGTGTGCCGGTCGAAGGCCTCTTGGACAATTTGAAAACAGCCGTAGAGAAAATTCTGGAGGGCCGGCATCGCCTGGAACAGGAAGCGTTTATCGCGCTCCAGGCGCATTACGGATTCAAAGCCACATT
>NZ_NXGA01000001.1:0-197588 GCF_002802965.1 Sporolactobacillus pectinivorans | reverse complement strand
TCCTTTCCTTGATCGGGTCACGCATCGCTGTCACATTCATCTGCTTAATGGGGAATCCTACCGATTCAGGCAGAGTATGAAACGGCAAGAAGACAAAGGGTAAGCCTGGAATTAGGTTTAAGGGGGCNCAGAGAAAAAGAATATTTCTTATACTTTGGATCAATAAGTGCAACTCATATCAAAATCTGAAGAATATTTTCGTTTACAATAAATGCAGGAGTGATAATTATGAACAATTGGATGCATGAGATGATTGAATGGATTGAGAATCATCTTTTTGATGAGTTCTCACTCAAGAATCTAGGGAATGATATCGGATATTCTCCTTACTATTGTTCTTTTAAGTTCCATCAGCTATCAGGAGTGACGATCAGAAGATATATGTCGTTGAGAAAAATATATCTTTCTTCCATTGAACTTGAAACTACAAATCAAAGAATTATTGATCTTGCATTTAAGTACGGATTTTCATCTCAGGAAGCTTTTTCGAGAGCATTTAAAAATACGTTTGGCATCACTCCTACTGCTCTTAGAAAACATCCGCAACCATTACAGAGCTATGTGAAATTAAATATAAAAGGTATAGAGGATGGTATAATTATAGATATTTCCCAAAAATTGGAGATTGAAACGTTACAGAATAAAATTTCAGATCAGTTTGATCAAAATATATTGAATATCTTAAATGGAGAGATGATGTATAAAGAATTTTCAACACATCAGTTAATGGGAAAGAGTGACTATGTTCCTTTCAATGAAGCTATGTGTTCAAATGATACACATAAATCTATTTTTAGTGGAACTTTTAACAGACGTAGAGCCTCAGGACATCATGTATCATTAGAGCAATATGAAAATATTGTCATTACCCCTTTAAAACCTCTGTTTGACAAACAATACAAATGCATTGTTTTGTGGTTCGGGGATGACATGTTTTGTCAAATGAATCTGTTAACTGTGTTGGCATATTTAGATCAAGTAGGGTACAAAGGAAAAACATTCTTTCATATGGTGAAGGAAACAACTTATGAGGTAGAAGAGACAGAAATCGTTCCACAGGGTTATAAAGAAATCTATCTTCAGGTGTTGATTCATCATTGTTTTCCTGAAATTCCATTAATGCCTGTTATGTATCAGGGAATCAAGCTGTATCTAGAATATTTAAAGAAAGACAATGAAATTACAGCGTTTATCAAAAAAAATCTAGATCGTTCTCAAAATGAATTATTAAGACAATTATTTCGTGTCTTCCCTCAATATGGTTTGGGAGATTTGCAATACTTAAAAATCATTAAAACGATAAAAGATGCATAAGGTATTGGCCACTTTTATGTGTCATACAGCTAGAGAGAAAATGAATCTATTTTAAATGGCCCCTTCAGATTAATGATCCTTATCACTGGGACGTAGGAATAACAAAAATAAAGAGGGTCTCCATTATTTGATGCTTACGTCTTAAAAACAAGAGATATTCTATAAGAAATTTAAGATCTTCATTCGTGTTTATAAAAGGCTTCCAACTTTTTATTAATGAATGGATTGAATAAGGTGAAAAACTATGGTATATTGTATAACAACATAGTTGTTATACAATATAGTTTGGTTCTCTTTTTTTTGACTAACTATGTTGCATAGCAATCTAGTTTCTCGAAATTTGTTAGAGGGGGAGGATGGTTTGTCTTCCAGTCAGATTCTTAAAGGAATTCTAGAGGGGTGTTTATTGTCTATCATTTCTAAGGGCGAAATCTATGGATATGAAATGATCGAAAGACTTGGAACATACGGGTTTACGATGGTGAGTGAAGGGAGCATTTACCCTCTGCTAATCAGAATGAGAAAAGAAGGATTTGTTATGACGCGTCAAAAGGAATTGCCTTCCGGCGGACCTAAACGGAAATATTATTCTTTAACTGCCAAAGGACTTGAAGAATTGAAAACATTTAAGAAAACATGGACAGCTATTTCCGAGAGTGTGAATAAGTTGATCAGGGAGGAAGAATGAACATGGTTAATCTTTCAAAAGAAAGCCGTGATTTTCTGGGGAATCTGCGGCTCTATCTAATTTCAGATGGGAAAAAAGAAAAGGATATCGAAGAAATTGTTGGAGAACTGGAAGATCATTTATACGAAGCTGAGAAAGATGGAAAAAGTGTTGAGAATATTATTGGGAAGTCACCTAAGATATATATGGATCAGCTAGCTAATGAATTGCCTGTTGATTCTAAAGTGTGGCAGCTTTGGATTCCTTTGATCATGATTGGTGTTATGGCTTATAATCTATTGGGTAAAGCGATAAACGGAGCTATATCTTATTCATTGCTTGAACTTATTGGGAATATACTGATCACACTGTTTAGCCTCGTGCTCATAGCAGTTTTATTTAAATATGTAGCAAGCAGCAAGGCTTCAAGAATAAAGGAAAGGTTACTTTTCTTTCTTTTCGGCATTACACCCGTTGCTCTCTTTGTTGTTTTAATCTATCTGGACCAGTCGATTCATACCCCCTCGGTTCATTTTGGAACAGCAGGGATGATCATTGCCATTGTGCTTGCCTGTCTCTTTTTTGCTGGTATTTCGATGTGGAGCAAGTCGTGGGCGGGTATTCTTATCCCGATGATTCTTTTTCTACCGGAACTGCTTCTAAAAAGAACGGGGTTTTCAGAACCCGAAAAAGATGTGATTAGCATGGCTTTAACGTTTTTCTTAATGGGTATTTACATATTCCTGCTAAGGAAACGTAGGAAAACAATAAATGAAGCAAACTAATTTCTAGTCAACACGTGTTGGTTAATTTCGCCGCAGCTTCTGATTGTGCTGCTGTGTAGCATCTCTTTATAATGAATAACTTATATTGGAATTGATTAAATGGAATTGGACTATAGAGAGTGAAAAATGGAAAGCAGTCGTTGTATTTGATTTTGGTAGATCCGTCCATGGGTGGTTCTTGGTTTCAATCTGGGGACTACTGTCAGAAACCGGCCGGCATTATGCTCTGGAAGAAGCTGCAAAAGCTCAGGAGTGGATGGAGAGCAGACAAAGTATCGGGAAAATTATTTTGGACGTGCCACAGTAAATTGATACATTTCTGAAAATTTTTCTTGACACCCAATCTATACTTTGTTATAAATAAAGTCACCAACGTTAAGGGGTTTTCTATTGTGGGACATCGAGTCTTTAAGAAACTCCAACTGAATAACTTTTATTACTACTTTGGTTTCTTTCGTTAGTGTTTGCATTCGCTTGACTGGGTGCAGACACTTCATCAGATGTTTGCATCCATGCGGGAACCAGGAGTAGTTTTGTTAAACTCGGAAGAATGGCCACATGGATTGATTCAATAGTCTGTGTGGTTTTTATTTATCTTGCGAAAGATTCTTAAACACCCACAGCTATTGAAGCCTGGGTGTTTTTTTCGAAAAAATTAAAAGAGACTGTTCAAAAAGGTGACGAAGGAGAAACAAGCGGGCGTTGAGATTCGCCGCTGATCATTCGGTGACTTTTTGAACGCTCTAAAAAGGTGGGAGAGATTGGAATGACAAACGTATTAGCAGGCAAAATGAAAAAGGAGTTAAGTTTGCTTCAGCCTTCGGACATTCTGAAATTCGATCAGGAAACGTCTTCAATTCCGGGCATTATCAAGCTGACATTAGGCGAACCGGATTTTAGTACGCCTGCGCATGTGAAAGAGGCCGGTAAGCGAAGTATTGAAAAAAACCGCAGCCACTATACAGCTTCCAATGGGACAATTGAATTGCGCCAGGCGTTTAGCCATTTCATGAAAGTAAAATACGGACTGGATTACGAACCGGAAAAAGAAATACTGGTGACAGCAGGCGCGACGGAAGCCATTTACACCATTTTAGGCTCCGTTTTAAATCCCGGTGATAAGGTGCTGATTCCGACACCGATTTTTCCTCTTTATGTTCCAGTCACCCTGCTCAACGGAGGGGAAGCTGTTTTTCTGGATACTTCGAAAAATGGGTTTGTCCTGACGCCTGAAATGCTGTCGGAAGCTTTGGACAAACATGGCAACGCGGTCAAAGCAATCATCTTCAACTTTCCAACCAATCCAACCGGAGTGACATACCGCAGAGATGACGTGAAGGCCCTGGCCGCTGTGCTGGAAAAGCATGATATATTTGTGATCAGCGATGAAATCTACAGCGAGCTGACTTATGGAGAGCGGCACGCTTCAATGGCCGAGTACCTTCCTGGACAGACCATTCTCATTAACGGAGCGTCTAAATCGCACGCGATGACAGGGTGGCGGATTGGTTTTATCTGCGGACCGGCTGACATTATAAAAAAGATGGGCATTGTTCATCAATTCACGATTACATCGGCAACAACGATTGCTCAGGACGCAGCACAGGAAGCATTTGAAAACGGGATGGACGACGGAGCCAAGATGCGCGTCGAATACGAGAAACGGCGCGATTTTGTTTATCAGAAGATGGAGGAACTTGGTTTTGAATGTCCGAAACCGGAAGGGGCATTTTATGTGTTTCCGAAAATACCGGAAGGGCTGATCCAGAACAGCCTGGACTTCTGCATCGATTTGGCTCAAAAGGCAAAAGTCGCTGTCATCCCAGGAGATTCGTTTGGACCCGGCAGTGAGGGACGCATCAGAATCAGCTATGCAGCAAGCATGGATACGCTGGAAGAGGCGATGAACCGGATTGCGCAATATGTTAAAGAGAACAGGAAAAGTGAAGGGAGCCTGGAATGGTGAAAATCTTAATGTTTACGGTCCGGGACGATGAAGAATCGGCAATCAGGGAATGGGCGAAGCAGAATGGCGTTAAGGTCGATATGAATCAGATTGAATTGACTGCTGATACAGTAAAGTTGTTAAAAAGCTATGACGGTCTCGTGATTCAGCAGCGGACGAGAATCGCTGATCCGTCGATTTTTGCTGCATTAAGAGAATATGGAATCAGGCAAATCTCCACGCGCACAGCGGGCTACGACATGATCGACAAGGAAATGGCAGCTGCTTATGGCCTGGCTGTTACCAATGTGCCGGCGTACTCCCCGAATTCAGTGGCGGAGCTTGCGGTCACCCAGACGATGCGCCTGATCCGAAATCTGCCGCAGTTTGAAGCGAGGGAAGAACAGCAGGATTTCCGCTGGTCCGGCCTGATGGCGCGGGAAATCCGTTCATTAACTGTCGGCGTGATCGGTGCCGGCCGAATTGGCGGTACAGTGGCGCGATTATTCAAAGGGCTTGGTGCGAACGTGATTGCCAATGATATCGTGGAGCGGGATGAACTAAAGGACATTTTAACGTATGTTTCTAAGGAAGAATTATTGAAGCAGTCCGATATTGTGACACTGCATGTGCCCTTGCTGGACTCAACGGTCAGCTTGATTGACGAGCCCGCTCTGGCACTCATGAAGCCCGATGCATTCCTGATTAATGCGTCCAGAGGACCGGTTGTTGATGTGCATACCCTGATCAGGGCATTGCAAGACAAAAAAATTGCCGGAGCGGCCTTGGATACTCTGCCGGGAGAAGAAAAGTTTTTCAATGTGGATCTGCGGGGGAAAGAACTACCAAGTGAAGCATTGAAAATGCTGCGCGCGATGCCTAACGTCCTGATTACACCGCACATTGGTTTTTACACGAACTTGGCTGTTAAAAATATGGTCGAAATCAGCCTGAACGATGTGATGTCCATCCTGAAAACGGGACAGAGCGAGCATCAGGTCAATCAGATTATGGCCGAAGAACGGTAATTTTAAACCATTGACATGCTTTGACCGCGCTGGAAAACACATTCGGCGCGGTCATTTTTATTCATACTCGTCAATTTTTAAAGTACGATAGTGAGATGAAGAACCAAATAATATCTCAGTGAAAACGTTTTTAAGATATAATAAATAGTGGGAAACCGTTTCTAACAGTGAATCGATAGAGAGGTGAAAGCAATGGGACGCCGCCGGGAAAAAATTTATAATGAATTAGCGAAACAGTGCGGCCTGTTCGATAAACAAACACTCCTGGAAAAATCGGGGGTCTCTGCTTCTGATCTTGCAAAAACTTTGGCTGTCCAGAGGAGTAATGTTAGTTCGGAATTGAATGAACTGGTCAGGGAAAAACGCGTGATCAAGTTTGTCACTCGCCCGGTTTTATATGTTCCCGCTGACATTGTCCGTTCGCAGTTCGGCGATGTGGTTCGTCAGTTCTCTGTAAAGAGCGCCTCATTGAAAGAACTGGTCAGTCAGGAGGATGCGCATGAGAAGAATGAAGATCCATTTGCACATCTGATTGGGGCAAACGACAGCTTGAAAAGCAGTGTGAAACAGGCAAAGTCTGCGATTATGTATCCGCCCCGCGGTCTGCATACACTGGTCCTTGGATCGACTGGATCAGGTAAAACTTTGTTTGCACATATGATGTATAATTACGCCAAATCAATTAGGCGAATCGATGAAACTTCGCCCTTTGTCGACTTTAACTGTGCGGATTACTATAACAATCCACAGCTGTTGATCGGGCAGCTTTTTGGTTATGTGAAAGGAGCATTCACAGGGGCTTCGCGCGATCAGGAAGGACTGGTTGCCAAAGCGGACGGCGGTATCCTTTTTCTCGACGAAATTCATCGCCTCCCTCCTGAAGGACAGGAAATGCTGTTTTATTTTATGGACACCGGCCGATACAGCAAACTTGGAGAAACAGGGAATAAGCGTGAGTCTCGCGTTCTGATCATAGGAGCTACAACAGCCGATCCGGAATCAGCCCTGCTGCAGACTTTTTTACGTCGGGTGCCGGTCATGATCAATATACCGGATTTCCGCAACAGAAGCATTAGTGAACAAATTGGATTGACCAAGTTTCTGTTATCGCGTGAAGCCCACCGCACGCGCCATAAATTTCATGTCAGCGCCGATGTCATCAAAGCTTTAATCGGCAGTGTCACGTTCGGCAATATCGGGCAGCTGAAGTCCAATGTGCAGCTGATTTGTGCCCAGGGTTTTCTGGACAGCATGGATAATGAATACGTTCAACTTGACGCGAAGATGCTTCCGATGGAAATGCGGGAAGGGCTACATCGCATTTCACATAATCCGCAGGTCAATCAGCAACTGAACAAGAGGCTGCCTCTGTTTCTTGTTGTGAACGGTCGAAAAGACCCGATGCTTACGGATGTAGATCAGTATGAACCGCCTTTTGATCTGTATAAAATGATCTCCGGGAGATATGACGCGCTGATCCAGGAAGGACTGTCTGCCCACGATATTCGGAAACTGATTGCCGAAGATATCAAGGGACAGGTGAAGGAATTCTATCAGAAAACAGCGAAGGATATGCTAATGACCTCTATTGACAAGCGGATCGCCAGCTTGTCCAAGGATCTTGAAGCGATCTGTTCCCAAGTGCTTCCTGGTAATATAAGCGACCAGTTTGTTTCGTTATTGAATGTGCATCTGTCATCATTTCTTGAGCATCCAGACCGTAAGATAGATTGTCCGCCTAAGCTGGAGCAGTCCATGTTCTCGTATGCGGAAACAGATTACAAGGCAGCCTCCAAGATTGCGAAACTGATTGAGGAACGTCTTTCCGTCACGTTGCCAGAAGTCGAAATATCCTATATTGCCTTTTTGCTCAATTCTTTTGCTGAACTGTCCCAGCAAAAAAATGTGGGCATTGTCGTTGCTGCGCATGGGACGCAGACAGCAAGCTCCATGGTCAGCGTTGTCAAAGAGCTAATGGGCGATTACCCGGTTGCGGCAGTGGACATGCCACTCAGTCTTAATTTCGGCGATATTTTTGACAACATCGTTCAGAAAGTAAAATCGGTGAATCAAGGTGCCGGCGTTCTGATGATGGTCGATATGGGATCGCTCTATTATTTTGAAGATAAGATCGCCGAAAGTGCCAATGTCCGTGTCAGAGCGATTGACATGGTTTCAACACCGATGATTCTCGATGCGGTTAAAGACGCCAATTATCTTCATATGAATCTCAAAGACATTGTGGATGCCTTGTATAAACTGCGGCAGACAGTCGGTCAAGAAAGCGATCCGGAGGGAAACGAGCAGAAGAAAGCGATCCTAACCATCTGTACCACCGGAAGTGGTATTGCGAACAGAATTAAAAGCATTGTAAGTGTGTATATTCACAACATGACGGATGAAGATATCCGCATTGTTCCTGTATCGATCGAAGGCTTGTATGAACATGCGCAAAAGATTCAGGCTAACTATAAAATAATCGCCAGTATTGGTGCCAAAAGTCCGAAACTCGAGGGTGTGCCTTTCATTACTTTATCCCAGTTCGTCAGCGGCGAGGGGCATGAAATACTTCAATCGATCCTGACATCGAAAAATCTTCCGCCTAAAGAAAATCCTTCACATATCATTGTTAAAGGCGTTTGCGAAGACAGCCTTCAGGATATGCTGCTTTATTTGAATCCCAAAAGAGCGGTTGCGGCCATTCTTAAATTCAATGACGCGCTTCAAAAGATACTGGATATCCATTTTAAAAATGCTACACAGATACGTTTGATTATGCACCTTGCGTTTGCTTTAGAACGAGAGGTTGCACATACGCAGCTTAAATACGAGGACACTTTCAGCGATGAGAAAAGGCAGATTCTTGCCCACTTAAGTCCTGCATTGGATGTCATTAAAGATAAAGTGAATATACAAATGAGTGAAGGAGAAATTTATTATTTTATCGATATGATGATCGATGAGCTTGGAAAGAATGTATTACTTTCGCAAGTATCGAACACATAGTGTTTTATTTAATCGGGATTCACGGACTAGTGACTTATTTCAGCTGATAGTGTTTCGCTTTTGAACCTTAGTGTTTCAAACTGAATTATTTTAACGAAAAATCATGATAACAGAGGGCCTGAAAAGGTTCTCTTTTTTAATACACAATTTGGCACAATAATTGCTTATTAAAAAGTGTAGGCAAGGAAGAAAGGAGGGTGGACCTTGGTAACAATTGTGATCGCTTCGCATGGAAGTTTTTCAGAAGCACTTATAGGAACGGCAAAGATGATTTTCGGAAACATGGAGAATGTGGCGGCAGTAACATTTAAGCCGGGTGAAGGCGCAGAGAACCTCCTGGAAAAATACACAGCAATCAGCAATCATTTTGATCATGACGGTGCATTGTTCCTTGTAGATCTCTTTGGTGGAAGTCCTTACAATGCGGCTAGCCGGTTTGTCGCTCGAAAGCAAAATATGGATGTCGTCACCGGCGTCAACTTGCCGATGCTCGTCGAAGTGTTGGGCCGGCGGATGGCTGGCGGAACACTGGAAGAACTGATTCAAACGGCGAAACAGGCAGGCTCTGAAGGAATTAAATCATTTCGCGAGATATTTGCTCAACAAAAAGTTGCTAACTTTGCTAAAGACGAAGAAGGAGATGAATTAGGATGATTATTAAATGGTTGAGAATTGATTCAAGGCTGATTCACGGACAGGTGGCAAATAACTGGGTGAACCATGTGGGAGCAAGTACAATCATTGCCGCAAATGATAGCGCTGCCAAAGATGATCTGAGAAAAACGCTGCTGCTGCAGGTGGCACCGGGAAGGACCAAATCCTATGTGATGTCGATTGACAAAACGGCGCGCTGTTACAAGAATCCGTCCTATGTCAATCTGGATGTCCTGCTGGTTGTGGAAACACCGGGGGATGTCGTGCGGCTGATGGATCAAGGTGTGGAAGTAAAAGCAGTCAATGTCGGCGGTATCACTTTCAAGGAAGGTATGACTTTGATCTCCGAGGCGGTATCAGTCAGCCCGGCAGATATTGAAGCATTTAAAGAATTGGATAAACGCGGCGTCAAACTTGTTCTCCAGCAGCTGCCTAATACCGGAGCTTCTGACTTCATGAGCAGACTGAAGAGCAAAGGTTTAATATAAAACAAAAACAGGGGGAGGGCATTATCCTATGAATGCGATGCAATTTATTCTCGTTATTCTCGTTGCGTTAGTGTGTGGCATGGCCAGTGTTATGGATGAGCGGCAGTTCCATCGGCCAATCGTCGCTTGTACACTGATAGGTCTTGTTTTAGGTGATTTACAGACGGGTATTATTCTTGGAGGTCAACTTGAGCTGATTGCTCTTGGCTGGATGAACGTCGGAGCGGCAATGGCACCTGATGCGGCACTGGCTTCCACGGTTTCAGCTATTATCGTTATTGTCGGCCATCAGTCCATTGGTGAAGGTATTGCCATTGCGGTTCCACTGGCAGCCGCAGGTCAGGTTTTGACGATCTTTGTACGAACGATTGCCGTATTTTTCCAGCACCAGGCCGATCACTTCGCGGCAACAGCTAATTTTCGAGGTATCGAGTGGTGTCATATAGGCGCGCTGTTCCTTCAGGGCCTTCGTGTGGCAATTCCTACCGGAGCCGTTGCTGCCGTTGCCGGAACGAGCATTGTAAGTCAATGGCTGAATGACATTCCTCCGGTCGTCACTCATGGTCTGCAGGTTTCCGGCGGATTCATCGTTGTTGTCGGATATGCGATGGTCATCAATATGATGCGGGCACGTTCGCTTATGCCGTTCTTCTTCATCGGCTTCATACTTGCTACCTTTGTCAATGGGATGAACCTTGTCGGGCTAGGCATTCTTGGCGCATGTGCCGCCGTTGTCTATGTTCAGCTTAATCCGGATTTTCATGACTCCATCAAGGCTCCTGCTGCTGCGACAGCAACCGGTTCAGGATCCGATGATGATGACGTATTAGGATAAGGGGGGTACAGTAAATGACTGAATCAACAGAATTGAAAAAAGTGCAACCGTTGACGAAGAGAGATATTATCAGCACATATTTTCGCAGTACATTTATGTTAGGATCATTCAACTTTGAACGTATGCAGGCGATCGGATTTTGTGTGACCATGATTCCGGCAATCAAACGTTTTTATCATAAGAAAGAAGATCAGGCTGCTGCGCTGAAACGTCACCTGGAATTCTTCAATACGACGCCGTGGCCGGCATCGGCGATCTTTGGTGTTACTGCCGCGATGGAGCAGAAGAAGGCGGAGGGCGGCGACATTGATGAAGCCGCGATTACAAACGTTAAAGTAGGTCTCATGGGACCCCTGGCCGGCATCGGTGATCCAATCTACTGGGGGACGGCTCGCCCGATCCTCGCAGCCCTTGGTGCATCACTTGCGTTGAGCGGAAGTATTCTCGGTCCACTGCTTTTCTTCTTTGGCATTAACATTGTGCGTATGTTAACCAGATGGTATGGTTTTCAAGTTGGATACAGACAAGGAACGGATATTGTTCAGGACGTTGCCGGCAACCGCCTGAAAAAATTGACACAGATGGCATCGGTTCTTGGATTGTTCGTTATGGGGTCTCTGGTTTCCAAATGGACCAGTATTAAGATGCCTCTGGTGCTTGTCAGCTATCACCAAGCCGGACATCTCATTACCACTTCCCTGCAGAACATACTGGATTCACTGCTTCCAGGACTGGTAGCCTTGCTGATGACATTTGCTTGCATGTGGCTCCTGAAGCACAAAGTCAATGCGATCTGGATTATCTTCGGTATGTTCGCTGTTGGTATTTTCGGGTATTGGATCGGCCTGTTCGGACTGTGATAAAAGAGTATAATTGACGCATTAGAAAAATAAATTTGAATTCTCGAGAAGGAGGGGAAGAGCAATGTTCGAAAATGTGCGGACCGCACTCAGGAAAAACAATGAAGAGGGCTATGTTTTCAGCGCCGCAAAATGGGTAACCTTGCTCATGGTGGTCGGCATCCTGCTTTATCAGCTGACCGGTGGTTGGGGAACATTAGCTTGTCTATCATTGGCAATCGCATTGCTGATCGGCCGGTTCTTACTGGCTAGGCAGGCCTCCGGTGATTTCAATGACATGCACCATGCGAAAAAAGGATACGCTCAGACTAAGAAGAAAGATTATCTTCGCTTTATCAAGGCACGCGGCGAGCAAATGCTGAACGATAACAAGATGCTGACAAAACGCGCGAAGACAGAAATTAAAGAACTTCTGGCCTACGCGGATGAGCGTTTATAAGATATCAGAGTTTTTTCGATCTCTAAATAATTGGAAAATGAAATAGGATTGATCTAACGAAGGAGACAGACGCTCCTTCGTTTTTTTAGGTGATGAATCGACGGGACTGGGGAGAGAATCAACGTAACCCGTGAGAGAATCGACAGAACCGGGGAGAGAATCAACATTAAACAGGAAAAAATCAACAAACGCATCGCAATGCCGCATTTCTCCTATTATGTAATCGATCTTGTGCCCTGTTTTTAGGAAAAAGTTTGATCAACTATCGGGCAGGCGATACCGAAATAAAAATAAAGGTACAGCATCTTCATAGATCACCCTCAGCAAGATTCAATAATACGAAAGATTATAAGCGAACGCTGTAAAAGAATAATCGGGTTTATTCGATTCAGGTGCCTTATATTTATTAATGATAAGATCAAGGATGTGGACGTGATTTTAAGATTAAGACGAGGCTTGCTCTCAGTTTTCAATAATATTTTTGCAGCTTGTTTTTTTATCGTTCTGGTGATCAGCCTTTCATACTCACTATTAATTAAAAGCGGCAAGCACATAACCAGCACATCGCTCTCACTTTTGCTCTTCTCTGCGATTGTTATTCTGTTCTTTGTCACCGTCTATCGTTTCCTTTCTAAACTAACTCTTTCAAGTTTAAAAAAGGTGACTCTTTGCCTCGGTGCGGCAATTTTACTGGTTGAGCTGGCTATTATTGTTTTTTTTCATTCGATCGTTCCCCCTGTCATGGACGGAGGACATACATATGGAGAGGCGCTTTATCTGCTGGCACACGGTCATGCATCCGGTGACAGCTATTTCAAAGTCTATCCGAATAACATACCTGTTACAGTGATCAGATACTGGATCTATCATTTTTTTGTGCTGATCCATGTTTCTGATTATACAATCATTGACCAGCTGTCCTGTACCGCTGTGCTGAATATTAGCATTTATTTTTCCTGGAAACTCGTGCTTCGCCTGTTTGATGCGAAACTAGCCAACATGTTCCTGCTGATGACGCTGACCTGTTTTCCTTTATTCTTTTACATCACTTATTTTTATACCGATACAATGACATTGATGTTCCCTGCACTGCTCCTGTATCTCTGGTATTTGTATCATCGGTCTATGAAGATCCGGTATCTGGTTCTATCAGGGTTGCTGCTTGGCATCGGCTATCAGATCCGACCAAACTTGATTCTGTTTCTTCCAGCTCTCGTTATTTATATGTTTTTTGTACTCAAAATGAAAAAAGTGTTGCTGAATTTGGCTGTTATCGCGATGATAATGGCTGCGGTAAGCTTTTCCGTTCATGCCTATGACCGGCACCTCGGCTATACGCCTGATCCAGCGCTGTCCATGCCATCTGTGCATTGGATCATGCTTGGGCTGTCCCAGTATGGGGAGTATAACATCCCTGACTTTAATCTGACCCGTAGCCAGCCGACCCAGCAGGCCAAAATCCGGGTGGACCTGCAGCAAATTAAATCGAGAATTGTTCAGAAGAAAGCGCCAGGCCTGATCTATCTCTGGGTTATAAAAACAGCGATCACTTGGGGCATGGGTGCCCGCGGCTACGACATCTATACACAGATCTCCCAAAACCCGACAACTGCTTATGAGTATCTGTTCGGTCATCAGGATCAGCTCATGCTCTATATCACTCAGATTTTCCACATTGTTAATATTTTCTTTGTGATTCTATCATCCATGAATTACATGAGAACGAAAAAAATTAGCATGAACCTCCTGATTCAGATCTGTTTGTTTGGGAACTTTATCTTTTATACTTTTTTCTGGGAATCTGAACCGCGCTACAGCTTGCTTTTTACTCCATTCATGCTGATCAGCGCTGTATTTGGATTTAACGAATTAATCCAAATGATCCACAGCCCGGGACCGGTTCTTTCCGTACTGAAAAAGAGAAGTAAAATGCCCACACTGTTACTTACAGGTAGCTTGCTGGCGGGTGTCGCAGCGTGTGCCTGGATCAATATGCCCGGGTATACGGAAAGACAGATGGTACAGAAGCATTACATTGTCGACCAGGAAACGGCGGCCGGTGTGCAAAGTGCCTTTGTTGATGCACACCACATGGTTCGCCAATCCTTCCGGGCAACCGGTCCTTTTACTGATGTATCCATGAGCATCCTGAGTAGGAGGGGGCGCGGTGTCTACAATATGTCACTCATGAATCTTAGCAGGCATAAAGTCATTTTCTCCAAAAATTTTTCCAGTGCGCAAGCCAGACCATGGTATAATCTTACTTTTTCGGTAAATAAGGATCAAACAAGGCAAAGGGCTGAAGATCAGATCACCATCAGGCAAATCAGCGGCAACAGCAGAGCCCGACTCGGTTTATCGCTGTACGGTAATGGTTATGATCGGGGAAGTATCTATTCTGGCGGCCGTTTCATGGAAAATGGATCGGTGGTAAAAAACGCGGAATTAAGATTTCAGGTTTACAGCATTCAGGAAAGATCTTATCTCAGCAGGGAAACCTATTTTCTACTCTTTTCGATGCCTGTGCTGATGCTGATTTTTTATGCTTATGTCTCTCTCAAGTATGATGGGAAGGCAATTGAGGCTGCCAGCCGTGCAAAATCTTAAAGATGAGAAATTAATCTAATAATAGAAAGGGAGCCGGCAGGGCGGAAAAGAAAAGTATGTAGTCGTTTACACTGATTATATTGCTAGTTGTTGGGACTGTTACGGAGGCTTTTATAATAAGAATTTTATTGCCGGTGTTACGGTTAATCTTATGCCTGACGTCTTCGCTCACTTTTTTCTTTGTAAAAGAGTGGATCATGATAAGCTCCGTTTAACTTTCACGAAGGCAACGATTGCCTTCAGTTCATCCTTTGTTAATGCCTTGCCGTCTATATAAAATCTATAATTTCCGCCCTTTATCTGATCAAGATCGATGCCAGACCTGTAATGCCGGTTGACTAGTGTATCGAGGGAAATATTAAAAAAATTCGCGATCTTAATCAGTGCATCAATCGGAGGCTGGCGATAGCCTGTCTCATAACTGGCGTAAGTGCTTTTCGCAATCCCGAGCACATCAGCCATATTCTGGATCGTCAGTTTCCTACTTTTTCGGAATTCGATTAATTGGTCCAGCAAACAGCAGACCTCCTCTCAGAAAATAATTCTATCGTAAAGTACACTTAAAGTAAACTTTTTCATTGAAAATATTAGAGAAAAAGCTATAATCTACTTATAAATACACTAAGTGAGGATATTTGCGTTGAAAAAAATTTTGGTTCTTGCAACGGGGGGTACCATTGCCTCAACTCATCAACAGGACGGTCTGGCACCGGGCCTGACCATTGATCAGCTCGCCAGCTATTTCAAACATAATCAGGATATATCGGTTGATTTTCAGGTTCTGATGAATAAAGACAGCACCAATATCCAGCCTGAGGACTGGCTAGCCATGGCTGAGTCTATCGAAGAAAACCAGAACCGATATGACAGTTTTATCATTACTCATGGAACGGATACCATGGCTTTTACCGCTTCCGGTCTTTCCTACCTGCTTCATGGTATTAAAAAAACCGTTGTCATTACAGGCTCGCAGGTGCCCGTAAGTTTTAAAAGGACAGACGCGAAGAAAAATATTCATGATGCACTGACTTTTGCGCAAAGGGCCGATATTCCAGGCGTTTTCATTGTCTTTGACGGGAAAGCCATTCAAGGCACACGAGCAATAAAAATGAGAACAAAGAGTTACGATGCTTTTGAAAGCATCAATTATCCATACATCGCATCCATCGATAAGGGTGGTATTCGGATTGATTACCGGCCTGAACCGGAAAAACAACTTCTGAAAACGCATATGGGTATCTGTCCTGATGTCTTTTTGCTCAAAGTTTTTCCGGGGCTTTCTCCTTTATTTTTTGACTTCTTACAGGATCATACAAAAGGGCTGATCATTGAAAGCTTTGGCAACGGCGGGCTTCCCTTTGAAAAAAGGAATCTGGTATCAGGAGTCGATCGATTGGTGCGGAAGGATATTCCTGTAGTTATCACGACCCAGTGCCTTGAAGAAGGGCAGAATATGGATTTGTACGAAGTTGGAAAACGAGTTGCTGATGCCGGGGGGATTACTGCCGGTGATATGAACACCGAAGCCATTGTGGCCAAACTGATGTGGGTACTCTCCCAGACTTCGGATTTGGTGACTATTAAACGGATGATTCAGACACCGATCGCTCATGATCTGGACTATATTTAGTTGCTCTGAAGGAAGGAGAAGATCATTAAATCTGTACTTCTTACAATCCTGATTGTTATTGTAGGATCTATGTTTTATGCATGGGCATCAACTGGTTTCTGATACCAGCTAACGTGTATGCGAGTGGATTCGACGGCTTGTCACAGCTGATTGCGAATCAACATAAAAGAGAAAAAAATCGACGGAATTCCTGAAAGAATCGACAGAACCTGTTAAGAAATCAATCGA
Organism: Sporolactobacillus pectinivorans; assembly: GCF_002802965.1. NCBI lineage: Bacteria > Bacillati > Bacillota > Bacilli > Caryophanales > Sporolactobacillaceae > Sporolactobacillus > Sporolactobacillus pectinivorans. The sequence continues at coordinate 181,102 of NZ_NXGA01000001.1, read as the reverse complement.
ACCTGCGGAAGAATCGACGGAAACAGCGAAAGAATCGACATTAATCCGAAAAAAATCAACAAATGCATGAGTGGGCAAGCTATTGACAAACTCAAAAATTCATGTTATTTATTAATCAATAAATAAATGTTTGAAGGGATCTTTTATGAGTAATAAAGAAGCAGCAGCTCCCAGCAGGAAAAACCAAATTCTAAAAGCTGCTGCGGCACTATTCGCAGAAAAAGGATATTACAAAACAACGACTGCCGATGTAGCACGAGAGGTAGGAGTCACGCAGCCTTATGTGTTTCATTTTTTTAAGACAAAAGAAGAGCTTTATTCGGCAGTACTGCAGGAAGCTAAAGAAATTATTGTATACGCCTTTGCAAGCACAGAAGCACCGGCAGAGAATTTGCAGGCATCGATGGGTATGGCTTTTGAATCCTTACTAAAAAGTTGCCGCAATGAAATGCTATTGATCATGACGGCCTTCACGATCCCGGAACCGGCAATCAGGGAGCAGGTCAGAGCCGGTTTTGATGAAGTTTATGAGCATGTTAAAGATCAGTTTACGAAGGCAGGCATTGCTGACCCTGAAGATGAAGCACGGGACTTTATCGGTTGCGGGCTTATGATCACAATGGCCGAAATCTTACAGTTACCTAAGCTGTTTCCGTGGGAATAAAGGAGAACACGGCCTTTTCAGGCACAGAAAGTCTTTTCGTTAGTTAAAAATTATTTTTTTTGATGTTCGTTTATTTATTAATAAATAAATAGGAGATGATCACATGCTTTCATATCAACGCATCAAAATATTGGTTGTGACTTGTGCGGCGCTATTCATGTCGATGCTGGATAACTTAGTTCTTGGGGTGGCGTTGCCTTCTATTCAAAAATCTTTTCACGCAAACCTGTCGGATCTGGAATGGTTCACAAATGCCTATACACTCGCTTTTGCCGTTCTTCTGATTCCCTTCAGTATGCTCGGGGAGCGAATCGGACGTAAGAAAGTCTTTTTGATAGGTGTTGTTCTTTTCACTTTAGGATCAGCATTGTCCGGAATGAGTCATCATTCCCTTCAGTTGATTTTTTCCCGTGCACTTCAGGGCATAGGGGGAGCGGCCATCGTCCCGCTAAGCCTGACACTTGTTAATGAGGCTTTCACTGAAAAAATGCGTGCGGCGGCAATGGGCATCTGGTCCGGGATATCCGGCCTTGGATTGTCTGTCGGGCCGCTTGTTGGCGGATTGATTTTAGATGGAGCACCATGGCAACTGATTTTCTGGGTCAATGTGCCTGTCGGTATATTGGCCATGTTTCTGGGACTAAGGTGGCTGCCTGAATCAAAAGGAGAAGCGAAGCCGATGAATCCATTAAGTATCTTTTTGCTCGGCGCGGGTATGTTCGGAATCATCTTCGGTCTGCAGAGAAGCAATGCCGACGGCTGGAGCTCTTCAAATGTTATCGGCTCTATTTTCGGAGGATTCATTGTACTATTCCTTTATTATGTGTGGGAGAGGACGAGAAAAAGGCAATTGATCCAATTTCACTTTTTCAAGAATGGCCGCTATTCAACTTTGATCATTGCCGGATTTCTCATGAATGCGGGCATCTTCGGCTCCATCTTTCTGTTAACGCTTTTCCTGCAGATTGCTCAAGGATACACGGCGCTTGAAGCAGGAGTTCGCGAAATGGCCTGGACCGGCTGCACGATGGTTGCCGCACCTATTGCCGGACTTCTGGTTGGACGATTTGGAACGAAAACTATTTTATCGATTGGTCTTCTTTTTCAGGCTATAGGACTTTTGGGATTCGTGATTCTTATTTCAAGATTGGGCACGGATTTTTCTTTCGGATACCTTGCTCCATTTATGGTGACGGCGGGTACCGGTATGGGACTGAGTTTCACACCGCTGGCACATGGGATTCTATCGACCGTTCCTCAAGATGCATCCGGGGAAGCGAGCGGAATCAGCAATGCCACTCGTGAACTCGGGGGTGTTTTTGGAATCGCCATTTGTACGCTGATCTTTGAATCAGGGAAAAAGATAACCTCTCCTGAAACATTCAGCACTCACATGGTTCCATCCTTACTTGCCGGTGCCGGCTTTATTGCACTTGCGCTTGGTTTTGTGATGGTACTTTTCAGAGGCACATTTAAGAAACAGAGGTTGGTGGAGACAGAGGAACTTGGTAAAAGAGCATGAAAAACATGGGAGATAATCAACGAATCGCACTAATCGGTGCGAATGGAAGAGCTGAGTTGGACCATGTGTTTAAATGTTCTTTTACTTCGGACTAAAAAAGATTGGCAGCGTCAGCAATGCATTTAAAATGAGAGTGAATGAAGGGAAAAATAATGGATAAATGTATGGTGAAAAAAGTGCCTGTTCCTGAATATTCTCTGGCCAGTCAATCTTTTCCTCATATCAATTATTCGGATTCATATAGAGTGGTTCTGCCTGGTGAATCAATCCATAATGTAGAGTCTGTCATGCGATTATTTTTAGCTGCCATACCTTCATGGGTTTCACGTTTGATGAAAGTGCGTGATTGGCTGGTCAGCCTGATTGGGTTAAAAACATCCAGCCGATCAGAAAGACAGAATCTGACCCTGGAAAAGGGAAGCAGAATAGGCATTTTTCGTGTCATGGATCGCACATCCCATGAGATATTATTAGGAGAAGATGACCGTCATCTGGATTTTAGAGTGTCCATTTTGCTGGATGAAGTGAATGAACTAAATTATGTCACTGTCTCGACTGTCGTATTTTTTCATAACAGGTTAGGAAGATTGTACTTTTTCGTTATCGAAAGATTTCATAAAGTAATCGTATCGGCGATGCTGAAGAATATGATCAGTCACATGAATATTGAGAACTGAAAGCGGCCGAAAAACCGGCAGGACTTGAAAACAAACGTTGATTTTGACCTTACGACGTCGTTAACTGAAAAGTCTCTTACTGCTAATAAAAGAAAATTCGATATTACGCAGTAAACGAATACGTATAACAAAGCTTCTGAAAAAAATAGTGCGAGGCGATTGATTTGAGCTGGCTTTATTTGACTTTGGCCATTTTGTTTGAAGTCTGTGGCACCCTGTTGATGAAGTTGTCCAATGGATTATCACATATTTCATATACAGTCATCATGTTTATTTGTTACGTCATCAGTCTTACCATGCTGTCATTCGCTCTAAAAAATATAGAAATCGGTACAGCCTACGCGATTTGGTCGGGAGTGGGTATTGTTTTAATCGTGACTATTGGCATTTTGTTTTTTAAAGAGCCACTATCGTTGCAGAAGATAATCTTCATCAGTTTGATTGTGATTGGTGCCATTGGATTAAATCTGTTTGGTGAAGTACATTGAATGAGTAAAGAACGCTTAATGAACAGTTCGTCGTTTACCGCAAAGCGGACGGATCATGCGCCTTAAACAAAGTTGCTTAAAAAAAAACGATCCACTAGGCCTACTTCAAGCAAAAAAGATAGTTGATCAGGCAGACTTCAAATAAATGAAAAAATATTGTGGGAAAACACCTCTTGAGATATTGTAACTGTAAGAGGTGTTTTTTTCAAAACGTCATTTACATTTCCAGATGGGGTGTTGCTTTTGCAGAAGACGATCTTACTTGTTGAGGATGATCGATCGATTAGCGATATGGTAAAAAGCTATTTAACGAATGAGGGTTTTCATGTTGCATGTGTCTTTGATGGTGAGGCGGCGACGAGTGCCTTTAAGCAATTGCATTATGACTTGGTTTTGCTGGACTTGATGCTGCCAAAGTTAAACGGCATGGATTTTCTTCAATTAGTGAGGGCAGAAAGTTACATTCCTGTCATTATTATGTCAGCAAAAGACAGTGAGGTCGATAAAGCGTTGGGGCTTGGTTTTGGTGCGGATGACTATATTGCCAAACCATTTTCAATGATTGAACTTGCAGCAAGAGTGAAAGCTGCCATAAGAAGAGCGACACAGTACATGGTTAGTCAGACCGAATCAAATCAATCAAACATTACAGTCCATGAGCTTGTGTTAGATGTGGATAATCATCGTTTAACGAAGAAGGGTGTTGAGATTAACTTAACATCAAAGGAATGGGAAATTCTCCTTTTGTTTTTTAACAATCGGAAAAAGGTATTTACAAAAGAACAAATTTATCGTTCGGTTTGGGGCGACGATTACTATGATGACGAAAATATTATTAACGTTCACATGAGCCGCCTAAGAGAAAAAATTGAAGATACCCCATCTAAACCAGTCTATATCAAAACACTATGGGGGATCGGGTACAAGCTGGGAGAATTTTAAATGATCGCTTTATTAAGCTGTATTGTCATTATCCTTCTCATCTGTACCATTTATCAATTTCAACAAAAGAAGATAAGAAATAAGAACCTCGTCTACATAACAAATAAACTTGAGCAGATCACAGTGTCGCAGTCAAAGGAACGGCTCCTGCTCGCATCAGATGATAAGCAACTGATTGGGCTGCTTGTTCAGCTAAATCAACGATTAGATGAAAATCAAGAACATTCACGTCAGTTTATAAGGATGGAAGCCTCGATGAAGCGGATGTTGGCAAATGTATCTCACGACCTCAAAACGCCACTGACCGTGATTGCGGGCTATACTGAAATGCTTCAGAGCCAACCTCAGATTGATGATAAAGAGCGCGCGCGTCTGCTGCAGCAAGTACATGATAAAACGATTGAGCTTATTGCGTTAATGAATACTTTTTTTGATTTAGCAAAGCTCGAGTCTGGTGATAAAGAGATTCCACTTGATAAAGTTAATCTAACTGAGATATGTAAAAAAAATATTCTATTGTTTTATGATTGGATCCAAACAAAAGGACTGGAAACTGTTATCGAAATACCTGAGAAACCGATTTTTGCGCTTGGGAATGAGGAAGCATTAAACCGTGTATTAAATAACCTGATTTCAAATGCCCTTCGCTATGGTGCGGATGGTAAGATGATCGGTTTAAAAGTATTTTATGATGAAGAGCGCGTCCATGTGGAAGTATCCGATCATGGAAAAGGGATTAATGAAACCGAGCAGGAAAGTGTGTTTGAACGCATGTTCACACTTGAAGAGTCAAGAAACAAAGCATTTCAGGGCAGTGGTCTGGGTTTAACGATCACAAAAAGACTGATTGAAGAGATGCGAGGAGACATTTCAGTACAGTCCAAGCCATTTGAAAAAACGTCGTTTACATTTTCATTGAAATACCTTAAAAGAGCCTGTTCAAAAGGGTGACGAAGGAGAACGGTTGCAGGCTAAAAATGCAACATCGTGTTGCAACGCCTGCACTAGGTCGTCCATGACCGTCGGAAGGTCGAGGCGGCGAAGTTTCGAGGACCGGCCTTCCACAGGATGTGGTGACTTCAACGTTGCTCACAGGACGTGAGCGTCTTTAGTTGAAGTTCCTCATTGGCACTACGTGAGGATCGGAGGAACAAGCGGGCGTTGAGATTCGCCGCTGATCATTCGGTGGGCTTTTTGAACACCCTCTAAAAGGTAGCTATCGTCATCTTAAGATTTTCGTAAGAATCAAGACAGAAAAAAGCAACGGTCTCTCGTTATACTGAAAACAGTTAGCAAAACGAGGAGGTTCACAATGAGTTATGTCGCACAGACAAGCAATCTGACAAAAACATTTCAAGGGCAGGATGTTGTATCTAATGTAACGATGAACATTAGACAAGGTGAAATATACGGGTTTCTCGGACCAAATGGCGCGGGTAAGTCAACGATCATGAAGATGCTGACCAATATGATTAAGCCGTCGCATGGCGACATTACAATCTTCGGGAAACCACTGAAACATGATTCATTCGATTTTTTAAAGCGAATAGGCAGTATGATTGAGTATCCGATTTTTTATGAAAAAATGACTGTGTTGGAAAATTTAGAACTGCATTGTGCGTACATGGGCTATCACGACAAAAAAAGAATTCGCGATGTATTAGATCAGGTGGGTCTCGAAAGTGTTGAAAATAAGCTTCCGAAAAACTTCTCATTAGGGATGAGACAGCGCCTTTGTGTCGCACGGGCGATCCTTACAAAACCGGAATTTCTCATTTTGGATGAACCGATTAACGGCTTGGATCCTGCTGGAATTAAGGCGATGAGACGGTTATTCACCACACTGAATAAAGAGTACAGTATGACCATTTTGATTTCCAGCCATATTATTGGTGAAATTGAACAGATCGCGGACACGATCGGCGTCATTAAGAACGGCAAACTGATTGAAGAAGAGTCTATGGCTACGATAAAGGCGAGAAATACAGAGTATATTGAAATCGTAACAAGTCAGCAGAGGAAGGCAGCAATGGTTCTGCATGATAAACTGGGTATTAATAGTTTTAAGGTGATTGATGATCAAATCATCCGCATCTATGCCACAGAAGTGCCTCAGTCGACCATCTCAAAGACTTTAATAATGGAAGATATTAATATTGAGTCAATTGATAGGAAACGGACAACACTGGAAGAGTATTTTATAAAAAAGGTTGAGCTCGATCAGCCGATGATCTAATTTCCAGATAAAGAAAAGAAGTCTGGTAAAGCAGCCCATTCGACATAATCAAGGAGGAGATTCCATTGTTCCATTTGATAAAACTTGAGCAGCAAAAAAATAAATTAGAATGGTTTGTTAAGGGGGCCGTTCTTGCAACCATCTTCATTCTGGTTTTTTCATGTCTGCTTCCAATAATGGAAAGGAGCGACGGACAGCAAGGAATAAGTAATTCCGCAGATTATTTAATGTTCATCGGGGCCTTTGTCAGGGGTGTCTTTATTGTTTTTGCCGCTGTACTTATTTCGAAGATAATCATTGAAGAGTTTAAGAACCGGACAATCCTTGTCATGTTTTCCTACCCAATTAACCGAAAAAGGATTCTGAGTGCCAAGTTGATTCTTATCTTTTGTATGACGTTCATTGCGATGACCCTCTCAAATATTATAGTGATCATCGGTTTTTTTGGACTGAATCAAATCGTCCATTTGACTTCCGCGATGAATTTGACGCCAGCAGATTTTCTCGCAGCAATAGTAAAGTTAATACTGTTTAACCTGGCAACGGCAGGGGCGGGACTTGTACCCTTATACTTTGGAATGATCAAGTATTCAACACCGACAACAATTGTATCCTCACTTTTGATTGTAATGGTGACGAGTTCATCTGTGGGACCGAGTTTCTCACTCGCCAGCATTATTTATATTCCACTTGGCTTAGCGTTAATTGCGCTTTGCATTGTTGCAGGGACGATTCGAAAAATTGATCGTATTGATGTAAATTAAGTGATGTTCAAAGATCGGATGCTTTATTGGAATAACATAACTCTAGAATGATCAAAAAATTTTTGAAATCAGCTCTTTCATTAACGGTAAATTAAAATGTTAAGCAATGTTTTGATTAAATTTTAAACCTACACTCGATATTTTTATTACGATGGAACTGTTATGAAAATAGATTGAATAGATGAATGCGAGGAGCATAAGAAATGGAAATAGGTATCATATTAGGATTGATACTGGGTGCATTATTGTTAATAATAGGTATTGTTTCGCTGCTTGTCTGTAAACTTAAAAGCATTGAAAATAAATGGGCATGGTGGGTGATTTTGTTTGGCTGCTGTGCTATTATAACAGCTATCGTGAACTCGTTCGCTCTGCTTTAAACCATCGATTGGTATCACCGCGAAAGAGATTAATGCGGATATCTTTTCTTTTCCCAACCTTCATTGCAACTATTGCATTGTTAAATAAAGCTTGATTAAAGAGAGGAGGAGCCTCAATTTGATCAAGCTTTTTATAATATGAAATCTGGATATACTGGAATTTTAATGCTTTATTCGACAACAACTAATTTTCCGATCATTTGATTGGATTCAATGATTTGATGCGCTTCGCGAAGGGTAGCCGCATTAATCCCTTTCAGCTGTTTATTGATTGTGGTTTTAATGATCCCCTGATCCACCAACTTTGCCACTTCATCGAGCAGTCGGTGTTGTTCGATACGGTCCTCTGTTTGATAAAGTGCCCGCGTAAACATAAATTCCCATGCAAACGAAACACTTTTACTCTTTAATAGACCCAGATCGTGAACCTTTTCTGTTTCAACGATTGAAGCAATGTGTCCTTGAGGAGCAATCACCTGCGCCATATTGTTCCAATGCCTGTCCGTAGAGTGCAGGCATAAAATGTAGTCGACAGCAGGGGTGCCTTCTTTTTCAAGCTGTGGAAGAAAGTCTTCATGGTGATTAATGATAATGTGCGCACCACGCTGTTTGGCCCACTCTGCGGTTTCAGTTCTGGACGCGGTACCGATGACCGTTAGGCCCAAATAGCTGGCTAACTGCGTGGCAATCGACCCCACACCACCGGCCGCGTTGATGATCAGAATGGACTTTCCTTTGTTATCATCCTTTGTTTTTGAAACACTAAGGCGATCAAACAGGGCTTCCCAAGCGGTAATCGTTGTTAATGGCAGCGCGGCTGCTTCCGCAAAGCTGAGCGAAGCCGGTTTTTTTGCGACGATGTTCTCTTCTACAAGTTGATATTCACTGTAGCATCCCTGACGGTCAATCGATCCGGCATAGTAGACTTCATCACCTGGCTGAAAAAGTGTGACTGCCTCACCTACTTCTTTGACAACACCTGCGACATCCCAGCCCAGTATTTTGGGTGTTTGTTCTGCTTTATCTTTAGGGGCTCTGACTTTCACATCGACAGGATTGACAGAGATTGCTTTTATTTTAACTAAAAGATCATGTCCCGCTGCTTTCGGTTTGGGTATGGTCACGTCGATCAGACTTTCGGGATCATTGATGGGGAGGTATTTGTACAAGCCTACAGCTTTCATTTCTGTCATACCGATCTCTCCTTTTGACTGTGTTTTTCTTACAGTTCTAATATAAAGTATAGATTAAAAAAACATAAGTACGCACAATGATGTGGTATAGTATCACTATGTATACCGAGAAAGGAGGCATACCATGAGAAATCGAAAAGAAGGGTACGGAAGGTGTACAGATAGTCTTGAGTACGCCTGTCCGGTCGAAGTCACACTGGACATCATCGGGGGTAAATGGAAGGGTGTGATTCTCTTCCATCTGCTTTATAAAACACGGCGGTTCAACGAATTCAGGCGATTAATTCCCGGAATCACGCAGCGTATGCTGACGTTGCAGCTTCGGGAACTGGAGAATGACGGAATCGTCCATCGGGAAGTTTACCCTGTTGTTCCGCCGAAAGTGGAATATTCGCTGACAGAATTCGGTGAAACGTTGTCGCCGATCATTATCAGTATGAGAACATGGGGGAAGAAGTATTCTGCGCAAGTTAAGCAGCAAAAACGAGAACAGGAACGGCAGTTGAATATGGAATGAGAAACGAACATGAGCAGGCACTGAAGGAAAGTGCCCGCTCGTGTTCAATATGTTGATTTTGATTTATTAATAAGTATAATGTCCTTTTACTGAAGGAAGCAATGTAACGGCCTGAATAGCCACCGCAAGAAACATATAAATGACGTGAACAATGCCAATTCCCTGCAATATATAGATTTCCACCGTTAGCCAGATAATCAGGATAAAGCCAACATAAAACGAGTGGATCCATGCCCAATGGGTATTTTTATATAAATTGAAAGCTTCAGCAACGGGGAATGGCTTTTCACTGATCAGAAATATGGCTACGAGCAGAGGGTAAACGCCTAGCGCAAGAAATAAGATGATTCCCGGGATTAGAAATGAGTGAAACGAGCTGTATTTCAGGAGTGAAAGCGGCATGCTGAGAAGCGATCCGTTCGGAGCCAGGATTAAGAATCCGCCGCCAATGAACGCTCCGATACCGAGTAAGAAGTGCAAAATGATCAGCACATAACAGGATATTGTTTTTTTATTTGCTGCCTTCATCTTTTTTAGCCTCCATTTTTTCAAAAAAATAATCTGCGCTTTGCATCATCAGCTCAGCAAGCTTTTTCCTCTCTTCACCTGTGCGGCAATGCGCGTACTGCATAGACAGCATCACCTGCTCATTGTTGAAAAGGGTAGCGACCAGAAGCTTATCAATCCCTTTAATTTTTCCTTTGCGCTCCATCTCCGTCAGAACAGATACATAATAAGAAACGTTATTTTCAAGAATTTCCTCAAGAAAAATTTTTCTCGCCGCATCGTTGTAGAAGTGTTCTGAAAAAATTAACCGGGCCATCTGTGTCCATTTCTCGTTAATCCGTGTACCGTAAGCGATAATTAAGGATTTAATCACTTCTCCGGCAGTCATCGTATCAATTTTTTTTTCAATTTCAGCAATTGGGGGACGTGAAAATGCTAACGTTTTTACGAAGGTCTGGCAGATGTCATCCATGATTGCCTTTTTCCCATGATAGTGATTATAGATGGAACTTCCTTTAATGCCGACTTTTTGCGCAATATCACGTATTGATATACCGTTATACCCTTTTTCGGAAAAAAGAGCGAGCGCGCAATCAAAAATGTCTTGCTTTGTACTCATTCTTTGCCTCCTTCTATTTGCTTTCAGAGGTAATTATAAACTAACGTTAGTTAGTTATCAATACCTGATTTACGCGGGAAGTCTGGTTTTGCTGATACTTTCCTCATTTTCGTTGATAAATGAGGAATCTTCGTTGATTCGATCCTGCTTTTTGTTGATAAGTATTCCAAGTTCGTTGATATACCACTGTGAGGGCCAAGACTGAAGACGGATCTGATCCACCTTTTTACTCCAGACCAGCAAAATTACTTTTTTCACTCATTTATTGCGCAGCCCCCTTTAACCCTTCAATACCATCCACTCATTGCCGATACTTTGAAACAAAGTCTTTATTTGTCATACAAATTTATAATGCAGCCAACGTGTTTGAAATTAATTTATTGTTATGGATCACAGGCAACTATTTGTCTGAGACACTCTGACTCTTGCTTCTTGAATCTGCGGGTTCGTGTTTAATCAGTGTATAGGACAGCGCGATAAAGATCATGACGATGCCCAGAATCTGCAGATAAGAAGGAACAAATCCGGTGACAAAGACATCCAGCAGGATGGCGACAAGCGGATCCAGATAGGACAGCGCGGAAATGACAGGTGTAGGGAGTGAGCGAATGCTTCCGTAAAACAACAGATAAACAACGCCCGTGTGCATGACGCCGGTGAATATGCTGTAGAACCAGTTGGCAGCGGTCAAATGTGTATATATGGCGTAATGAACGAACGGAAGCAGCATCATGACGCCGATAAAGGTCTGGATCATCGTCACTAGATAGGGGCTGGCGTGCTTAATGTATTTTCCGGAGAGGATCACAAATGCATAAAGGAACGCGCCGGATAGTGCGTAAAGCGGGCCGACGACGGATTTACCGCTGGTCAGATCGTTCAGGCCGATGCCCGAGGTTAGCACTGTACCCATAAAGGAGAGAAAAACAACCAGTATACCAAGCCATTTGATTCGTTCTTTGAAAAAGACCCAGCCAATGATCAGAATGATGATCGGGGCCAGATTATAGATCGAAATTGCCACAGTGATTGCCGTTTTTTCAAATGCGGCAAAGAAAAGAATCCAGTTTAGAACAAGTAGTACGCCGCCAATCATGATGGCGGCCATTTCATTTTTTTGCCATTTTTCCTGTTTGAATCGCCCGCTGATCAGCCAGTAGGCGGTGAGAAACACAGTGGCACTGATACAGCGGACAAAGACAAGTTCCATAGATGGCAGTCCGGTCAACCGCTGGAAGAAACCGATCGAACCAAAGATCGTCATGGCGATGCTAAATTTAATAAAAGCAGACTTGTTCACGATCCGCTGATCTCCCTTCAGCTATTCATCCGATCTGACAGATGGACGGACTGGCAATAGTTTAATGCTTAAAGAGTTTGTTGTTCCATGTCCTCATTATAGGCAGTTATTTATCATCAGTAAAATAGATGTTTGTGAATTGATTCATCGTAAAAATTGATGTTTAATAGAAATATCAATTGCAAAAGGGAGAGATTCCTTTGGACATACGCCATCTGAAAACCTTTAAAACGATTGTGGATGTCGGTGGGTTCATGAAGGCAGCGGAGCATCTGGGCTATGCTCAGCCCACCGTGACTGGACATGTTCGGGCGATTGAGCAGGAATTGGGACAGCCTCTGTTTAATCGTTTAGGGAAAAGGATGATCCTGACCGAAACCGGGAAACATCTACTGCCCTATGCAAACGAAATCGTTGCACTGATGGACAAAGCGCTCCAACTGCCGTCGGATGAAGAAAAAATGGCAGGTGAGATTGTTATTGGTGCGTCCGAATCATTGACGACCTATCGTCTCCCTCCGATTATTAAGGCATTTAAAAAGCAATATCCTAAAGTCCGGATTATCCTGAAGCCTTTAATAAGCAGTGATTTATTTAAAGAACTTAAGCAGGGTGAAACGGATCTCGCTTTTCTGATGGACAGAATGCTTACTGAAGATGATCTCCGGGCGGAGCCATTAATAACGGAGAGAATGGTGCTCGTTTTTCCTGAAAATGCTCATACCACATCAAAAAACGATCTGCTTTCTGCAGGGGGAACAATTCTTTATACGGAACAGGGGTGTGCTTACCGGGCGCTGTTCGACAAACTGCTTCATAGCAGCGGATACGTGCCCGGAAACACGCTCGAATTTTGGAGCATTGAAGCGATCAAACAGTGTATCATGTGCGGGTTGGGGTTCTCATTTTTGCCGCTTGTTGCGGTCAGAGCGGAATGGGGGGAGAATAAACTCGTTTGCATAACCACCGATGAAGATCAGGTCGTCACGCAGATGGTTTATCATAAGAATAAATGGCTGTCCCCTTCTGTCCGGGCATTCATGAACCTTGTTCTGGAACAGGCGAAAGGCTGGCAGGAAAAAGAATATTAAGAAGGCATCGCAAAATAACTTTATCAGCCGTTGCTCCTTGACGCTTTCTTGCTGGTTTCTGAAAGCTGTGAGCGGTCTGTGTTTTTCGGATGCCCAAAAATAACACCTTCAGCCATTCTAACGCAGTCGGACGAGCGGATTCATAGAGTAAAACATAAACGAGGCCAAAAATCGTTTCAAAGACAATCATCATGCCGGCTGTCGCTATGGATAATCAAATTAGAAGCCCTTCAAACCAACTCAAAAATTGGGATTTGAAGGGCTTCAATTTATTTATTGAGCCATCTCCATATTTTTCATGTTCTTATCACAAGGCCGTTCTTCCGTATGAAAAAAGATTCAGCCAGATGCTCAGGAAGGGGATAACCAGCTCCGCTTGTTCTTATTCGCAAAGATTTTCAATAGAAGGACTCCAAATAGATCATTAAATGTCAAAGAAAACAGTTTTATAGAGCAAGACAGCTAATACGCTGGCAATAATAGGTGCCACAACCGGAATCCAGGCGTAAGACCATTGGGATGATCCCTTTTGACGCAAAGGAAACAAAACGTGTACAAAGCGTGGACCAAGTCTTTGGTTATAACGCATTTGCCACTGGCTTGCTACATAGGTCACTTCCGGTCATAATTAACTTTTTATCCAATTCGCTGATCACATGCTGCCTAAAATGAGTCCCGCGAATACTGCCAGAATACCAAAGAGGTAAGAACCACCAGCATAGCTGATCAATGTCGTATATTTTCCACGCCGCATCAATTCAATATTTTCCACGTTAAATGTTGAGAACGTTGTAAAAGTCCCTAAAAAACCGGTCATTAGAAGGAGCGAGAGCCATGTGCCAAAATGAAGAGCAGACACAATTCCAAGAGCAAAACAACCTCCGATATTGATCAAAAACGTTCCCATTGGAAAATCGTGTGCCCATTTTCTACTTATCCAGCGGGTCACAAATATTCGGCCAAGCACACCAAATACGGCACCGATGGATACCATCAAACAGTTAATCAGCATTTCGCAGCCACCTTCTTTTGTGGATTAAAAGGGTTTTGCTTGTCCAGTAGCCTAAAAGGCAGGCCAATAATCCACCAATCAGACTGGCTAGAATATAACCGATTGCAATGGGAAGATTTTTTTGGATCAGCTGGGAAGATTCTAGGGCAAATGTTGAAAAAGTCGTAAAAGAACCGACAAAGCCGGTCCCGATCGCTGAGACCATTCTGGATGACAACCAGGGAAGCCAGATGAGAAACTGAATCACGAAGGCAAGCAGGAAACAGCCAACAATGTTAATGATGAGTGTGGCAAGTGGAAAAGACGACGTATGGATCAGCGATTCCAAAGCATATCTTGCCAGGGCACCCAGGACGCCGAACAGGATCAGCAGGACATAATACAAAATAAGTTTCCCCCTTAATTAAAATTAAAACGCCTGCCCTAAAAAACCTTTACAAAAGGTCCCAGAGCAGACGTTATCAACTGAATCAAAGCAGCATTTAATGGCGAACGTCATCGCCTGTAAAAATCGATATTCCTAAAATATCACATTTTGAAAGCCCGTGCAATCATGCATTGTTAATCTCCAACGGTAAGCGGATGGTTAGTCCGGAAACAGGCTCATAAACTTTTCTTCTTAAAAACGGTCAAGGTGACGACAAGCGATAGAAGGATCAGGGCAATCGCAATCCAGACCGATGTTTCGGCATGGTCAAAGTTTGCGGCCCCAGTCATGAAGCCGGCATTACCTAATGCAAGCGTGAGCGGACTGAACCGGTCCATATTTGGGATGAGCTGGCAGAGAATAAGCACTCCCAGTCCGGCAGCAGTGAGGATCAGCCCGCCGTATGCCCCGCCGACGATCGAACTGGACATCAAAAGAACCGCGAGAAGAAAAGCGCCAAACAACCAAAGACAAAAGAGTGAGAAAAACAAATGCGGAGCGGACAGTCGATTAAACAGATACACTGTATAGCCCCACTGGATCAATGCAGCAAGAACGTAACTTACCGTCCACAAGACCAGGGCCGCGGCATATTTGGCCAGAATGACGGCATGGCGGGATAGGCCCTTGGACAGCAGGATAATCAGAGTGCCTCTGGACAGATCCTGTGAAAGCAAGCCGCCAAATACGAGCAGCAGCACAACCATGCCCATCTGCGAAAAATTTTTAAAAAACTGACTGAAGGAATCAGTAAACGTTGGTTTTGGAATGGTCAACGTTATTCCGTTAACCGCAGTATGGGCGAGAATATCCGGCATCATCTTGGCCAAAAGAGGGCTCATCATGCCGAAAATAACAAAGATGCAGAAGAGAATCAGTGCTTTGTAACCGCGAACATATTCGATCATTTCTTTTTTGAAGAATGCAGTGAATCCGCTCATTTGATCACATCCAGAAAAACATTTTCCAGCGTCGGCTCAAGCCGTTCATACTTCATAATCGGAATACCCTCGCTGGCAAGAAGCTGGATAATTTTCAAACTGTTTTCTTCATACTGGCTCAGTTTTACTGTGACTGTCTGCCCGGACCTCTCTGCATTTCCAATATGTGGGATAGATTCTAGGCGAGAGACAAGCAGTGAAGCCTGATCCTGAGTCATCGTTTCAATCTGCAGTGCTTCCTGACGGTAATTCTGCTTAATTTCAGCCAATGGTCCCTGCAGCACGAGCTGTCCGTTGTTCAGCACGCCAATCTGATCGCAGATCCTTTCCACATCCGACAGAATGTGCGTGGAGAAAATCACGGTTGCCCGCTTCCCGGCGGCGGAGAGAAGATCGAGAATTTCTTTCCTGCCGACGGGGTCAAGCGCGGAAGTCACTTCATCGCAGATCAAAAGGTCCGGTTCATTCAGCAATGCCTGTGCGATCCCCAGCCGCTGCTTCATCCCTCTGGAAAAAGAATGAATTTTCCGATTGACCCCGTCAAGACCACAAAGCGGAAGCAGTTCGTTTGTCTTTTTTTGAATTTCTGACCGACGCATACCTGTAATCTCCCCACACAGTTTCAAATACTCTCTGGCTGTCATGTAGCTGTAAAATTCGGGCACGTCCGGAAGATAGCCGATATGTTTATTCGTTGGGGTATCTCCGTAAGCGACTTTTTCTCCGCAGACGTAAATGGATCCACCGGTCGGTTTGATCAAACCGAGAATCGCTTTCATGGTAGTTGTTTTTCCTGATCCGTTTTTCCCGATCAGACCAAAGATAGAATGCTCGGCAACAGAAAAGTTTAAATCAGTCAGTACATGCTGCCGGCCAAAATCTTTTCTGAGATGCTCTGTCCGCAAAATATCCATCAGTCGTCACCCCTGCCGAAAATAAAATAGACGATAGGCCCGATCAGTTGGAAACAGAGGACGATGATTACCCAGAGCAGCCGGTTGCCAAACCGGTACGTTTTATGACGGAAGATGTGAATTAATGCAGCAATAATTAGGATAAGCTCCAGGACGATGATCGGGATCAGAAGAGGCAACAAATTTGAAATCTGAGTCATGACGTGCACCTCACTTCGAATTTTGGTACTGCGAATAAATGATATCTACCTTTGATGCGTTGAAAGGACAATGATGATGACGATGATTCCGATCATCACAATCCAAGCACTTGGCCTTGCCATGTTGATCGTATAGCCGATTCCAACCCTCTTTTCTACAAAGATAGACGGATCGGAAGGGTTGAAATAGAGCATACCCCAGATCCATCGGGCATCATCATCAAGAATCGGTCCCGCTACGTGTTTGGCTCGTGCTAAGTGCATGTAGAGAAAAATCATTGTAAGAACCGTAATAATTTCCATTATGATTCCGGCGATGGACGCGGCCAGAAACCAGACAGAGGGGACGGGGATAATGAGACTGATATCGGTCATTAAGAAAATCAATTCCGTAATCAGGCCAAAGGTGATCATCAGAACCCCCATTAATTTTCTAAAACGCTCATAATCCGGGGCCGCGTTAGGATTTCCCCTGACCGAGGCCGGTGCCCGGCGAATGAAAAAAATTACGAAAATCAGTACGGCTTGAAGTAGAGCAGGTGACAGCACGACCTGCCATGATTTCCGTCCCCACTGATCAGGACCGCTCAAGCCAAAATGTGTGGGAATGCTGGCTGGCATATACGGATAACCGAAATAGGCAACAGCAACTGTCGCTACAAAAAGCAAAACAAGCAGTAGTAACCAGCGAATCGGCAATAGCGTTTCCCGGTCGCTTTTTTTCGTTTCAATAATGATGCTGTTTGGTGTCAGGCTCGGATCCGGCCGCATGGTTCGTTTGAACGCTTGTGTTCGGCGATTGGCAGCGATGAAAATCAAACATTCAGCGATGATCAGGATAATGATCGACGTATTAAAAGCCAGCGTTTGAACGGCTTTATCGTTCACATTTAATAAAATCAGGCTGGCCATGAGAATAAAAGCAACGACCGAGGTTTCTATAATATAACGGCGACGGATCTTTTTGGCATGGTCGGAACGCCAGATATTGTCATCGGCAAATACAACGCCAAACACAATATTTCTTCTTGAAAACCAAGGCTGTGCAATGAAAAGGCCAGCCATCATGACGTAGGTGATTAGAGGAGCGATGGCGCTTGTGCTCATGATTTCTTCCCCTCCAGTTCATCATAAATATGGTCGATCATCCGATGGATCACCGCACGATCGACATTTCTTGTGATAGCTTCCGATACAAAGGCGTGCATCAGGTTCCCGGATTCCTGGAGAAAATTTGCCGCATTTTTTGCTGCATCTCCTGCCTTGACGAAGGTTCCCCGACTGCGCTGGATTTCAATGAATCCTTCGCTCTGAAGCAATCTGTAAGATTTGTTGACTGTGTGCAGATTGACGCCGATATCTGAACCAAGTGTCCGCACAGATGGAAGCGGATCCCCGTCCTGAAGCTGTCCTGAAGCGATGCCGGCGACAATTCCATCACGAATTTGCATGTAAATCGGCTGATCTGATCCAAAATCGATCGATAGAAGCATTTGATCAAATCCTTCTGTTCTAACTGTTATATATTATATATAACACAAAATGTTTTGTTTTTCTATTCTAACTTAAAAATAAGCCGTATTTTAAAAAAAAGAAAAAGAATCATAAAAAAATGAACGAAACATGATTGCTGCGTAATGTTCTACGGGGATGTATGATAGATAGAGCTGATTCGGCTCGGTTCGACGGGGCTGGCTGAAGCGAACAGACCAACTTTAGGAGGACATCATGGAAATACAAACTGTTTCAATTATTGGCCTGGGTGCGCTGGGCATCATGTATGGCAAACACCTGACAGATCGGATCGGTAAAGAGTCCGTGAAGATCGTTGCCGATAAAAAGCGTATTGAACGCTACCGGGCAGAGGGCGTCTATGCCAATGGGGAAAAATGCGATTTTCAGTATGCAGATAAAGACCAGATTGGCGAACCTGCAGATCTGCTCATTTTTTCAGTAAAGTACGGTGGCCTGGAGAGTGCTATTGAAAGTGCAAAAAACCAGGTGGGTAAGCACACCATAATCATTTCTCTGCTTAATGGCATCTCCAGTGAAAAGAAAATCGGAGAAGCTTTTGGAACGGATAAAGTACTTTATTGCATCGCTCAGGGAATGGATGCCGTCAAACAAGATAATCGGCTGACTTATGAAAATATGGGCTGGCTAAGCATCGGGGAGGCGGGCAACAGGGAAAGTGAAAAAGTGAAAGCACTAGCCCATCTTTTTGATGCTGCAGAGATTCCTTATGACATTCCCGATGATATTCTGCATCATATGTGGAGCAAACTGATGCTCAATACCGGTGTCAATCAGTCTGTTGCGGTATTTGAAACCAATTACGGCGGGGTGCAGAAGACAGGAAAACCAAGGGACACGATGATTGCTGCGATGCATGAAGTTGTGCAAGTAGCGGAGAAAGAAGGTGTCCGGCTGACTGAGGATGAAATCGATCATTGGCTGGAGATTAACGCAAAGCTCAATCCGGATGGCATGCCATCAATGCGCCAGGATACAAAAGCGCACCGGAAGACGGAAGTGGAACTGTTTGCGGGAACGATTATTGCACTGGGCAAGAAGCATGGAATCGAAACCCCGGTTAATGACTTTCTTTATCACAGAATTAAGGAAATTGAGGCTGCGTACTGATTTCTTAGACTAATAATGAATAAAACTTTGGCGGATTGTAGTGGCCGAACAGGGAAAGGTCTTCGCCTAAGGCAAATAAGTCAATAGATCTTCGACAAAAAATGCGCATGGTCTTGTGCGCAACATCGAAATCACCGCACCCACTACTAAGATTTATCCTGAGCTAGGTCTTCTTTAAAATCATACAGGTTGGATACAATAAGCAGACAAGTGGCAGAACCGATACTTTTTTTCGTTCATAATGTGTTCATAAAACGGGTTTAGTATGAACCATTGCCAGTGTGAAAAGGTTTTTCAATTGGCAGTTTTTTAAAGGTAAGATCATTTTTATTTGAAGGAGATTAGTAAATGAATGCAACGACGCAACCCGTTGATATCGACGGTAAAGCGTATAACCGGACGTTTCTGATTATTGTGCTTCTGGTTGGCGCTTTTTGTACCATATTGAATCAGACACTGCTTGCTACCGCGCTTCCTGACATTATGAAGGATTTTAATATTACTGCGGCAACCGGGCAGTGGCTGACCACCGCTTTCTTGCTGATGAACGGCATTATGATTCCGGTCACTGCCCTGATGATAAACAAAATCAGCTCGAAGACGTTATATATTGCCTCGATGGTGATTTTTCTAATTGGCACAGTTATGGCTGCTATCGCTCCGAATTTTCCCCTCCTGCTCACCGGGCGCATTGTCCAGGCCGCGGGGGCAGGCATTATGATGCCACTGATGCAGACGATTTTCCTGCTGATATTCCCTAAGGAAAAAAGAGGGATAGCCATGGGGCTTGCGGGGCTGGTCATAGCCTTCGCACCGGCCATAGGGCCGACGCTTTCCGGCTGGATTGTTGACAGCTATAACTGGCGCGTCCTCTTTTACATGATTATTCCGATTACAGTGATTGTCATTATTCTCGCTTTTGTAGCGATGAGAAAAGTTGTGCCTCTGACTTATCCGAGCATTGATTTTCTTTCGATTGTCTTGTCAACGGCTGGATTCGGCGGATTGCTTTACGGATTCAGCGAAGTCGGAAACGATGGCTGGGCGAGCGTAACGGTCATTTCCTGGTTGATTATTGGGGTGATTTTTGTTGCTCTGTTTATCTGGCGGCAGCTTGCTATGAAAGAACCGATGCTGGAACTGAAAGTATTTAAATCGCCGATTTTCAGTTTGTCCGTCGCAATCAGCAGCTTTGTCATGATGGCAATGATCGGCGCTGAGCTCGTGCTTCCGCTTTATATTCAAAATGTGCGCGGCGAAAGTGCTTTTCATTCCGGACTCATGCTTCTTCCCGGCGCGATTATGATGGGGCTGATGAGCCCTGTTACCGGGATTATCTTTGACCGGATTGGCGCACGGAAACTGGCCATAACAGGTATATTCATCTTGACTGCGGGAACGGTTCCATTCATGTTCTTAACCATCCATACCAGCATTGCGAGCATCGTCATTACATACGCGATCCGCTTTCTCGGTATATCTATGGTCATGATGCCGATGACTACAGCAGGCATGAACGCGCTGCCTAACAGCTTGATGAGTCATGGCACGGCGGTTAACAACACAATCCGCACCGTCGCCGGCTCAATCGGGACTGCCATTCTTATTAGCGTCCTGACTAATGTAACCAAGCATGGTATGCCCAAGAAGAGCCTGATGTCGCTTGACCCCGCACAATACGGGACCAAAGCCGTGAATGCAACTTTGAACGGTATGACCGCGACTTTTTTTGTGGCCGTCTGCTTCTGTCTGCTAACCTTGCTGCTTACTTTCTTTGTCAAAGGGAAAAAAATTCATGCGGAAGGCAGCAAGGCTGCAGATTAACAACGGCCCCTGTCTGAGGTAATTTCTTAAAATCAGGAAGTGAAAAAATGATTCTTGTTACTTTAATCATAGGCGCTGCTTTGTTTGTGACATTTATTTTAACAAGCGGCACAAAGTGGTTTTCACAGCATAAGTTTATCAATGGGCTACTCGTTGCTCTGTCGCTGATCCTTTTTCTTGGCAGTGAGACGCTGATGATCCTTAATGAGCACAGTAATTACGGGATGAAAGATACTGTATACACGAAAAAAGTCAATATCTATTCGGCAGCAGGATCTAATCCGAAGCAGTCTGCCGCAATTCCGTTCCTTCTTCTTTGCCAGAATGTCGGGCGTGATCCGCTGTATATCTACAATGTCAACAAACAGGGGAAACCGAACATGAAACATACCGGGATCACGGACAGTAACCAGTTTAAAGCGACCGGCCGGTCCCCATATCTTCTGATTCAGGAAAAAAAGCGTGTTTTTAAAAACGGGTTCTATCATACGCTCTTTGCCTTCAGTGGAGACAATAACGTGAAAGTGTCAACGCGGAATGTTTTCTACCTCCCGGAGAAACATCAGATACTGACTCCCAAACAAGTCCAGAACTTAATGAAAGAAATGAAAATCAAGCAGGAAATGATGATAAAGGCGGCTAAAGCACGAGGCGCGATAAAGAGCGGCAAAAAATAATTAAAATCTTTATTTTCTAAAGCTAATGGACACCGGATGGCGCGATACGCCTCTGGTGTTTTTAATAACAGTGCCAAAATTCGGAGGAAACGATGTTGGGATTTGCCAAGCTAAAAAAATCGGTCTTCCTGCAAATAAATCGGTCTTCAGAGGCTTTTGGAATAAAAATATTTTAGCTGTATTCATTGATTCAGGTTTCAATTGTTTATGAAGAGTTACGATCTTCTATTAGATTTCATTATAATAGAATTATTAATCTTGGAGGGAGAAACTGTGCCATGAAAACAGAAAAAGAAAAAATGCTTGATGGAGAACTTTATCATGCGAATGATCCGGTACTGGTGGAAGAACGCAGGAAAGCACGGCGATTGACTAGACTGTTTAATCAAACGCTGGAAACTGAAATGGATAAGCGTGCGGATCTCCTGAAAGAGCTTTTCGGTTCGACAGGAAAAAGTCTGTATATTGAGCCGACGTTTCGGTGTGACTACGGAACTAATATACATGTCGGCGAAAATTTCTATGCGAATTTTGACTGTGTCATTTTAGATGTGTGCAAAGTGGAAATTGGAGACAACTGCTTTATTGCTCCGGGCGTCCATATTTATACGGCAACGCATCCGCTGAACTCAGCCGAACGGATATCGGGGGCGGAGTATGGTAAACCGGTGACGATCGGTGATCATGTCTGGATTGGCGGGAGAACAGTCATCAACCCGGGAGTCAACATTGGCAATAATGTCGTTATCGGCTCCGGTTCAGTTGTAACCAGGGACGTGCCTGATGCCGTGGTTGTTGCAGGTAATCCGGCGAAAATCATTAAACACATTGAATGACGTATTGGACCATATTAAGAATTTGACATGGATAAACATGTATTCAGAAATCGTCGTCGATAATAGCTATCTTTAAATCAACGCAAAAATGATGTATCTAATCTTTTATAGAATGGAGAAAATTATGACAGATCAGAAAAGTGATTTTATTCTTGCGACGAAGCATGATTTACCAGCCATCATGACAATTACGGATCAGGCAAAAGCTTTTCTGAAAGCTCAAGGCGTTGATCAGTGGCAAAACGGGTATCCAGATATGAGTGATTTCAAACAAGACATCCGCCATCAGAATTTATTTGTTTTCAAATTGGATGGTGAAGTGGCGGCATATGCGGCTTTGCTCGCTGGCCCGGATGCCCACTATAAGGTGATCGAAGATGGAGAATGGCTCAATCAGCAAAGCCCGTATTACGCCATTCATCGTGTGGCTGTTAGTAATCAATTCCGTGGTCAGCGCGTCGTCCAACGTTTGTTTGAAACGGTGTTTGTTTATTTGCGTTCTAACTATCCATCAGTTAAAAGTGTAAGAGTTGATACGCATCCTGAAAATCTGATCATGCAGCATGTTCTAGCCAAAGTTGGATTCAAAAGGACTGGAAATGTGTACATGGAAGGTTTGCGTTATGGTTATGAGCAATTTCTGTGATTATTTGACCACCTCAAAAAAGGATGCTGATTGAGAACCTCAGGTCAGCATCCCTTTATGAGAGACCGTGGTATAACAATTTTTTATCCAGAACGTTATCCTTTTGCAGGTAGGAAGGACTGTTATGCTGTCTGTTTTGAGGATCCTGATTGAATAAAAGTTTGGTTAGTCGTCCCGTCATTGTGACTGAGCTGTTTCACAGCATCTTAGGATAATCCAGGAAAAGATTGAACGAAAAGGAACTTTTGACCGGACAGATGTGAGAAGTTCCTTTTGAGCAAACATGGGCGGAAAACCTTTGCGAAATTGAAAGTTTAGATGGTTTACGGCAAGTGTTTAATCACTAAGCTTAATTCCAGAAACCTTCATCCCCGTAGTCCACATGCGTCGAGACATTTTCCCATGTTTCCAGATCTTTTGTTACATTTTCCAGCTGAATCCGGGCATTTTTAACGGCATCTTTGCCGAGCAGCAGGTGGATGGGACTGTGTTCGGATTCCACAGCCTTGATGATTGCTTTGGCAGCAAGTTCAGGGCTGCCAGGCTGCTTTCCGGAGTTTGCATGGGAACTTTGCAGGCGTTTCCCGGCTGTTTCGAGATAGTCGTCAATGACTTTCGTCCGGTCTACAGAGGAGCGGCCGGACCAGTCCGTACGGAAAGCGCCCGGCTCCACGAGTGTGACATGAATGCCGAGTGGTTCAACTTCTTTCGCCAGTGCCTGCGACAGACCTTCAACGGCAAATTTTGTCGCATGATAGTAGCCGAAAGTAGGAAACGCAGTCAGGCCGCCGATCGATGAAACATTGACAATATGGCCGCTGCGCTGTTTACGCATCGCTGGCAGTACCGTTCGGGTCAGATCGCTCAGGCCCCAGAAATTCGTTTCGAAAAGTTTACGGACGGCTTCTTCGTCACTTTCCTCAACAGCGCCAAAATAACCATAGCCGGCATTGTTCACCAACACATCTATGCGCCCGAATTTATCGAGTGCCTGGTTCACCGCATGCTTGACCTGATCTTTTTTTGTTACATCCAGAGTCAGAGCAATGGCCTGTTCGTTGCCTTCCACCAGTTCGGCAATCTGATCCTGATGCCTTGCGGTTATGGCAACAGGGTAGCCTTGGCCAATCAGTTCCTTGGCAAGCGCCCGTCCAAACCCTGTCGAAGTTCCGGTTATAAACCAAACTTTCTTCACAGTATCATCTCCCTGAGTTGATATAATGTAGTATAAATGCTGGAGCATGCTCCATGTCAAATGAAAAGAGGGTTACACTTTGACTTATTCAATTGGTACTTTTTCAGAATTAACCGGATTAAGCATAGACACTCTGCGTTACTATGAAAAAGAAGGAATCATTTGCCCCGGGAGGGATACGAATAACCGCAGAGTTTACACTGAGGCTGATCAGATCTGGATCAATTTTATTATTAAACTTAAAGAAACAGCCATGCCCATTAAAAAAATTAAAGAATATGCCTGTCTGAGATACCGGGGTGATGAAACGGTAGATGAAAGATTGAACATACTCTATTCTCATCGTTTATTTATGCTTGACCAGAAAAAGAAGCTTGAGGAAAACATTGAGCATTTAAACCGAAAAATTGCTGCCTATGAAAAAGAGTCTGCCAGAAGCGAAGCTCTGAAATGCTGAAAGAGAACTGTTATTTTGATGACAGCGGAAAAAGCAATGAGGCACACACATTTACGTAGAGGGGAATGATGCCACGATTGAACAGTTGAAAAAAGAGATTAAAGATCGATCATAATCTAAAAGTAAGACGCTGTTCGTCTGGCAAAAAAATTACTCTGCGATGTTGATCGTATGCTTGAATCCATTAAAGACAGTGAGGAGATGTTTAAATGAGAAGTCAGAAATGGCGTGTGGGCATCCTGCTTTTCGATGATGTCGAGGTACTGGACTTTGCAGGTCCGTTTGAAGTTTTTTCAGTCACTTCAACAAAAAAAGAACAAAAGCCTTTCGAAGTGACGACCGTTTCCGAAACAGGGGAGATGGTTGCGGCGCGGAATGGACTGAGGGTGCAGCCGGACTACAGTTTTGAAAATGCGCCGCAGTTCGATATTCTCGTCGTTCCCGGCGGAGCGGGGGCAAGGAACAGAGAAATCAATAACGAGCGGGTTATTCAGTGGATTGCTAATGAAATGAAAAGTGTTCGGCTCATGACGTCAGTGTGCACGGGTGCTTTGCTGCTGGCTAAGGCGGGACTTCTGGAAAACAGAAAATGTACAACCCACTGGGCAAGCCTGAAACGCCTGAAAGAAGAGTTTCCCGGCACCAAAGTTCAGCAGGGTGTTAAATTTGTTGATGAAGGAGATATCATTACTTCCGGAGGCATTTCGGCCGGTATCAACATGGCATTTCACATCGTTGGCAAGCTGCTGGATCAAGAAGTTGTCCAGGAAACAGCGAGAAGAATGGAGTATGATCTGTGTTAATTAGCGTTTGATCAACCGTTGGCAGGGCACCGGACATCTTTTTTATTCCATGGAGGAAACATGCTGGTACAAAGATATATAGACCGGATCCATCAAATTTATCCTGATCTGAAGATTAACAGTGCTGAGCGCAACACAACCGGCCAGAATAATGATGTGCTGATCGTCAATAAAGCTCTGGTTTTCAGATTTCCAAAATATAAAGCGTGGATTTTTTTGATCATTGCATCGATTTATATCCTGATGGGAGGCAAATCTCTGAGCGGATAAAATTCTACAGAGGAACATTTGCTCTGCAGGAAGCGCTGCATGGCTTGGAGAACAATGACTCCCAGGCATTTGAAAAAGGGATTAGGCAGTATCGCTGAATATTCACGACATTCAAGGAAACAACAATTAAATGTTTGCTTAGTTCAGTAGGGTCGATTCTATAGAGCGTTCACCGTTTCTGCCGTAAAAACAGAACAGCACGCGTCTCGGTATCACACAAAAAATGCCATCCACAATTTGCTGCAGCTGGCATCTTTTATCACTTTGTTATTGATTTACTGAGACGCTAATTATTCTTTTTCAATCACGACGGCGGTGCCGAATGCCAGAACTTCACTCATGTTTTGTCCGATTTCACTCGAATCGAACCGCATCATGACGACAGCGTTGGCACCTTTAGATTCGGCATTTGAAATCAGACGGTCAATCGCCTGCTGGCGCGCGTCTTCAAGCATTTTTGTATATTCGTGTATTTCTCCGCCGGCCAGGCTTCTGAGACCAGCCATAATGTTTCCGCCCAGGCCCCGGCTTCTGACAATCAGTCCGAAAACTTCACCTTTAACTTCTGTGACCTTATAACCGGTAATATTTTCTGTTGTCACCACGAGCATCTTGAAATGCCTCCTGTTTACTAAAAATTTTTATTATATGAAAATATTATCATTTATTGTTGAATTCTTATACAGTTTTATCGTGAAGTTTAAAATAAATTTGGCAATATATAGAAAAAGGTTAACGTATGTGAAAAGCATTAAAGTACAATGTATGAGAAGGGGAAACATTCCTTTTCACAAAAATTGAGGAGTTAATTATGGAGAAAGACTTAAAACAAGTTGGTCTGAGAGCGTTTGATGACGTCTATGAACTCATGAAACAGTCTTTCCCGGCTAATGAGATTCGCTCATATAATCAGGCAAAAAAACTGCTGGAAAAACCGAACTATAGAGTACTGGTCATTTCAGAACACGATCTGAACATCGGCGGGTTTATTGCCGAATGGAAATTTGATAAGTTCCGGTTTATTGAACATCTTGCTACCGATCCACGGATTAGAGGGCTTGGACTTGGTTCAAAAATGATGAAAAGTTATCTGGCTCATACAGATCAACCAATCGTTCTTGAGGTGGAAACACCGGTAACGGAACTCGCCGTCCGAAGGGTTCACTTCTACCAGCGCCTGGGATTTGCAGTTAGTAATTTTGGCTATTTTCAACCAGACATGCAGGGAACATCCACTCAACCTGTATCATTGAAGATTATGGCCTATCCGGATAAAATCACAGAAACAGATTTTAAAATGTTCAGGAAAGAAATTTTTCAAAATGTGTACGGTTTAGCTGCGGAATCACTTGCGACGGAGTATATGAATCGTTAAATTTGCTCCCTTTTGTTAATGTCATATTTTTTGCGAAAATTCTATTGACTTTGTTTCTTTTTTAAGCGAAGCTATGAATACACGCTTTTTGGTGTGTGAGGCTGCCCGGCTGGGAAGAAAGAGTTTTTCAGTCCGGGTGGTACTTTAGAACAAGTGGAGTTGAGTTGAGATGAGCAGTCAGAGCAGTGCCTTGGCAGCAGAGGGTAAGTTTGGGGATTTCGGAGGCAGCTACGTTCCTGAAGCGTTGCAGGAAGTGCTGTCCAAGATCGACAGGGAATTTGAGAAATGTAAGAAAGATCCTGAATTTCAAAAAGAATTTTACTATTATCTGAAAGAATATGTGGGGCGTGAGAATCCGCTGACTTTCGCAAAGAATCTGACTGAAAGGTGCGGGGGAGCCAGAATCTATCTGAAAAGGGAAGATCTGAACCATACAGGGGCCCACAAGATTAACAACACCATCGGCCAGATTCTTTTAGCAAAAAGGATGGGTGCCAAGCGGATTATTGCTGAGACAGGGGCCGGACAGCACGGTGTCGCGACAGCGACAGTTGCTGCACTGTTCGGGTTTCCCTGCACGATTTACATGGGGAAATACGATACGGAACGCCAGTCACTAAATGTTTTCCGCATGGAGCTGCTCGGCGCAAAGGTTGTTCCGGTGGAAAAGGGCCAGGGCCGTTTAAAAGATGCGGTGGACGTTGCATTGCAGGATCTGGTTCAAAATCATGAGAATACGTATTATTTGCTTGGATCGGCAGTAGGTCCGCATCCGTATCCGTCAATGGTCAAATATTTTCAGTCGGTCATCAGTGAGGAGTCTAAGCGCCAGATTCTTGAAAAAGAAGGCAAGCTTCCGGCCGCTGTGCTCGCCTGTGTTGGTGGCGGAAGCAACGCGATCGGCGCATTTGCCCACTATATTGATGAAAAAGGTGTCCGCCTGATCGGTGTGGAACCGGCAGAGGCAGCCAGCCTGGCTGAAGGAGTTCCGGCAATTATTCATGGGTTCAAATGTTATGCGCTGGTAGATGAACACGGCATTCCGAAACCAACTTATTCTATTGCCGCCGGTCTTGATTATCCGGGCGTTGGTCCGGAACACAGCTATTTGAAAGCGATCGGACGCGAAGAGAACGTGACGGTGACCGGGCAGGAGGCCTTGGAAGCGTTCCAGACGCTTTCCAAAGTGGAAGGAATTATTCCAGCACTGGAAAGTTCCCACGCCGTCGCCTATGCGATGAAACTTGCGCCAACCCTGCCAAAAGACGAAAGCATTATCGTTAACCTTTCAGGCAGAGGCGACAAGGATGTTCGGCAGGTCTTTGAGATGCTGAAAAATAAATGAATCACCATTTAACTTATCAACCATTAACATAAATCTGTATTTTCCTTCGGGGAAATATGGATTTTTTGTTTTTTCTCTAAAAAGAGGAGAATGATTAAATTCCGGATAATTTTCCCAAAATAGTTAAAGAAATATTTTTTGGAGGGAAAACGATGTATCCGGATTTATCAGGGAAAGTAGCCGTTGTTACCGGCGGATCAAAAGGGATCGGAAATGCGATTGCCAGGCGCCTGTCAGAAGAAAAAATGTCGGTAGTTATTAACTATAATCACGATCGCTGCGGTGCCGAAGAGACGGCCGAAAGTTTGAGAAAAGCGGGCGGAAATGCGGTAGCCATTCGGGCGGATGTTGGGACGGAAAAAGGGGCGCGTGCGCTGCTCAATGCAGCCATCGAACACTTCGATACTCTGGATGTTTGGATTAATAATGCCGGTATAGAAAAACAGTCGCCTACACATAAATTGAGTCTTGAAGACTGGAACAGGATTATTAATGTGAATCTGACCGGTGTTTTTCTTGGGTCGAGGACAGCCATCAAATATTTTTTAAACCAGAGAAAGAAAGGGAACATCATTAACATGTCGTCCGTGCATCAAAGGATCCCGTGGCCGACTTTCGCCCATTATGCGGCAAGCAAGGGCGGAGTTCGTCTGTTTAGTGAGACCATTGCACTTGAATATGCAAAAAACGGGATTCGGGTGAATGGTATTGCACCGGGAGCCATTAATACACCGATTAACGCGGAAAAATTTTCAGACCCGAACCAAAAACAAAGTACCCTGGATCTTATTCCGATTGATTATATCGGTAAACCGGAAGAAGTGGCAGCAGTTGCCGCTTGGCTGGCGTCGGGTGAATCCGGCTATGTGACCGGAGCGACGATTTTCGTTGATGGCGGTATGTCGCTGTATCCCGAATTTGAGGAAGGGCAGGGATGAAGTTTGATGCAGTAAGCAAAAAAGTTTAATTTTGGAAACACATTTTATGTGTTTATCTTTTCCTGATCCGGGTATATAAATCATGTGACGGGTTTTAAAATTTTCCGATATGGTACGTCAGATGACAGACGCATCGATAAATCCGTCACGTGATCAATCATTGCTGTTCAGCTCCCGCTTCGTACCGGATGAACCATTCGGACGGGAATCAACAAAAATGTTATCCCGATGGGGGTATGTGGATGGATGATGGCGAGTCGTATGAGAACGAAAGTTGAAGGGACAGGACCTCCTTATGGAGCGTGTCTTTGAAGCGCCGAGGGACATGGTATTCGGGGCTTTTTCCAGGCAGGAGCATCTGGCAGAATGGCGGGGCCCGGAAGGATGACTGACAGACAGCCGAAAATTTGAGCTTAGGCCGGATGGCATCTGGCATTACTGCATGCACTGCACGGATGGAAGACAAGGAGGTTTTTATGGCCAGGAGTCCCGGGTTAAGCAAGTCTATCACGAAATTAAGGAACCATAAAAAATTGTTCACATCGATATGTTTGCAGATGAGGACGGCCGCCCGGTTGATGGAATGCCTCAGATACTTGTAACGATGAAGCTGCCCGATGAAGAAAATAATAAGCGGGTGATGGTACGATCCCGTTTCATGTCGGATGAAGCACTTCAGCAGGTATTAGGGACGGGCGTTATAAGGGATTCACTTCACAATTCGACCGTCTGGCAGGTTATTTGCAGTAGAGTCAGGAGGAATTGCTTGATTATCAATAATTTATTTAAAAAGCGGCTCGAGCTGAACAGCAAAATACACGGACAATAATCCCCGCCTGAACATTGAAGGGTGGGGATTATTTATTGCAGAAACAGTTTCTGGACGGCTGATTTTATACAGGTCGCCAACGGAAGAAAATTCGGTTATTTATTGCCGAGATGAATCAGCGTCTCGGGCGGCCGTCCTTTTACCCGTAAGTCAAATGTCCACCCTTTTCACCCTCTCTATCTACTATTTTACGCGTAAACGGGCAGTCAAAAAATTGTTCCTTCCAAACAAATCAAAGGCAACGGAATGAACAAAATCAAGAGGAAAAATCATATACTGCAATATAATGACACAACGAGGAGCGCGCAGATGTTCTTATATAAAGTCGATGAAGCCATTTCATTAAGACTAATCGATTTAAAGGACGCAGAGCAGATTTTCGAACTGGTTGATCAATCGAGAACTCATTTAAGAACATGGATGGCCTGGGTGGACGGCACCTCAAGCGCAGAAGATATACGCGCATTCCTCCAGGGGACCATGGAGGGTTATGCTGAACACCGGAATCTGACGACAGTTATTCTGTACCACGAGGAAATTGCCGGGACTGCCGGATACAATAGTATCAATTGGTCAAACAAAACGGCGTATATCGGCTATTGGCTTGGCGAGAAATTCCAAGGCAAAGGCATTATGACTAAAGCGGTCAAGGCGCTGACTGATTATGCCTTTCACGAACTGAACTTGAACAAGGTTGAGATCCGGGCAGCTTCCGCAAACAGGAGAAGCAGAAATATTCCAGAACGGCTCGGCTTTGTTAACGAAGGATGCATCCGGCAGGCTGAATGGCTCTATAGCCACTATGTCGATCATGTGGTATATGGAATGTTGGCGGGTGAGTGGGAAACCAAAAAGATTGAATACAAATGAAGGACTGTCTGTTCAAAGTTATTTTGCTCAAATAAGTGAACCGCTGCCGGTGCCGGACCGGTTCAACGTAGGGCCGTACGGTAAAAAAGAAGCGTTCACCAAGGTCTTTCGGAATAAAAAACCAGTTCGATCAATCAAAGAAGCGATTGGTCAAACTGGCTTTAAGATTTTCATGCTGTCTTTAGTTGATCCACTCAACAACGTCATTCAAGGGCTGCCTTGTTTTCGCATGATGCGGTTCTTCGGCGCGATAACCAAAAGCGGCCATGGAGGCAATACCGTATGTGTCGCCTTTAATGACACCCTCGTCTTTCAGCACCTGCTCTACTTTCTGCTTGTCGAAACCTTCCATCGGACAGGAATCGATTCCGATTTCCGCCGCGGCGGTCATCATGTTTGCCAGCGGGATGTAATCCTGCCGGCATCCCCATTCGAAAAATACACGGTCATTGCCGGTCAGATCAAAATCTGATTTCTGAAAATTATCGATAGCGTCAGTCATCATTTTGTCTACATCATCAGGTAGTTTCTGAATATCTTTCAGCATATGCTGCACGTGCTCGGAATGAGCGGCCAGCGAATCTGCTTTTCTGGAGAGAATCAGAACAAAATGGCTGGCGGTTTTCAGCTTTTCAACGGCGCCCCATGCCGGACCTTCCAGCTTTTTGCGCAAATCTTTATTCTGTACAACAACAAACTTCCAAGGTTCCAAGCCGAAAGAACTGGGCGACAAGCGACCTGTTTCAAGTATAAAGTTAAAATCTTCGTCACTGATTTTCCTCGCCGAATCAAACTTTTTACAGGCGTGCCTGAACTGAAAAGCTTTTATAATCTGTTCCTTGACCTGCTCTTTATCAATAGTCTGCATAATAAAAGCCTCTTCCCTGAGTGATTTGTATGCGGTATCTGAAGATCACGGTTTTAAGCTGCGGTGTATCCAACCTGGTGACAGGTTGAAAAATAAAACATGCATCAGAGACCGTGCTCCAGCCAACAAAATTTATTATAGACTCCGATCAGGGAAATATTAAATAAAATGGCTCCATACCCAATTGGCACAGGGATAAGAAGCCGACTGAAAGAAATTTTATAGACAAACCTTTCATTTTGCGGGAGTGCATCTGAGATTAATCCTTTAAAAAAAACACGTTAAACCCATTTCACAATTTGATCTGTATCAAGACGCACGGTGTTAAAACCCTCTTCTGCAGGTTTTCCGACTGCAATCAGAACCAATGGGAGGTAGCGTGCCGGATCATAACCGAATGTTGCATCAAATTGATTCTTGTCAAAACCGCCGAGTGGGCATGTTTCATAGCCATGGGCCCGCGCGACCAGCATTAGCTGCATGGCTGCCAGGGCGCTGTTAAATGAGACATCCGTCAAATGTGCATCGTGCGGCATGCCGTCATAAAGTTCTGAAATGAGTTTAACCTCTTTATCACGTTCTTCCTCAGACATAGTTCCCTCGGCGACTGCCCGATTGTAGATGTGATCTTTGTAATCCGATGCACGTAGGTCCCCGAGTATGGCGATCATTGCGGAACAGGAATCCAGAAGTTGCGGGTTATTATAAAACAGCGGCCGGAGTTTGTCTTTTCCTTCCTTACTTTGGATTACCAAAAAGCGCCACGGTTGCAGGTTCATGGCAGACGGAGCCCGGCACGATTCCTGCAGAATCCGAGACAGCTCGTCATGACTGATTTTTTGTTCTGGATCAAACTTTCTGATCGACTTTCTTCCGGTAATCAAACGGATCAGATCCTCATCCATTTTAAGCATCTCTTTTCTTTGAGATATAAAAAGCGCTTACATAAATGTTCTAACATTATTATATAGCAAATCAATGATCGAAGGGCAGCCACCACAAAAAAACAAGAATCCTTTCAACCTGTTTTGAATTTTTGTTCAGCACGTTATCTAAAGCAATAAATTATCGATTAAAACGAAAAAGGCAAAAACCGAAGCCAGGATGGATAGAGGGCTATTCAACCTTATTTTTTATAAAATTCAGAAACACCTGCGATTAATGACAGTGTTCCCATGAGAAACATCATAAATTCCTGCTTTCACAATCTGTTCTGTCAGTCAGACAAATGGCAGGCTGACAACGCGAAATCAGTTCATCTCAGGCTAGAAAAAAGCCAAGGATTACAAAGACCACCCAGTATGGGAACCAAAGAAGCAGCCTGATAGAAAACCAAAGGGTGGACTTCCAGTCGGTGGGACGGTCATTTGAGACGCTTTTCATAAAGAGGTAATAGACGGCAGCGGCGAGGGCGGATAGGATAAAGAAATATTGAGACACGGAATCTAAATGAATGTGTAGCATACCGGCTGTTTGGGAAGGTCTAAGCAGTAACAAAGTAATGATGGCCAGAAGAGCACCATATAAGCAGCTAAGTACATTAAGTTTCAAAAAATTTATTCGGCGCACTGTAATCAGACCCCTTAAAAGAGAGACAACCATTTGAAAGCGGAAAATGGTTATCAAATCGTGTCTACATAATCTTAAAACAGCTTTTTGTATTCTTTGCAACTTACTTAATAATATGGTATTCAAATTGTTAGGTACAAACGCTTGAGCTATTTTCTGTTATTTTAATTGCTGCAGATTATTGAAATGAATCATCATTGACGGTAAAATAAATTTAACCGAATAAAAAAATATAACAGGCGATGTGAAATGAAACAAACCTTAATTATTAAGGATCTGAATCAGCTTAAAGTTTTAAGTGATCCGTTTCGGGCAAAACTTATGATATTGCTGATTGAAAGACCGTACACAGGTCAGCAGCTGGCCGAACGATTTAATCTGTCACGCGCACGTATTCACTATCATTTGCACGAACTGGAAAAAAATCATTTGATTGAACTGGTTAGAACAGAAGAAATCAACGGGATCGTACAAAAATTTTATCAGTCTGTGGCTCAGGGCTTTCTGCCGGATGTTTCCTTGCTTCCGCAGAAGCAGGAGGTCAGCGAAACCTATCGGCAGATTGTGCTCAGTATGATTGACCGAACGCGAATGCGTGCACTGACTGCCCCGGATGAGGCTTTTTCAATCAGCGAGCAGGTGCCGGGAAACATGCGTGCGCTTGCCACCTATTGGGAAATTACAATGAGCGATCGCCACTTTCAGGCATTCGCTAAAGAAACGGCGGAGCTGTTTAATAAATACAATAACCGATGCAGTCAGGACGGGAAGCAGCCGGATGCAAAACTATATTTTCTGTCCGGATTCGGCTTTCAGGTTGATCAGGGGGCTTTTAAGCAACACGTTGATCAGGAGCAATGATGCTCTTTTTTTTATTAACGGTCAGATTTATTTTACCGAGTAAATATATTTAAGGAGTGATTCAGATGAAAGCGCTATTTCTCAATAAGAATTTCCGTCTCCTCATCTCAGCCCGCCTGATGACCAATATCGGAGACAGCATGTATTATGTCGGTGCGATGTGGCTTGTTTATAAACTGGGTGGATCGGCTTTTTATTCGGGACTGGCGGGTTTTCTGATTCTGCTTCCTCAGGCGCTGCAGTTTCTTGTCGGTCCTTTAGTTGATAAATATCCGATACAGAAACTGCTCGTGGTTTCACAGCTTGGACAGGCGTCACTGCTTTGCCTGATCCCGATAGCCTATTATTCGGGTTTACTTTCTGTCGGACTGGTACTCGCTGTTATGCCCATTGTTTCTTTTCTGGATCAGTTTTCATTTCCTGCCGAAAATGCACTCATTCCCAATATTCTGGAGAGGGATGACCGCATAGCGGCAAATTCAATGATGTCATTGGCTTATCAAGGCTCTGATGCCGCCTTTAACGCAGTCGGCGGTGCGATCCTTGCTGTAACAGGGGCCATGTCCCTTTATCTGGCGGATATCGGCACTTTTATTGTTGCTGCGGGTCTCTTTAAACTGTTGCATCTTCCCATCGAGCGAAAGGCGAGTCAGCCCTCATCAACGAAACAGATTAGAAACTATTTTTCTGATTTAAAAGTGGGTTTCCAAGTTGTTCTACACTCTCTTTTGGGGGAAGTGATGGTGACGGGCGCCGTGGCCAATTTTACGCTTGGCGCTTTAACCGCGATACTTCCGGCTTATGCGGACTCATTGGGCGGTTCGGAAAGCTACGGTTTTCTGCTGGCAGGTTCGGCGGTTGGAAGCCTGGCCGGCGCTCTGGCTGCTCCGTTATTCAACCGTTTCCCCATTGGCCGGCTGCTAGCCGGGAGTTATTTTCTCGGTTTTTGTTTCTGGCAGCTTTCAGCATTTGCTCCATCTGCGCCGCTTAAAGTTGTCTTTTTTGCGGCAAGCATGATTCCGCTCGGGCTGAACAACGTGATTGGCTATACATTGATGCAAAATCTTCTTCCGCAAAGACTACTCGCCCGTTCGATGTCGGTAATGGTCAGCATTTCCACATGCATCATGCCTATTGGTTCTCTAGCCGGAGGAATAATGAGCCATGCTATGGGGGCCGGATGGGTGTTCATGACCGCGGGCAGCGGATTTCTGTTCGTTTCAGTATACGTCCTTCTTATTCCGGTTTTGCGCAGGCTCCCTGCTCCGGGGAGGGTCAGACCGGATGATTATGGATTCCAGAAAGAGTCTGTTCCAGAGATGCCAAGAGACGATGAATGTAACGGAATAAAAGTTGAATGACGATTATTATAGCAATTTGACTATCCTTAGAGTGAGAGGTGAGGAAATTGAAAAAAGAAGATACCTTGAAAATAAGCCATATGAAAAGTCAGATGAAAGAGAAGAACAAATTGAGGATAATTCCCTGGAAAGCCGTATGCAGATATAGCAGCAATACTGATGGTATTCATATCCAGCAAAGCGATATTTAAATACAAAAAAAAGCAGAGTGAAAAGATACCTGGTAGCAGGAATATTGGTTATTTTAGTCATAATAGAATGCTTGGTCCTTTATTTCGCTTTTGAGGTTTAAGATATATGAAAAATGGCAATGAAAAACTTATTTTAAAAAATGGACTAAAAAGTAGCCAGGGCTGAGAAAAATATATCTCAGCAAGGGTTAGCGGAGCTTGTCGGAGTTTCAAGACAAACCATAAGCGCTATTGAAACTGGACAATTTAATCCGTCGGCCAAATTGGCATTGGTGTTATGTATCGCGTTGGATAAAAAATGTGAAGAGCTGTTCTTTTTTTAGAACAGCTCATCATTTTCTATAATTTTTCAGGCTAATGTGGCAGAATCGGAAATGTTAGCCACTTTTCAAACCTGTCCGCTATAGCTGCGGGTCATATTCGGAAAAGTGATCAGGTCATCTATACTGTACTTTTGAAAAAGCCGGGTCAAAGCTTCAATATATAGCAGATAATTTAAGTCGGGCTCTTTAGGCGCGTATGATGCTGAAAGGTGTCGCCCAATAAATTCCTCCAGATGGTAGTAGAGTGGATGATCATATGTTTTGCATTGATACTTTCCATCCTGAAAGAAGGTTTTGAAACGGGACGAAACATGATCGAGCCCTCCTGAAAAGCCGTCAAAATCGGGACAGAACTGTTCACAGATTTTTTCACTTTCCTGAATGAGCGAAGCATCTGGTATCCGGCTGTTCCAGACCAGAACGACCTGCCCCTCTTTTTTCAAAATGCGTCTGCATTCTTCTTTAAATGTCTCCGGATCGAACCAATGAAAAGCCTGAGCGACGGTAATCAAATCGACTGATCCATCTTGAAGTGTGGTGTGCTCAGCCATGCCTGCCACTGATGTGAATAATGGATTCGTACCTAGACTGGATTCTGCGACATGGCGCATATCCGTATTAGGTTCAACAGCTTTTACCCTTAAATCATGTTCCACAAGCTGCCTGGTCAGGATACCTGTACCGGAACCAATATCAGCAATAACCGAAGACTTGTCCAGATTGTGTTCATTGATCAAGTCGCGGATCAGTGCTTCAGGATAATTCGGTCTGAATTGAGCATAGATGGCGGCTTTACCGCTGAATTTTTCTGTGTTTGACAATGTAAGATCCCCACCTTCGCATTTATTTGTTTGAGCATGACAGAAAAGACCGCAATCTGAAGAAAGTCAGGCACTTTTGATCCATCTTCGGATAAAAAACTAATGTCGTTACCATCCGTTTATCACTTGGAGAAGATGATAAAATTACATTCCTTGCAAACGAGAAGGACTCTCAAAAAGTGCATTTATTCGAATGATTGTTACTCGCGCTCTTGAAGGCCTATTTATATTATAAACGACTTTTCAAATCCATTTGGAGTCTGAACCGGGAAGTCGTGGAACTTCCCAGCCTCATTTTTGTTGATTTTATTTAAGGGTTGCCAGCGGAGAAAACGCGTCAATTTTAATGACGAGAGGAATCCGTGTCTGGGGCAACCCCATAGAGATAAGATCACCGTACCTTCTTGTGTAATAAAGCGAACGTGTGTTCCGCGATTATTTCTGAAGGGAGGTGAGCCCATGGTTACGAAGGGCCAACCAGGCATGGGGCGAGCTCCGGCGGTTGCTCACCTATAAGTGTGCGTGGTACGGCAAAGAGCTCGTGCTTGTCAATTCGTACAAAACGTCGCAGCTCTGCTCCACATGCGGGTATGACGATGGAAAGAAAGCTCTAGCTATCCGGGAATGGACGTGCCCGCAATGCGGCACGCACCACGACCGGGACGTCAACACAGCGATCAATATCAAGCAGCTCGCTTTTGGTCGTTAAGCCGTGAGCCTGCGGGTTCGGGACGAGCCTTGGTAAAAAGCAGTGGCCGCTACTTCAGCATTCTCGAAGCAAGTGAGCTGTGTTCCCAGAAGCTCGGCTATTCATAGCCGAGTAGTTCACAGAAGCTTATTCTTTAATCCACGCACTTCGTCTTGAGTCAGTCCAACCGTTTGAAGATATTTCTGCACATTGCCATATGTACTGGAGAATTGCTCCAACGTTTTTTCCATATATTCCATGTCGGAGCGACCGAAATAGGACGGCAGTCTCGTGTCCCGTTTCATCCTTTCTCTGATCTCTAAACGTAAGTATGTGTAGGAGACCTGATAATCGGCAAGAATATCGTCGATTCCTACCCCGGCAGTGAGCAAGAGCAAGGCGGAAACCACGCCGGTCCGATCTTTTCCGGCAGCGCAATGAATCAGGACGGCTCCCTTCTGTTCGGCAATGATCCGCATAATCTGTCCTATGGCTGAAAAATCCGATATGATCCTGGCGTATAGCGATGGAACCTCATCTTTTGAACCAGGGTCTTTATTGCCGATCAGAAACGGACAGTGAAAATAGTCAAAGTCAGCGGACTGTTCGAAGGCACTTGGTTTCTTTGCAATTTCCGTGTTCGAGCGGAAATCAATGGCGGCGGTCACGCCCAATGATTTTAGAAGGGCAATGTCGCCCTTGTTCAAGATTAATGGCGCACCGCTGCGGATTATCCGGCCGAATTTTGTTACTTTGCCATCCGCCGTCGGGTAACCGCCAAGGTCCCGGGTATTCAGCGTAGAAGAAAGTGGAACGCGTCTTAAAAACATCTATTTCACCTTGATTGCATTAAAATGGGTGGTTGTTCTTCATTCATAATTATATCCTGACTCAGAAAAAGAATGCCACAATGGAACGCGCTTTAAAAATGGATGCTTCACAAAAAAACTTTATTCTGCTGCCAGATCATCATGCAGGTTTGTTCCGGCCAGGACTTTCCTTCAAGAATGAACGGACTGCCTTTTCCTCGGAAGTTATCATCTCCGGCGGTTGCTGGCCGTTGATGCAGAAAATAGACGCCAGTCAGGATTGCAGCCAACGCCGGTACGCTGACGGCGAGGTACAATTCTTTTTCAAGATTGATCCTCTCCTGATTACAGAAAAGGTTCTGTTTCCTTAATTATAAACCAGATTAATGAAAGGCCATGTTCTTGATTAAGAATAAAGCTGTTCCTTTTGTTCAACTTGATGTTACCTGTGAGATAAAAAAAGAATATTAAAAATCATTTTCTTTCCGCTTGTTTTGTAGAATACCCATTTCATATAAATCCCAGTATTCAACCCCATCTTCCATGTAGTCTCTGAGCAGTCCTTCTTTTACAAATTAAACTTAAAAAAAATATGATATGATAAACGAATAGTGAGAATTTTTTAGCCGTACGGATGCCGGTTGCTGGCTGAGGAGGAGATGCAGATGGAAGGGAAAGTTTTGCCGGAGCGATTACTTCCCTTAGAAGGTGTTTTCAATTTCCGTGATATGGGGGGCTTGAAAACTCGGGATGGAAGACGGGTCAAAAAGGGTTTAATCTTTCGGGCGGCTGAGCTGACCGGGCTCACAGCCGGAGATATTGATTATCTGAAAGAGCTGAAAATCAGATATATCTATGATTATCGTGATAGAGAAGAAGCTGCTTTGAAGCCAGATCCATGGATTGGACATGAGAAACATGAACGTATCGCAGTGAATGGTGAAGACAGAACGACCGCCCATTCAGAATGGGATCCGGAAACTTTTTATAAAACATTCACACGTGAGAATTTCACGCAAATCTATGCTCAGATGCCGATTCAGAATGCATCCTACCAAAGAATGATGAGTCTGGTCGCGCAGCCGGAACATAATTTTCCTTTTGTACATCACTGTACGGGCGGCCGTGACCGGACGGGGGTCGGTGCAATGCTGATTTTAAAAACACTGGGCGTCCCAGATGATGCAATCATTGATGACTACATGGTCTCAAATCAGACATTGTCCGCTTATCATGAAGAAATGTTTGAAGAAGCGTCTCAGTACATTTCCGGTGCGGCTTTGAAATGTTTTGAAGATGGTTTTCTGCTTCATGAAGAGTTCCTTGAAGCCTCGATGCAGTCGATTTCAGAAACATATGGTACATTTGAACACTATTTGAACGCGGAGTTCGGCATCACGGGGCATGCCCGTGAAAAGATACAGAACTTTTGCCTTGAATAATTGGGAGTAATAACGGCTTTTCCTTGTGGAAGGGTCTTTTTTTATGAGGGGGAGAGCGTAACATGAAACGGAAGCAAATCTATCTGACCGAGCAGCTGGGCCAGCAATTGAACGAGCTCGCCCGTGTTAAGGGTGTGCCACAGTCTGAAGTGATCCGGGAAGGGCTTGAAGCTTATCTGGAAACAACTGATGATCAGGACAAGGAATGGGATTTGCTGATTGACGAGATGAAGACATCCCCTCTTAGTGGCTTGAATTGAAAGCGTGAAGATTTGCATGCTGATCGGTGTTGGAGGTCAGCACGATATGAAGAATGAGCAGGTACTGATCGACACAAATATCTTGATTTATGCGTGGGATCATCAAAACCTGGAGAAACAGCAGAAAGCTATAGAAACCCTGAATAGGTTCAGAAGACAGCTTCTTATTTCTATGCAGAGTCTATCGGAATTTACGGCCGTGATGCTGAAGCACGGATGCGATCCGGAACGGCTGCTTCGGATCATTGAACGTATGGAAAGATTAATGAACATTCTTCCACTGAAAAAATCTGACGTACTGTACGCTCTTCAGGGTGTACAGCGCTATCAGATGCCCTATTGGGACGCACAGATATGGGCGGCTGCACGGTCAAACGATATTCCTCTGCTGTTTGCAGAAGATGGCCCGGTCGGTGAGACTATCGAGGGAGTTACTTATGTCAACCCGTTGGGGTAACTAACTAAACGGATAAAAATAGAAGCTGACATCAATTTGAGCAATGATTTTACTTTGAGAAACATGGAAATAAGCCATGTAAGTAATTTCTAAGTTGAATTGAAGAGATTGAGTTGAAGGGAACAAAACGACTCATTCAGAAATGCTTTCAGAAAAGATACACTCTCATGAAAAAAATATTAATGCTACTATCCTCATATCCGGATTTTGCACTCTTTTTCTTATTCTTTACTTTGACTAGGGCGCGGTGCCAGCTGTCTGATATTGTCAAAATTGTTTCCTTGATCGCTCCTCCAATCGGCTACTGCCGGATCCCCGGCGAGATCCAGATGAAACCAGACCGGTTCACGCCCGTCGGCAATCAGGCTTTGTGTTCCGTCATTATTATCCTTCACAATGTAGTGAGCCTCAGCCCCGCTTTTCCCATTCCATTTCAATAGGGTGTAGCGGCGCTGAATCAATTTTTCATAGGGTATCAACGGCTTAATCTCAGTGTTAAACTGGTTTGTCAGCTCAGATAAAATCCAATCTCTTTTCGCCTTCAGAAGCGGGGCAGGATGATAATAATCTCCCTTGTCATTCTGCTTGCCGAAGACCGGAATACCGGCAGTTTTGATTTTTTCCATCCATAGTTTTTTCGCCTTCTGTAGATTTTTCCAGTCGTTTTTTCTGTGAAGCCCCCAGCCAATCAGAATCCACGGGTGGCTTTGCAATTCATCAGGCGTAGCCAGTGACTCGTTAGGCGTGATCTTTCCAGTGCAAGCCAGCTGTTCAAAGTTATTAATCGCCTGTGCTGAATAGGTACTCTGCAGATTAAAGAGATTATAAATCTGAAGTTTTCCAGCCGGATGGCCTTCATAAATTTGATTGACCAGTCGGATTAGCTGG
Organism: Sporolactobacillus pectinivorans; assembly: GCF_002802965.1. Taxonomy (NCBI): domain Bacteria; kingdom Bacillati; phylum Bacillota; class Bacilli; order Caryophanales; family Sporolactobacillaceae; genus Sporolactobacillus; species Sporolactobacillus pectinivorans. The sequence continues at coordinate 139,462 of NZ_NXGA01000001.1, read as the reverse complement.
TCCATGGTCGGATCCGGTTGAATTTTCCCCATGGCTGCACCCATTTGTTTCAACTTGGCGCCCAACCTGGGATTCATTTTTTCAAAATCGGCGGAACCTGGGTTCAGTATCAACACGGAGCCGAGCGATTGGCGGGACGTCCCCCATTTTATGTATGCCGAGGTCCGGAAGGTCGCACCATAACGTCGGACAAAAGCACCAAATACCTGAGGCTGGTCCATACTTATTGTTCCCTTCTAATGAGATAACACTTTTATAGGTTGCGGGCGAATGTTTTCTATACATAATAATAGCAGAATAGAGAAATCTATTGCTGAAAAAATCACAGGTCTGAAAATGGGGGAGCAGTCGATGAGTCTGTTCGGATTGGATGAAAAAACAAAGTTGGAGCGGATGGATGCGCTCAAAATAGCGGGTAAACAGGCCAGGAAAAAGGTCCCTTTTTCGGATCAGGCGATGTTCGTGCCTGTGGATCGTGACCCAGTGGCTATTGTCGATGAGGGAAATCAGGAACGCCTGCCTGAGCTGCTGATGCTGCGCAGAGAACGAATGTCAGCGTCACCGTTTGCATTTTATCGGGGTACGGCGGGACTTATGGCGCATGATCTGGTATCGCAGGCAGTAACGGGAAAGCAGGTGATCATTTGCGGGGATGCACATATCGGCAATTTCGGTTTTTATGCTTCACCGGAACGCAGGTTGATCTTTGATCTGAACGATTTTGACGAATCCGCCCTCGGACCATGGGAATGGGATGTCAGGCGATTGGTGACGAGCGTGATTCTCTGTGGTGAATCACTGGGTTTTCGGGAAGATCAGATTGACGAGGCCGCGATGCAGGCCGCGTACAGTTACCGTAACGGATTACGCAGCGTGCTGAGCCTTGATGCACTGGGTCGCTTTTACCTGAGCATTGACGAAGCAGAAATACAGAAGATCCTGACCAAGCCAATCCGCAAAGCATTTGATAAAGCAGCCAGAGAAGCGAAAAAACGTACCTCTGGACAGGTTATTAAAAAGCTTACGGAAATCGATGATCGGGGACGGATCAGGTTTACTGAAAACCCGCCGGTTTTGACACATGTAGATGCCGGTATGGTTTCTAAAGTACATGAATACTTTGATCAATACCGGAAAAATGTGGCACCGGACATTGCCCTTTTTCTGTCGCAGCACATTCTTACCGATGTTGCGCGCAGGGTTGTCGGGATAGGAAGCGTCGGCACGCGCTGCTATTTGCTTGTGCTGACCTCTACGGCAAGCAGTCATCTCGTGCTTCAGATCAAGGAAGCCGAGCCATCCGCCATTAAGCAATACTGTCCGCCTGATCGGGAGGCTTTGGAGTTTTTCTCACGCGAGGCGTCGGAGGGATACCGTGTCGTAGCCTGCCAGGAAATTCTTCAGGCGGTGTCGGATCCGTTTCTTGGTTATTTCCAGGCGAATGGAAGGGATTTTTATGTTCGCCAGTACCGTGATATGAAGGGCTCAGTCGAGCTGGAAAAGCTGTCTGCCACCCAGTTAGATAAATATGTTGCCGGCTGCGGCCTGCTGCTTGCCCGCGCACATGCTCAAAGTCCGAATGCCGCCTGGATTAAAGGCTATATGGGCAAATCGGACGCTTTCGACCGCAGCATGCTGGATTGGTCAAAGGCATATGCCCACCAGGTTCAAAACGACTACGAATCCTTTGTAAAATTGGATTGATTGCGATCTAAATTAAAAGTGACAATCCGGACACAATGTATGAGTGTAAAAGCTGGAAAATACAGTTCTGCATGGTATTTAACATCGATTGCTATGCCACTCATGGTATACTTAAGCTGTGAATTTGTTTCTTGTTATTTCATTTGAAAGGGTGTGCGTCCAAGTGACAACTATTATTGTTATTGCTGTCATCGCGATTATCGTGCTTTTCTTTATTTTCTCGTACAACGGGCTTGTCAAGTATCGCAACTGGGTGCAAGAATCGTTCAGCCAGATTGATGTTCAGCTGAAGCGGCGTCATGACCTGATTCCCAATCTGGTTGAAACGGTCAAAGGCTATGCCAGGCATGAAAAGGAGACACTGTCTCAGGTGGTTGAGGCTCGGAACGGTCTGATCAGTGGGACGCCGCAGCAGAGAATTGAAGCGGACAATCAGATTGAAGGAGCACTGAAGTCAATCTTTGCATTGGCTGAATCTTATCCGGATCTGAAAGCTAACCAGAATTTTCTGAGTTTGCAGGAGGAGCTCGCGACAACTGAAAACAAAGTCGCATATTCCCGTCAGCTTTATAATAAGACGGTTAAAGATTATAATATCAAACGGGAATCTTTCCCGACCAATCTGATTGCCGGTATGTTTGGCTTTAAACGTGAAGAGCTGTTAACGGTTCCTGAGGCTGACCGCGAAGTGCCAAAAGTCACTTTTTAATGGAGGGCAGCCATGTTATACCAACAAATTGCACAAAATAAGCGGAAAACATTTGTATTGCTTGTGTTTTTCTGCCTGCTTGTCCTGGCGATCGGATGGGCAGTCGGTTATTTTGTCGGCAGTGGCTCCTTGGCGGGTATTGTGATTGCTGCAGTGATTCTCTGCTTCTACATTCCGGTTACATTTGCCAGTGCGAAAACGCAAGTGCTCGGTATGTCCGGCGCCCACGAGATTCAAAAGAGCGATAATCCGATGCTGTTTAACATTGTCGAAGAATTGTCTGTCGCTGCCAATGTGCCAATGCCGAAAATTTATGTAGTGAATGATGATTCACCGAATGCGTTTGCTACCGGTATGAAGCCGGATTCGAGTGCTATAGCATTTACGAGCGGTTTACTGGAGCGGCTGAACCGTGAGGAGATCGCCGCTGTTACCGCTCATGAATTTTCACATATCCGAAATTATGACATTCGTTTGATGACACTTTGTATCGCGCTTGTTGGTGTTATCGTCATTATCGCTGATATGGGGCAGCGGATTTTTTTCTGGGGTGGCGGCCGAAATAATAAACGTGACAATGACAAATCGAATCCTATCCTGATGATCGTTGCTCTCGTCCTGATTATTCTTGCGCCGATTGCAGCACAGTTTGTTCAGCTGGCTGTTTCACGCAACCGGGAATATCTGGCGGATGCATCGGCGATCGAAATTACCCGTGACCCACAGGGCCTGATCAATGCGCTGACTAAAATCAGCAGCGATTCAGAAGGACTGAAAAATGCGAAGCAGGCCACGGCTTCAATGTATATCGCTAATCCATTTGGGCGGAAGAAAAAGAAACAGTCTAGCTGGTTTGCGACCCATCCACCGATTGAAAGCCGTATTGAAAGACTAAAGGCGATGTAACTCTAAGCAGGTACTCATAATATTTTTTAATGTAGTTACATTATTAATACAGTCTGCTTTTTAAAAAATATTGAAATCCATGAGTTATGTAGTGGTTTGGGAGTCATGGAGAAAAAGGACGGCTCAAATTCAATTTTTGAATTTTAGAGTTGCCCTTTTTTGTAGACAGTAAATAATTTTAGAACCGCTGACATTCACGGTTTAAAAAGTTCGATCATTTATCTTTTGTTTGTTACGCACGATCAAAGTAGATATGTGATTCTTTTGCATCAAGATGCTTAACCGATCTGAAACCACGATTTTCATAATAATCGGCGGTTTGTAAAAGATCCGCAGTGGGAAAAACACAATGCGAATAAAATTAATTTGCCAAAGGGATCTTTCCATTTAAACTCTGTGGCTCACTGTTTATACATACGCTCTCTAACGAAATTATTGTCATTAAAGGCATAGAATAAGGGAAGCAAGTGAGTGTTTAAGTAAGTACTTGTTGCGCGCGGTACCCGACTTTTGGAAACAGGAAGTGTTTTTTCTCTGACATCAAAAGGACTGGACATTTTTTGCCCAGTTTTTCTTAATGCAAGACGAATTAATAGTTGTAACAATTATTTCAAAGGGTAAAATAACCCATTATAATCATGAATCATTAACAGAGCTAGAATAGCATGCCTCTATTAACTTTTTATTAAAATTTAATGGGTATTTATTACTAATTGAGGATACAGGGCACACTACAACAAATACTCTTAAGAACAAAAAACATTCGCGATGTGTGTTACGTCTTTACCCTTTTTGGCACATAGAAGTGTTGTTTTGAAAGGATACTTAAACGATGAAAAAGCAGAGACTTGTTTTTAAAATTCTAATCGGAATCTTGGTGCTCGTCTTTTGTTCCCGAATGGCCGTATTGATTTTCTGGCAGCACGGCAATCAGAGGAACAGTGCCGCTTCATCGCGTCCGGACGATTTTGTCCGACAGACAGCGTCCTTATATAACATTCATAAAAATGGTGCTGCTTTATCCCATCAAACTGTAAGTAAGGCAATAGACCATTCACATACAACTACAACTCTGAAAGCAAAGAAAATCGCACCCAAAGAATCATCTTTAACTCAAAAAATAGACATAACAAGAACCACTATTAATCGGTATTTGCATCGCGTGAATTTTACAGGAACGGCTGTAGTCGTCAGCCATGGACAAACTGTACTGGCAAGAGGCTACGGTTACAGAAATGTAGCCCTTCGTCTGCCTAACATGCCTTCCACTGAATATTATGTTGCTTCGATAACGAAGTCAGTGACGGCCGTTGCGTTTATGCAAATGAGAGAGCACGGACTGATTTCATTTAATGACCGAGTTTCTCAATTTTATCCGAACTTTCCAAATGGAAGATCGATCTCTATGCTGGATCTTCTGTGCCATGTCTCAGGGTTACGCGGTATTCCGGAGACCATTCGTTTTGTGACTAGAGATGAGCAGGTTCAAAGAATTGCAGATGGAAATCTGCGCCTTTCCTACAGACCGGGAACGCAATGGTCCTATGAAGATGATAATTATACACTGGTCGCTGCGATTCTGGATAGGATCAGCTTAAGAACTTACGGGAAAACTTTGCATCAATATATTCAGCAAAATATTTTTAATAAGGCCAACATGACGCAGGCAGGCTTCGGAGAAATGTCGCAATCTCCCTATCGATCGATCGGATACGCTGGAGTTTCGGAACAGATTCCCTCTCTTACTCAGCTTTTGGGTTGCGGTGATGTTTACATGTCTGCATGGGATCTCTATCTGTTTGATCATGCGCTTGCTGATGGAACGCTTTTATCCGCCCCGAGTTATCAAAGCATTTTTAAAAGGCATTTTAGCGTCACCGCCTATAGTCTGGGATGGTATCCTGACCGGGAAGGATGGGGAAAACATACTTATTCGAGTCATGGCGTTCTTGGGGGATGGAACGGAAGCAACGCTTTTTCCATGGATCGGCAGAATTTTGTTGTGTTACTCAGCAATTCATCCAGTGCATCCGGTATCTACGCACAGGCCAATCAAATGATTTTTAACGTGCTTTCGAAATGATGAAGACACATGTACATTGTAGAAATAGGACCTGTTTATAACCAAAAGATGATCGGCTATTTTTCTGAGAAGGCATGGATGATGCTTTACCTGATACGTCAGGGATCGCTTCTCCAATCCGTCTTGTTTGTGCCAAGTCCGCACGGACGATGAACTGGCCCGGGGGCGTTAAGCTTCAAATTTAAGAAGTATCAAGAAGAGTATGATTCCCGGTTTTCTTAAGGATGCATAGTTGAAATATCTGGTCGTTAGGAGAAATAAAATGGATTATAAAGTCAGTGTGATTGTTCCCGGCTATAATGTAGCGCCATACATCAGACAGTGTTTAAACTCCCTAGTCCGTCAGAGTTTTAAAGAAATACAGGTCATCATGATTGATGATGGATCAACGGATGCGAGAACCGGTCAAATTATGGACGAGTACGCTGACACATACGGAAATTTCGAGACCATTCATCAGGCGAACATGGGATTGGGCGCGGCGAGAAATGTTGGTGTGAGTTATGCCCGGGGACAGTATCTCGCCTTTGTTGACAGCGATGATTACGTTGACAGCGACGCCTATGAAAAAATGTATGCCATGGCAGAACAAACACATTCTGATATTGTTTCGGGAGGCGTCCGGCGCTTTCATTCAAGTGTTTGCCGTGATTCGTTTCTTCACAGGATGGCGATTATTGATACATGCAGAAAAACTCATATTACAAAGCATCCGGAACTGCTTTATGATACGACTGCATGGAACAAGATTTACAAAAAATCCTTTTGGGACAATTATCATCTTTCTTTTCCTGAAAACATGCTTTATGAAGATATTCCGCTGACCATTCCTGCACATTTTCTGGCGAAATCTGTAGATATACTTGAGGATCCTGTTTACTACTGGAGAATCCGGGAGGGTATCGATCTTTCCATCACACAGAGAAGAACTGATATTCAGAATTTCAAAGACCGGTTGAAAGCCCTACACCTGCTTGATATCTTTTTGGCCGAACACAATGTTTCAAAGCAGATGGTTGAAGCAAATCAGTTGAAATATTTAATGAACGATTTTTCCGTTTTCTTAGGTGTCTTAAAATCAGTTGATTCAACGTACATAAGCAAATTTCAGGAACTCATGTCCAATGAGCTTGCAAAGATGAATCCGCAATTATTCGACCGGATTCCGGCAAAATTTGCACTTGCTTACCGGCTTGTTCTGCAAAATAAAATGGATGATGCGATAAAAGTGATGGGGGTGAACGAGGGGCGCAATCTTAATTTTAAACCTTATCGTGAAAAAGGACACTGGTATCAGAAATTCACGACTTCCGAATATACAAGGAAGCATCCAATCTGTGTGGATGAGTCACTGAATGCTGTCGCAAGAATCCACAGGATCCGCTGGGACGAAGCAGGAAGGCTTGAGATCACCGGCCACGCTTATATCGAAGGAATTGATTCTGGAAGAAAAGCGGATGTTCAAATGGATGCCTGTCTTATAAACATGGATAATCAGCAGCAAACTGATCTTCCTGTCCTCCTGCTCAAAGAAACGGCGATTACGAGAAAGTGGGGAACAAAGAAAATCAGAGGGCTTACTCCGCTGTCACGGGTCTATAACTATAATTGGTCTTTTTTTAGTATTAAAGTTGATGCTGAACAATCATTAAATAGAATCGGTGAAGGACGCTGGACGGTGTTTTTAAATCTGAACGTCCAGGGCATGAAGAAAACAGTGCGTCTGGGTGCCCCGCTTAAGGGGAGCAATAAAGCTAATTACCGGCTGCTTCACGATGTTGCTTTCGCTGTAAAGTATAACGGGAAATGGCTGCTTGCCATTGATGTCTACCGACCGGATGTTCTGATCGATCATGTGACTGCCGGCCGGAACAGTCTGATCTTTGATGGCCGGATGAACCGTGCAGTTTCAGATATCTGCCTGTTTTATTATGATCATGGCAGAGGAGAAAAATTGACATATGTGCCTGAAATTCATTATTCCAATAAAAGTCGGTTCAGTATAACGATCCCAGATCAATTGACGCACGGGCCGACATTCAATGAAACCGGCTGGGTTATCGGCTATCATCTTCCCGGATATTATGTTCCGAGTACCGCCGCTGGCATGTTTGCTGAAAAAATATTATCTGTTCATATTGGTAAACGCGATGTATGGATTGAAAATATAGAAGGGAAAATTTTAATTTATGCTTCAGCATATTGTCACCCTGTACTGAATCGTCTGGAATTTACTGACAATGTGATGATCATGAATATGACTCTGCCTGAACGATACAATCCGAAAGAGGGGGAGAACGGCGAGTCGCAGCTTTTATTTGAACCTGTAGGGAACGCTCCTTCTTTATCATTTGATCTTTCCACTGTTCTTTGTTCCTGCAATGGAAAGGATTGTACGATCAGGTTGAATTGTTTTGATGAAAGTGGACATTTCAGATGGTACTCCGCTGGTAAATGGAACGTGTTTGTTCAATTGACTGACAAAAATAACACAGGGAAAGCAGGCCATAAAGTACCGGTTATTCTGTCAAAGGAGCTGCTGAGGACGTTCAACGCCCGTCGTCCTTATCGACATCAACGTATTCGCTTCAGCCCTATTTCCGGCCGGCATCTTTCTCTGAACTTTCGAACCGAAATTTCAAGGCACTTTATGGACCGCACCTCCAGGCGCAGAAAATTAATTCAATGGTATCTTTATCCGCTGATGCGGCTACTGCCGCTTAAGAAAAATGTCATTGTCTTTGAAAGCTTTTGGGGAAAATCATTCGGCGATAATCCTAAAGCCATTTATGATTATATAGAACATGTCTATGGGAATCACTTTCACTATATCTGGTTTATGAATAATGACTATACACCGGTGACCGGTCGCGCGAAAGCAGTTCGAAAATATAGTTTTCTTTATTTCTACTATTTTGCTAGAGGAAAATATTTTGTTGAAAATACAACCTTTCCAAATCTGTATGTCAAACGCCGTGGCCAGATTGAAATGCAGACACTGCATGGCACATTCATGAAGAAGATGGGCTTGGACGAGACGGTCACTTTCAATACAAAATATGAACAGACGGCTTTGTTAAAGCGGTCCGGCCGATGGGACTATCTGATCTCTCCCAGCCATTACATGACGGAAGTTTCAACAAAAGCATACTTGTTTGAGCGCCAGATTGTCCCTTGCGGATTTCCTAAAAATGATCAGTTGTATAAAAATAATAATTCGGAATATATAAAGTCTGTTAAAGAAAAGCTGCACTTGCCTCTGGATAAAAAGGTAATCCTCTATGCACCTACTTTCCGCAGCCGGTATCAATTTGAGATCAGGCTGGATTTGGCTATGCTTCAGCAGCGTCTGTCATCAGATTATGTTCTGCTGTTGCGCCTTCATTATTTTGTGACCGGTCGCACGAATGTAGAACCGTATAAGGGATTTGTTTTTGACGTGTCTCCTTATCCGGATATACAGGATCTTTATTTGGTATCAGATGTAATGATTACGGATTACTCTTCTGTGATGTTTGATTACGCGCACTTGAAAAGGCCAATGCTCTTTTTTGCCTACGATCTGGATTACTATCGGCGTGTGTTGCGTGGCATCTATTTAAATTACGAGAAAACAGTCCCCGGCCCGATTGTTTCAAAAACCGAGGAGGTGATCAGAGCTATTCGCGAGTTGTCAGGCTCGACCATGTATCAACAAAAATATCGACAGTTTTACGATAAATACTGTACCTATGGACGAGGAGAATCCTCAAAAAAGGCAGCGGAGTATTTGTTAAATCGTAATATCAAATTGCAATCCGGGGAACACTACTATAGGAATCTATGGAAGAAGAAGATAAATAAGTGGTATATTAAGCTATTCAAATGTATCGGTAAAATGCCGCGGAAAAATATTGTTCTATTTGAAAGCTATTTCGGACGTCAGTATTCTGATAATCCGAGGGCCATCTATGAATATATGAAGGCTAATCATCCTGAATATCGTTTGATTTGGAATGTACAAAAGGGCGAGGAAGCATTATTTAAGAGAGAAAAAATACCGTTTGTGATTAAATACTCCTTCAGAGGACTGTGGCAGTGGGCGCGGGCAAAGTACTGGGTAACGAACAGCCGATGGCCGCTCTGGTTGCCTAAACCCCAAAATACGGTATACATACAGACGTGGCATGGCACACCCTTGAAAACTCTGGGTGTGGACATTCATCATATGACCATGCCTGGAATGACAATTGAAAGGTACAAAAAGGAATTCACCGAAGAGTCGAGAAAATGGGATTATTGTATCGCCCCAAATGAATATTCATCAAAAATCTTTCAAAAGGCTTTTGAAGTGCAGGGGGCAATGATCAATTCCGGTTATCCGAGAAACGATATGCTTATACAGAAAAATACGATTTCGGATATCATGAAAATAAAGAAAAAAATGGGTATTGACAGAAATAAAAAAGTGATTCTGTATGCGCCCACTTGGCGTGACAATGAATATAGTCGAATGAATCATTACACTTATGATATGAAACTTGATTTGGCCAGGATGAAGAATGAATTTGGCAGCGATGCTGTTTTGCTTTTAAGACTGCACTATCTGATTGCCGATCGATTGGATTTAAGCGGCTATGAAGACTTTGTCAAGGATGTTTCCGAATATGAAGATTGCCGGGAACTATACTTGGTAGCAGACTGCCTGGTCACTGATTATTCTTCTGCTTTTTTCGATTATGCCAATTTGAAACGCCCGATTGTATTTTATGCCTATGATCTATACGACTATGCAAATGAAATACGCGGTTTCTATCTGGATTTTGAGAAGGAAGCCCCCGGGCCTGTTGTCAGGGATATGGATCATTTGCTTCCTGCCATACATGATGCACTGAATTTTACCGGCGATAATCCTTACCCTGAGTTCTATAAAAGATTCTGTAATTGGGAGGATGGCCATTCATCGCGAAGAGCAGTCGAGGCTTTTTTGAAAGGAAGACACGTATGAAAATATTATCTTTTTGCTGAATCGGAGGTCCTCAGTTTTCGGACCGTTCGCTGGAGGAAGTATATCAAAAGATAAGCAGAGCGTACAAAAAAGAGCCGACGGAGTATCCGCGGCTCTTTTGGCTTAATTTGTTTATTTAGTCAAACGCGTCCACACATTCATCGAACAGATCCTTGTTTTCCTTGATTTTTGATTCATTTCCGAAGACGCAGATATGATTCTGATCGGTAATTGCTTTAAGCAGCGTGGCAAATTGCTGAATGTCTGTCGGTTTTGCTGCCAGCACTTCTTCACGTATCCGCTGTACGTCTTTTTCAGCTACGTGGGCGAAGTAGCGCTCGTCGGAAAGTTCACCCTTCGTGCTCGGGGTCAGCGGAGAATCGAGATTGGCTATTGTTCCGATAATATACTTTGTCATCGAAAACTCATCTGCTTTGAAAGAAGAGGCGAAACCGGCCGCTTCATCATAAATTTTCAGCGTTTCGCGAAGGTTCGGATCGCGGTAGGACCAGAAAATAAAATTGCCGGACGATTCCGCGGAAACACCGCAGCCGTAAGCTCCGCCCATCACGCGTACCCGGTTCCACAGATAGTCAAGTGTCAGAATTTGCTTCAGAACAAGCAGCTGGCCTGTATAAGTGAATCCAAGTTGTTTAAAATTAGCACCCTTGGCTGCGTACTGGATTTTGCTTGATGTCATCAGGCCTTCGTTGCGGGACGGAATCAAGGCAACCGGCTGAGCTGCCGCGGGCGCATCTGAATAAGAAGTCAGGCCAAGTTTGCCAAATTGAGCGTGCACACGATCAAAAATTTCACGATCGCCGGTCAGGCCGATGACGAGCCGGTCTTTGCTAAATAGAGCTCCGGTAAGTGCGCGTAAGGTGTCGGCCGCTTTGGCATAGCTCTCATCAAAATTCTGATCCAGACTGCGGATGAACTGATAAAAAGTCAGACCCCTGAGCCGTTCTTTATAGGCTGCGGATTTGGAAAAATAGGCACCAACCCTTCGCACAGCAACGGACTGGCCGCTCTGATTGAACGCAATTTCCATTCTGGATTTGATCTCCTTGATGATCGCCTTGAGCCGTTCTTTATTGTCAAAACGGCTGTTATAAAGGATCTCATGAATCAGATCAAAAGCTGCCGGCAGTTTGTCCTGAAGAATTTTGGCTTTAACGGAAAACTGGGTCGTATAGACATCGTCATTATCTTTGTCGGAGATCACATTTGTTTCGAAATGGACATCTCCTGTCTGAATATTTACTTCATTGACCAGTGATTCATAGCTGTACTTCGCCGTATCAATTTTTCCCAGCAATTCTTTAAGCAGCGCGATCCATGGAATCTGGTCTTCAGCGAGAGCGGCTGTATCGAAATAAAGGCTTAAATAAGCAATCTTATTGGTCGGCAGCTCATGATACAAAGTTTTGGCGCCATCAAGATCGATTTCGGATAAAGGAAGCTCTTCAGTTTTCTTATCGATGTCATCAAGTGACAGAAGCGGAATAGTGCGCAAATCTTCGGAACGGTCTTCACTTGCCTGGCGTTCTTGTAACTTTTTCGTACTGGTGACCAGCTGGTTTAATGATTCGGAGTCGAGACTTTGTTTGAATTTGGCCAACTTTTCAGCAACTGTACGGGCTTCTTCGTCAGCAAGCGTCTTGGACGGTTTGACCACAACGAGCGATTCATGGTCGCTGTTCAGAAGATATTTTTCAATCAGCGTTTCAAAATAGTTGCCAGTCAGTGCCTGCTTGATTGTTGCCAGCGTTTTTTCAAATCTTAGATGGGTGAGCGGATCCCCGCCATACAGCCAGCTGTCCATGACTGTAATACTGTAAATCAGCCCTTTCGGCATCGAACCGTAATCGGCTTCACGCAGCTGGAATTCCTTGACATTAATCGCGGCTTCGATCTGTTTTTTATCGATGCCTTTCTTCACCAATTGATTCAGGGTATCAGACACAACCTTTTTAAAAGCGTCTTTCTGGCTCTCATTTGAATTTTTCACGTTGACGGAAAAATAAGGCTGAAGAATGCTGTTGTCGTAGGATCCGAATACATCGCGGCCGATGCCTGCATCAAGAATCGCTTTTTTCAACGGGGCGGCCGGACTGTCAAGCAGCAAATAGTCAAGAATGTCGAAGGCAAGGTAAGTTTCGGGATCGGTCGCTTTCGACACAGCATAGTTAAGACTCAAATAGGTTTTGTCCTGATCGTCTTCGCCGGGCAGAATCGGGTAAGCCCTGACCGTTTCCTTTTTGCCGATCGGTGCCTGAGGTTCAATAGACGAATCCACGTCAATTCTGTCATAGGCATTCAAATACTTTTCATCCAAGTAAGCGAGCTTTTCATCAATATCGAGATTGCCATACAAATAAATATAACTGTTTGCCGGACTGTAGTATTTTTTATGCGAATCGATGAAATGTTCATACGTTAGGTCGGGAATGTACAGCGGATCGCCACCGGATTCGAATCCATACGCTGTATCCGGATACAGTGAGTTCTGATTGGCGCGCATCAATAGGCCTTCAGGTGATGAAAAAGCGCCCTTCATTTCGTTGTAAACGACTCCCTTGAGGTTAATGTCATCTTTAACTTCATTCAGTTCGTAATGCCAGCCTTCCTGTTCAAGAATCTCCTTATATTTATAGATGTTCGGATGGAAAACCGCGTCCAGATAAACATCGATCAGATTTCGAAAATCTTTGTCATTTTTGCTTGCGAGCGGATACATCGTTTTATCGCTGAATGTGAAAGCATTGAGAAAAGTGCTGAGCGAACCCTTCAGCAGTTCGACGAAGGGCTCTTTGACCGGATATTTGTCGGAACCGCAGAGCACTGAGTGTTCAAGAATATGAAAAACGCCTGTATTGTCTTCCGGCGGTGTCCGGAAACTGATCGAAAAGACCTTGTTGTCGTCCTCGTTTTTTAGAAAAAGCAGCTTTGCACCGCTTTTTACATGCTCAAAAAGGAAAGCGGTCGAACTGACATCCTTAACTTCTTCAGTATGTATAAACTTAAATCCGTGATAAATGTTGTTTAGCTGATAGTTTCCCATCCCTGCGACCTCCCAGTCATAACGGTTTACCCGAATAGAACCATTAATGTTTATTATACAGCACTGCTGGCAAATCATGCCTTTTAAAATACTGCACGGCAGCGATTATCCATTATGTATTAAAATGCGCAAAAAACAGACCGGCCATTCCATCAAGCTGGCTCTTTAAAAGGGGGATAAGATTAAATAGGCTAATGGGCTGAATGTCGATCGTTTTAAGGGAGAGAATAAATTGCGGAGGTGTGATCGAATGGGTTATGAATTGAAAACAAAGGAAAATGATTATCGTGTCATTGATTTTATTAATACTGTTGAAAATCAAAAAAAGCATGAGGATGTCTTGAAGCTTCTGGACATTTTCACAGAAACAACAGGTTATCCGGCAAAAATGTGGGGGCCGGGCATCATCGGTTTCGGGTCCTATCACTACAAATATGCATCCGGCCATGAAGGCGATGCGCCTCTTGTCGGATTTTCCCCACGCAAAGCGAGAATCAGCCTGTATTTTGCGACCGGCGATTCTAAGCACGCGGAATTACTGGAGCAATTTGGTAAACACAGTGCCGGGAAAGCCTGCGTGTATATTAATCAGCTGTCCGATATCGATCAACAAATCTTAAAAAAACTCATTATTCAATCCATTAAATTTTTAAAGGAAACGTATCCCGGTGAATAATGATCGGAAAATCATTGTGAAATTTTTTGTGTCTAATGCATTTAAACAAGAATAGTGCGGCTGATTATCAGAACTTGTAGAGATATATCGGAACTTATAGGCCGGATATCAGAACTCAAGGTTCAAGTAGACCTTTTTCATTAACTCTGAGCAAGAAATTGAATCAGTGCGGCGTTGAACGCATCCGCCTGCTCAATCGGCGATCCATGTCCGCTGTTATTAAGCGGATAGAGTGTTGCTCCGGTGATCCGATTCTGAGTCAATCGGCCGCTCTCAAAAGGGATGACTTGATCGTGAACGCCATGGAAAACAGCGGTGGGCACTGCAATACTGCTCAAATCGTTTGTGACATCCTCTCGCGCTAACTCCTGCAGGATTTTGATGGTGGCGTATGGAGCTGCTTCGAGCGAAAGTGCGACAAACCAGTTCAGCATATCCGGACCGAGATTACGGTTGAAGAACATCAGAGAGAGATCATGCAGAAACTTTGGCCGATTGGCATAGATCTGGCTGATCAGGATATTAGCCTGTTCTGGAGATATGCCATAGGGAGAGTCTGCCTGTTTTACAAATGAAGGAAAAGCGGCGTCAACAAGGACAAGCTTTGCGATATGACGGCCTTTATAGCGCGACATGTAGCGAATAGAAACGGCGCCACCGACTGAAAAGCCAAGCAGGATTATATTCTCGAGCTGAAGGGCCTGCAGTACAGCAAAAAGATCATCCGCCAGACGGTTATAAGCATAGCTGCCCCATGGTTTATCAGATTGTCCATAGCCGCGCAGATCAATGCCGATGCAGCGGAATCCGTGCTGAGGCAGCACGTTGAATTGATAGTCAAACATTTTATGATTCAGGGGCCAGCCATGGACAAAGACAATTGTCGCACCACCAGACCCGGGATTGATATCATGGACATAAATGTGGACGTCATGCTCAACTTCTACGTACATTATCCAGCCCCCATTCATCGTAAGCATCCTGTTTTCTATATGAAGGAATACAGGAAATTATACGTTTTTATGGACGGAATAAAGGCGGAAATAATTTCGAGGATGATGGCTATCTATCTCTCAACGATGAGTCGAAGCCCGTGATATAATGAAATAAAATTCAGGAAAAATATAGCGATGCAGAAACAACTATTATTTTTTTATGCCGGGACGTGTGAATTCCCCCTGCTTCTCATAATATTTGGTTACTATTCTGAAAACTGATAAGAATTATTTTCTGTGAGTTTCTGTGAGTAGGTTATTTTTGATTGTTATAGTACAATATAGTTAGGAGTGATGAACATGGAAAGGGATCTGTCTGTCTGTCCGAAATTTGAGCGGGCTTTTCAAGTTCTGGGGAAAAAATGGAATGGTCTGATTATCGAAGTGCTTTTAAAAGGTGAGAGTCACTTCAGCATTATTGCCGATGCGATACCGGAGCTCAGTGACCGGATGCTGGCCGCACGGCTGAGAGAACTTGAGAGCCAGGAAATTGTTGAGCGCTGTGTTGATACCGGCTACCCCGTGCAGGTTACCTATCATCTCACTGAAAAAGGCAGGGAGATCAAACCAGTCCTCGATGAAGTGCACCATTGGGCAGATAAATGGTTTGCCACCGGTACTCAGGAAGAAACGACAAATTAATTTACTTTTTTATGCCGTTACACTATACTTAAGTAAGAATCAGAAAATAAATAAGTGAAGGAGTCTGTTACATGTCAAGTACATTGCAAGCATTCATCAAATCTAATGAATTTCTGGATGGAATTAAAAAGCGCCGCTCGATCTACGCGCTCGACAAGAACGTTAAATCAAGCAAGGAAGAAATAGTGGCAACAATTGAAGAAGCGGTAAAGAATTCCCCGTCGGCTTTCAATTCTCAGTCTGCTCGCATTGCGATTCTGTTCGGCGCAGAAAATGATAAGCTGTGGGGTGAGGGCGGCATTGCCGAGCAGGCCATTCGTAAGGTTCTGCCGGAAGGCCAGTCGTTTGATTCAACAGCTAAGAAGCTCGCTTCGTTCAATGCCGGAGTCGGCACAATCCTCTATTTCGAAGATATGGATGTAGTGGAAGGCCTGCAGAAGAACTTTCCATTATATGCCGACAACTTCCCTGTATGGTCGGAACATAGCACGGGTATTACTCAGTTTGCCGTGTGGTCGGCACTTGCCAATATTGGTATCGGCGGTTCGCTTCAGCACTACAATCCGCTGATTGACGATGCAGTGCGTGATACATTTGCGCTACCTGCAAGCTGGAAACTGCGTGGCCAGATGCCTTTTGGTAACATCGCAGCGCCTGCAGGTCCAAAGGAATTCCAGCTCATTGACGAACGGGTCAAAGTTATCGGCTGATTAGATTAGAATCCATAATCGAAGCAAATTTAAGGATCGAAGCAAAATTGCTTCGATCCTTTTTTGTACTAAAATTTTAGCGGATTATAGTATAAGCGGCCGAACAGATATCGGATCTTCGACTAAGGACGTGCACATCCTGTGCACAACGTCGGAGTCACCGTATCCTGCGGGAAGTACGTCCTGTGGCATGTTCAGCATGAGGCCATCCCTGGATGTCGTAATTAAGGCTCAGTCCGCGCCAGAGGCTTGGTTTTGCCAAGTTTTCTTTACACTTTAAGAGAGTATAAAAATTTCAAGGATTAAAGTGTAAGTGCAACTAGGTCTCTGGCATTGCCTAAAGGCTTGTCAATCGGCAAGTTTTCTTTATCGGAATAAAGATTTAGAAAACGACAGGATATACCGGCAAATTGGAAATTTTTTAAAAATTCAACATCATCTTGCCAATAATAAAAAAATGAGGGTATAATTATAACTAATTTAATTCGAGAATTGATTATGAAACAGAAACAGGGGGGCAATACAAATATGTTAAAGAGATTTTCAATGCTTTCTATTATTTTGGTACTGGTACTAGCTCTGACGGCTTGTGCATCCAGCAGCAGTACCGGGAGTTCAAGCAAGGGCACGGCATCTCAGAAAACGCTGCGTGTCGTGAATGATGCGACTTATGCGCCGTTTGAATACTTGGACAAGGGCCAGATGGTCGGATTCGATGTCGATATTATGAAGGCCTTGGGTAAAGCATCCGGTTACAAATATAATCTTGTCAATGTCGGCTGGAATCCGGTATTTGCCGAACTGAAAGCAAAGACGGCTGACATGAGTATCTCGGCGATTTCGATCACGAGCGACCGTGAAAAGACATATGACTTTTCTGTTCCTTACTTCCTTTCGACAAACAAGATTCTGGTTCCAAAGAACAGCTCGATTAAATCGGGCGCTGATTTGAAAGGGAAGACAGTGGCTGTTCAGACCGGGACCACAGGCCAGACTGCAGTGGAGAAAATCCTTGGGAAAAACAGCCCGAATATCAAGAAATTCAGCACGATCAGCCTGGCTATTATGGAGATGCTGAACCATGGCGCAGACGCAGTTGTTGCCGACAACACGGTTATTGAACAATACGCGCGGCTCAATCCAGGCAAGAATCTGAAAGTTGTTGAAGATAAGAATGCTTTTGTCCCTGAATTTTACGGTATTATGTATCCAAAGGACAGTAAGCTGAAACCTGTTTTTGACAAAGCGATCAACAAGATCTACAGTGACGGAACCTATACCAAGATTTATGAAAAATGGTTTAAGAGCAAGCCGGATCTTGCGACATTAAAGGCACAGCAAAACAAATAAATAAAAATGGGAAAGTGAATAGCCAAAAAGTTGCTTAACAGCGTGTTAGGCAACTTTTTGAGGTTAGGGGAGGATTTATTTGGGATTTCGTTTTGATTTAATCTGGGGCTATCTGCCTTTTTTCTGGAGTGGAGCACTCCTAACTATTGGTTTCTCACTCGCAGGTATTGTTTTTGGAACAATTATCGGTCTCGGTATAGCATTTGGAAAAATGATGAAGAGCAAGGTGCTTGCCGCGCCCTTTGTCTGCTATATTACTTTTTTTCGCGGGACGCCATTATTTGTTCAGATTCTGATCATTCATTTTGGTGTTGTCCCAAAGATTCTGGGTCAGGCAAATGCAATTGTAGCAGGTATTGTCGCCCTGTCTCTGAACGAAGCTGCATACATTGCAGAAGTGTTCCGGGCGGGTATTCAATCGATTGATGACGGACAGATGGAAGCGGCCCGCTCTCTGGGAATGACGCACGGTCAGGCGATGCGTTATATCATCTTGCCCCAGGCTGTCAAGCGTGTGCTTCCGCCGATGGGCAATGAGTTTATCAGCTTAATCAAAGACTCGTCGCTGGTGTCGGCTATTGCCGCGCCTGAGCTTACATACTGGGCACAGGCGATGAATGCGCAATATACCCTGGTTTGGGAACCTTATCTGACCATTGCCCTGATCTACCTCATTCTGACCCTGACAATGAGTTCCCTCGTACATCTTCTGGAAAGAAGGATGGCAACAAAATGATGATAAAAGTAGAGAATCTGAAGAAGTCCTTCGGAGAAAACGAAGTGCTGAAAAGTATCAACCTCGATGTTGAAAAGCAGGAGGTCGTGGTGGTTATCGGTCCGTCCGGTTCCGGAAAGTCGACCTTGCTTCGTTGTATTAATCAGCTTGAAACGATTACATCAGGGCATGTATATATCGAGGATAAAGACATTTCTGATAAAAAAGCGAATATCAATAAAATTCGCCAGGATGTCGGTATGGTTTTCCAGCAGTTTAATCTTTTTCCGCATATGACCGTGCTTGACAATATAATGCTTGCTCCGATGAAAGTTAAGAAGATTTCAAAAGAGCAGGCAAGAAAAACCGCGATTGAATTGCTGAAAAAAGTCGGTCTTGAAGAAAAAGCAGATGCCTATCCGGATTCCCTGTCCGGCGGGCAGAAACAGCGGATTGCCATTGCCAGGGCGCTCGCCATGGAACCGAAAATGATGCTTTTTGATGAACCCACTTCGGCCCTCGATCCGGAAATGGTCGGCGATGTACTGGATGTTATGAAACGCCTGGCCAAGGACGGCATGACGATGGTGGTAGTGACTCATGAGATGGGCTTTGCCCGTGAAGTTGGCGACCGCGTTATCTTCATGGATGGCGGTTATATCGTGGAAGAAAATGAACCGCACGAATTGTTCAGCAACCCGCAGGAGGAGCGGACAAAGGCATTTTTAAGCAAAGTGCTTTAAAGTAGAGCTACTGGTAACTGATAAAAGTAGCTTTCTTTAAAAGCAGTGAAGCGATAATAATATAAGAAGCTACTCATTTGTAAGCAGATGAGTAGCTTCTTTATGATGAGCATATTTGTAAATCCAATTAAGACAAATAAACAGAGAAACAGGACAAAAAAGCACTAAATTTGCGGCTGTTTCAATTTGCCTGGGAAACTAAAAAAAGCGGGGAGGAAAATATCTTCCCGCTTCTCCTGACCGGTTGTCAGATTTCTTTATAGATCCGGACATTCTGGATTTCCGGGATCATGCTGTAAGCGGTCAGCCGGTGCTGACCGTCGTAAAGCCCGAATTCTTTATCGCAGATCAGCGGTGAAAACTTTCCGCCCTCATGGATATAGTCGATCATTTGTTTGACGTTGTCGGTATGGTAATCGTCATAATTCTCGGGATGATTTTCCCATTCCTTGAAGGTCATCAAATTTTTTCCGTTGCTGCTGAATGGACAGGGTGCATCATAAAGAGATTCCTTGTTGACCGTCATCAGGGCGAACCGGTGATCTTCCGTCCCGAATGCATCGTTTTCAATATCGCTGTATCTGCTGCAGATTTCTTTTCCAGTTAAATACTCCGCCATGGCTACCCCTTCTTCGTTTCACTCCGTTCGTTTTCCGGCGCGTTCCGGATTGCGTTTTCGGATGTAATTATAATTTATAATAGTTTTTCTCTTTTTGCAAAAGGATTTGGTTGGCCAGTCGTTGACTTATTCACTATTTTTGCTACACTGAAATCTAATGAAAAAGTTGTGGAAACGGAGGAATTTGAATGTCTGTGGAAAATGTCAGGGCTTATTTCCGACAATTCAGCCGTGAAAAGGATATTATTGAACTTAAACTTTCCAGTGCTACGGTAGATCTGGCTGCGGAGCATCTGCATGTGGAACCGGAGCGTATTGCCAAGACGCTTGCTTTCCGCGGGGAGGATAAGGAAGGGGCAATGCTGGTTGTATCTGCTGGCGATGCTAAAATTGATAACAAGAAGTTTCGCCATACTTTCGGATTTAAAGCGCATATGCTCTCGCCCGAAGAGACTCTGGATCTGGTGGGACATGCCGTGGGTGGCGTATGTCCGTTTGCTCTGAATAAGGACTGGCCCGTATTCATGGATGAATCACTGAAGCGCTTTGGAACAGTGTTCCCGGCATGCGGCAGCAGCAACTCGGCGATTGAATTGAGCATTGATGAGCTTTACAAATTTGGGAATGCGAAGGAATGGGTGGATGTCTGCAAGGGATGGCAGGAGGAGTCTTGAGCCAGTAGATGATCTGCACCGGAGGTCAATTTTCTAAATAATGATACTGCCGTGTTAATAAGCGATGATTTTTAAGTGTATAAACAGCGTGTTCCGGCATATGCATCTTTCAGAACAGGAAGAGGTGTTTATTCTGACCGGCTCTTTAGATACGCTTCTCGATTTTTTCAGCTCGGAATGGTTGCGCCTTCATATTCTGCAGACTGTTGATTTTTATTTTCCACGCTGTATTGATCGCGCCGGGGGATACTTCCATTGCTATCTTGATGACGGCACGGTTTGCGACGAGCTGAATAAGTCACTCGTTGGCACAGCACGCTTTATTTATATTTTCAGTACGGGTGTCCTAGTTGGCGGTCCGTCAGTGTGGAGAAGTGCGGTGGAACATGGGCTTCGGTTCCTGAACGACGGTTTCCGTGATGAGACGCATGGCGGTTACTACTGGCTGCTTAAGGGCAGGTATGTCCCGGATACCGGAAAGTATGCCTATGGACACGCGTTTGTCCTGCTTGCGTTATCGACTGCGTACAAAGCCGGTTTTACATACGTACGTCCATTGATCGATGATATTTTTAATCTGCTGAATCAATATTTCCGGGACAGCGTAACCGGCCTTTACGTCGATCGACTGAGTGAAGATTGGAGCTCAGTCGACCCATACAGAGGCCAGAATGCCAACATGCATCTGTGCGAAGCCATGATCGCAGCTTTTGAGGCAACCGGTGACCGTAAATTTCTCCAAACCGCCTATCGTCTGGCTTATACCGTAACCGTTTGCCTTACCGGAGAAACATACGGGATGATTTGGGAACAATACAGATGGAATTGGCAGCCGGACTGGACATACCACGAGGCATATGCCGGCAATGAGTTCAGGTTATATGGATTTATCCCCGGGCATTCGATCGAGTGGAGTAAGCTACTGATCAAACTCTCTGATTATTATTCTGACCTCTGGATTGTGAACGGGGCGCAGCATTTGTTCCTGCAGGCATGGCAGGCAGGGAAAGACGATTTATATGGCGGGCTGTTCTTCTCCATTGTTCCGGATGGCAGTGTCATTGATGACGGCAAGTATTACTGGGTTATGGCGGAAACAATCGGCGCTTCTGCTCTTCTTGCAGCTAAGACCGGTGATCCGTATTTCCTAGAACTCTATCAGAAAATGTTCTATTATTGCTGGTCCTATTTTATTGATCACATATATGGTGGATGGTATGCTCATTTGGATCGAAAAAACCGGAGAACCAGCCGGATAAAGAGCGGTATAACAAAAACAGATTACCATCCCATCACCAACTGCCTGGAAGCATTTCGCGTTTTTGGTTGGGCCAAAGGGGATCGTTTCGAATTTATCAAATAATTTGAGGAAAAAATTTCCAGTGCAATTTTTGATAGTTTATAGATTGATTTTATAAACTGTATCTACTATAATTACACTAATCTTTATGAAGAGGAATCGATCATATGAACAGTGAATTTACTATCGCCGTCCATTGTCTGATCCTGTTGGCAAGCGTCCCGGACCAAATTTGGAACAGCGAATCGCTGTCGGAAAAAGTGCACACGCATCCTGCCCGGGTGCGGAAGATTATGAGCCTTTTGCGCAATAACAGTCTTGTAGCGACTAAGGAAGGGTTGGGCGGTGGCTATCGGTTAAGTTGTAATCCGGCTGATTGCACACTGGCCAGAATTTACAGAATCACGTCTTGTTCTGCGCTGAAATTGAGCTGGTGTTCCAGCTTCGGTGAGCGTGGAAAAGATGAAGAGGTTGCTGGTATTCAGCGCGTGCTGGATCAGACGTTTTCCCAGGCGGAAAGGTTGCTTGAAATCTATCTCGGTCAGTGGACGATTGATTCTCTCCTTAAGCAATTGGGAAAAGTGACGAAGAATAAGACAAGCCATTTATTGTTGGGGAAAATTCCGGTGCCGGTCGATATGGGCAGCCCGAGAAACCCTTTAAATAACAGGATCGGTGGTGAATGATCATGAAGCAGGAATCCAAGTGGAATAAGGGTGACTGGGTTAAGGGAAGAACAGTCAACGGAGAGCTGATGTATGGCTATATTGTCGATTTTGACAGCGATGAAGGTACCGTAAAGGTTAATGTTGTCGCCTGTGACCGTGAGTCGACGGTCGGCCGGACAGTAGAGACCCTGAATTATCTGATCAAGCCTTTCCCTATTCTGCCAATGAACAATGACCAGCTGCGGAGTATGACTGATCTGGCATTGATCACATCCGACCGCGACTGGTTTATGGATCTGTCATCAAAACTTTCCGAAAGCAAAAAAGCAAGCGGTGATCAAATGACGAGATCCGACGCATGGTTTTGGTCGGCCCAGCGGTAATCGCAACTTAAAAACTACTCCATGAACCGATAGAAAAACGTCCGCGCTTATTATGATGCAGACGTTTTTTTACACTCTAAAAAAATAAAACTCGTTCTGCTGCTCATAAAACAGCTAGGGCTGCAACCAGTGGAATGGTGATAATAGAAAGCAGTGTGGACACAGTCATGAGCCGTGTCGGAAAAGCTGTGTCCGAATCATTGAGCAGGGCAAATAGTATGACTATCCCTGCCACCGGGCAGGATGACAGAAGCACTGTCGTAAGCAGTACGGTTTGACCGATACCGGTAAAATGAAGCAAAACCAGTGTTCCAGTCGGGACGATCAGATTGCGCATCACAATTCCCGGCCAGATTAATTTATCGGCAAACAAACCCAGAGGTGACACGGAAGCCATACTGTCCCCGATTACGATCATACTGAGCGGGGTGTTTAAGTTGCTGAGATATGTAACGCCTGTTGCAAGCAAAGCCGGCAGCCTGATCGAAAACAGGAAAAGTCCAAAACCGATAAAAATGGCCAAAATATTGGGGTTAAACATGTTTTCAATGATTCTTTTTTTTGACTGATGCGTTCGATAGAGGCTGATGCCGTGCGTCCAGCATAAAAGATTGAATCCGGCAAGATAAGGTGTGGCAAAAAAGACACCGGAAGATCCCAGAATACTGCTGACGAGAGGGATGCCCATAAAACCGGCATTAGAATATGTCGTGCTGAATTTCAGTGCGTTTCTGCGTGCACTGTCTTTAATGAAGGAGTTGTTGAATATAAAACGCGCCGCTAATATTGAAAAACCATAAACGACAAGGATACAAATGAGGGAAATAACGAGACCATTCAGCCGATCCGCTGAAAAGGGCCGCTGAAAAGCCTTAAGGATGACGCATGGAGAAACAATGTAGAGCAGAATTTTAGTCATGTCCTTTGCGCCTGTTTTGTGAATGAATTGCCATTTGTGAGCAAAGAAACCGACTACCATAAGCATGAAGATGACGATAACCTGGTGAAGTATGACGGCAAATTCCAAGGGAATGGATACCTCTTTTTAAAAATTTAAATGTTGCAGGATTAGCGCATCGTTTGGACCGATTGAATGATTCAAAAAATAGCATACATTTCAGCCTGTGTAAATGAAACCGGATAGAAGTGTCGATGCGTCAGTTCATTAAAGGAGCTGACTATATTATGGGTGGACGTATGTTGAAAATTATTCCGAACTAAAATAGCGAATTAAAATCATTTTTCAACTAATTGTAATAATTAAGTAAATTTCTTTTTTCAAAAACGAAACTATGAGAAGATATTAAATAAAGGGGGCGTGAACGATTCAGGCACTGGACGATACGTTAACGTTGAATAACAGACTCAAAGGCCCATGTTTTCAGCAATGCAGACTTTTTTGATTTTGAGCTGTCTCCGGAAGACATGGACAGTATTGACGTGCTTAACCAAAACAAAAGGAACAGTGCGGACCCGGACAACTTTAATTTCTGAAAACGGATCAATAGAGGATGATTTTGAAAAAACTTAGCGGGGACCTGCATCCGTTT
This sequence comes from Sporolactobacillus pectinivorans, assembly GCF_002802965.1. Lineage (NCBI taxonomy): Bacteria > Bacillati > Bacillota > Bacilli > Caryophanales > Sporolactobacillaceae > Sporolactobacillus > Sporolactobacillus pectinivorans. Next base: position 114,984 of record NZ_NXGA01000001.1, on the reverse strand, counting down.
CGCCAGGCTCATTTTTTTGTTAAAAAAGCATCTAATTAAGGAGTTTTGATTCCATGAGCAATCAGACCGTCGGCACGGAAACACAGAATATCAGAAGAGGGCCAATAACCGTGGCCCTGATCATTGGTGCATTCGTCGCAATATTAAATGAAACTTTTCTTAATATCGCTTTGGCCGATTTAATGCATACCTTTAACATATCGGCAACAACCGTTCAATGGCTTGCGACATCGTATATGCTGGTCATCGGCATCCTGATGCCTGTGACCGCGCTTCTGACCGGATGGTTTACGACCCGGCAGATGTTTCTTGGTGCTATGGGTCTCTTTTTATTGGGGACGATTATTTGCGGCGTCGCACCCAGCTTCGGTTTCCTGCTGGTTGGCCGAGTGGTTCAGGCCGCGGGATCCGGGCTGCTGATGCCGGTCATGATGAATACGATTCTATACATTTATCCTCCTGAAAAGCGCGGGGCAGCGATGGGGCTGATCGGGCTTGTGATCATGTTTGCCCCTGCACTCGGGCCGACTCTGTCTGGCTTGATCATCTCTGCCCTTTCTTGGCGCTGGTTGTTTTATCTTGTCATGCCTCTGGCTGTTTTTTCAATTCTGTTTGCCGCTTATTTTTTGAAAAATGTATCAGAAGTAACCCGGCCTAAGGTTGAAATTCCATCGATTGTTCTATCGACGATCGGTTTTGGCGGACTTGTGTACGGTATGGGATCCGGTTCCGAAGGCGGCTGGCTGGGCCCGGCTTTCATGATTGCCGGAACTGTCTCACTGGTTCTGTTTGTCTGGCGTCAGCTGACCATTCAAAATCCGATTCTTGATTTACGGGCTTTTAAATATCCGATGTTTGCTCTTGCAACGATTATCCTAATTCTTGTGATGATGACTTTATTCTCAACGATGATTCTTTTGCCACTCTATATGCAGAAGGTGATGCTTCTCACCTCATTTGGCGCGGGACTGGTACTGTTGCCTGGGGGATTAATCAACGGGGTTCTCTCACCGTTGATGGGCAAACTTTTCGACAAGTTTGGGCCAAGATGGCTGGTCATACCCGGTATGATAGTTATGAGCATTGTGATATGGCTGCTCAGCAGGCTTACATCTTCGGAAAATTCTCTTTACATTATTATCCTGTATGCGGCGCTGCTCATCGGAATGGCAATGGTCATGATGCCTGTTTCCACAACTGGATTGAATCAATTACCGAAAAAAATGTATCCGCACGGGACAGCAATCATGAATACGCTGCAGCAGGTAGCCGGAGGGATCGGAACGGCACTTTTTGTCGGCATTATGGCTTCCGGATCGCAGGCCTATCTGAGCCGGTCGGCCAATCCAACAGCATCCGATCAAATGCTTAACGCACTGGTGTCGGGAATGAATCGGGCATTTCTGATATCCATGCTGATTGCGGTGGCTTCATTGCTTCTTTCTTTGTTTTTAAAACGGACAACAGCGCCGGAAGAAGAGCAGGCGGGGGAGTAATGAATCAGTTGCGTGGAAACCAGCAAGCTATCTTGTAATAAATGGTTGACAGAATCGTTCATCATTACAATAAATCCTCAAAAGATATCATTCGTTCTCAGACGGAATTTTTACAATTTAGCACCATCAAAAATTAGATGAAATAATCTCGTCAGTGGCACACTAATCTCAGCTTAACTTTTTATCGGGGTGTGCTCTATGGAAAACCTGATTAGGCCGGAGACATACAAAAAGTCTTTCGAACTTTTTTCAGTGCAGCATGTGCTGACGCTGTGTGTTATCGGATTGTTAGCGCTTTTGCTTGTCATATACCGCCGCGGGTTGAGAACGCCGGGCTGGAAGTCGAGTATTCGTTATACATTGGCGGCTATTCTTGTCATTTCAGAAATCAGTTATCAGATTTGGACAATCAGCTTCGGAAAATGGGCACTTCGGTCGTCTCTGCCGATTCAAGTCAGCGATCTTGCCGTCCTGTTGGCAGCGATTATGCTGATTACCAAGAGTTACCGTTTGTTCAGTCTGCTCTATTTTGCAGGAATCGGGAGCTCTATCCAGGCATTGCTGACACCTGACCTCGGAAGTTACGCATTTCCACATTTTCGCTATATTGAATTTTTTTCAGCACATGGCTGTATGATTCTTTCCTGTCTTTACATGATTGTAGTTGAGGGCTACCGTCCGCGTTACCAGTCACTATGGTTTACATTTCTGATTCTCAATGTATACGGAGCCGGCATCTTCTTCTTTGACTGGCTGACGGATGCCAACTACCTGTATTTGATGCGAAAACCTTCGGCATCTCTGCTGAATTTCCTTGGACCTTGGCCATGGTATCTACTGTCGCTCGAAGTCGTTACACTGCTGATATTTCATTTCCTCTACCTTCTTTTAAAAATACGACCAAAGTGTTAACCGGCATCAAACTCTTGCTGTAAAACGGAATAAACGATGACAGGGAGATGGTATGCTATGCATGTACTTGTAATTTATGCTCATCCTGATCGTCAGAGTTTCAATCAGGCTATTTATCAGGAAGTTGTAAAAGGGCTCAAAGACGGCGGGCAGTTATTTGACACGATTGACTTATATGAAGAAGCATTCAATCCGGTGCTTCAATTCAGTCAGGCAAAAAAGAAAGCCACATTAGATAGTGAAGATAGTGATCCGAAAATGGCACGTTACCGGCAGATGATCGACAGCGCGGATCACCTGATTTTTATCTATCCGATCTGGTGGTATGGGATGCCGGCAATATTAAAGGGATTTATTGACCGGGTGTTCATATCGGGATATGCCTATAAGTACGTTCACAATATTCCCAAAGGGTTGCTGCGGGGAAAGTCGGCAACTTTGATTTACACAATGGATTCTCCGGCTTTTTATACCCGGCTGTTCCGGCAAAGCATCGAATGGCGATCAGTCAAAAGGCCGATTTTCTATTTTTGCGGGATCAGGCCGGTAAAAAGGCTGATGTTCCCCGGAGTGAGGACCAGCAGCGAAAAGACAAGAAAAAAGTGGTTGAGAAAAATTTATCTGCTAACTCTGAGAATGAAATGAAAATGGCCTCCCGTCAACCGGGGGGCCATTTTAATCATCGGCATTAGTTAAGTTCCTGATTCTTTGTTTCTTTACCCAGTAAAAGAACAGCCAGAACGGCGATGATGATTGATACGCAGAAAATTGTAAAAATGGCCGCAATCGACATGTGGCTTTCGATCAGATAGCCGACAAGCAACGGGCCGAATATGCCTCCGACACGTCCGAACGCCGCGGCCATACCTGTTCCGGTTCCGCGGATGACTGTGGGGTATTGTTCCGGAGAGTAGGCATAGAGTGCGCCCCATGCGCCGAGATTAAAGAAAGAAAGCAGGATGCCCGATGTCAGCAACAGGGGCAAAGTCGTCGCGATACCGAAGAAAAAAGCAAAGATGGCCGTGCCAAGCAGATAGATGATCAGCACCCATTTTCTACCCCATTTCTCGATCAGCCAGGCGGCAGTGAAATAACCGGGAAGTTGTGCGAACGTCATAATTAGTACATACTGAAAGCTTCTGACCATGCTGAAGCCCTTTAGCTCAACAACTCCCGGCAGCCAGAGGAACATGCCATAATATGAAAATACGACGCAGAACCAGAGGACCCAGAGCATGACTGTGCGCCTGACATATTTGCCCGACCAGACTTCAGCGATGTTCTTCAAAAAGTTCTGTTTTTCAAGCTTTTTCTGCGCTTTAAATTTGGCAGAATCGTGAATGCTCCATCTCAGATATATGGCATAAAAGGCGGGAAGCGCTCCGATAATTAGGGCAATGCGCCATCCATACCGCGGGATCACAAAATAAGAGATCAGTGCTGCCACAATCCAGCCGCCTGCCCAGAAACTTTCGAGCAGGACGACGGTCCGTCCGCGTTTCTCAGTTGCTACACTTTCGGAAACGAGCGTTGATGCGACAGGCAGTTCACCCCCTAGCCCCATGCCGACGAAGAAACGCAGCAAGAGGAAAATGCCGAGCCCCGCAGCCACAGCCGACAGGCCGCCGCCTACAGAAAAGAGCAGCAAGGTCAGAATCAGTACATTTCTCCGTCCGATCCGGTCGGCCATCAGACCGAAGATAAGCGCACCGACTGCCATGCCGATGGAACTGATGCTGCCGATCCAGCCCATCTGAGCTTCATCCAAATTCCACTCCGCTTTAAGTGCAACGATGATGAATGACAGCATGCCGACGTCCATCGCGTCAAACAGCCATGCCAGTCCGGCAACGCCGAGCAGTTTTCTCTCTTCATGATTTGTTGTACTAGACATAATATCCCCCTGAATTGAATAATTGCAGTATCTGAAACATACGACACTTTGTTAGAATGTGTTATAGAGTACGCTCTTATTATAGAGACATATGTGACAGGTGTAAATACACATGAAAGGCCCCTTATCTAGTTGTAGATTGCGAAATGAAAAAAGTTCGATTCGACTCACTATGATAGGATACGTGCTAAACTAAAATAAAATTTAATTGCCAAGTCATCGGGAGGGTCAGAATTTGAATCTGGACGAAGTGCAGGAATGGGAGAAAAAATTTTATGGGAAAAGGGGATGGGAGGACCTTCCTCCATACATACGGATTGGTTTTTTGTTAGAGGAAGTCGGCGAAGTGTCCCGGGCGGTAAGAACTTATGAAATTGGACGGGATCACCATCCGGAAGAGGGGAGACTGACCAAGGAAGAAATCAGGGAAAATCTCGCTGAAGAGATGGGCGACGTGCTGTCCAACCTGGCCATTCTGGCAAACCTTTATCATCTGAAACTGGAGGATCTTGTCAATGCACATCGGGATAAGCTATATAAACGTTTTAATTGCACAGAAGAGGAGGTGCTGAAATGAACGGGCAGACCGTTTATTTCAATCACGATGCTGGAATTGATGACTTGGTCTCACTTTTCCTGCTCCTGCAGATGGGCAATGTGACGCTGAGCGGCGTATCAGTCATACCGGCAGACGGCTATCTGACACCGGGCGTTCAGGCGAGCCGAAAAATTATTGACCGCTTTGGCAGGAAAAAAATAGAGGTCGCCCGTTCAAATTCACGCGGTCAGAACCCTTTTCCAAAAGAATGGCGGATGCACCCGTTCTTTGTGGATGCACTGCCTCTGTTGAATGAGTCAGGAGCAGTGGAGGCATCTCTTGCTGAATTACCTGCTCATAAGCATTTAATCCAAAAGGTAAGAAACGAGTCCGGGAAAACAACTTTATTATGTACCGGACCATTGACTGATGTAGCGCGAGCTCTGGATGAGGCACCAGATATTGAGAAGAAAATTGATCGTCTGGTCTGGATGGGCGGTACTTTGAATCCTGCCGGCAATGTGCAAGAGCCGGAGCACGATGGCTCAGCGGAGTGGAATGCATTCTGGGATCCCGAAGCTGTAGCACGTGTCTGGCAGAGTGGAATTTCTATACGGATGGTGGCGCTTGAAAGCACGCACCAAGTGCCGTTGACTGTGCCAGTGCGCAACGAATGGGCGTCGCTGAGAAGATATACGGGTTTGGACTTTATCGGTCAGTGTTATGCGGCAGTTCCTCCACTGATTCATTTTGAAACGAACTCAACTTATTTTCTTTGGGATGTGCTGACCACAATGTCTGTCGGCTTTCCAGAATTGGTTCGGACGAAAACCGTTCGCACCATCGTGAACACGGAGGAGCCTTGCCAGGGCAGAATTGAAAAAGCTGAAAACGGCAGGCCGATTGATTTTGTTTATGATGTCGACGCAAATCAATTTTTCTCGAAGATTATTGATCTGGCGAAGAAAGCATAGGAAGCTGTGGATGAAAAGGAGGAAAACAGTATGGAAAAACATTCCGGCATGGGCGCAGATCGTGAAAGAGATGAGGGGCACTCATCCTTCTTTGGAAATATCCTTGGCACGCTGAGAAAGAAGGATGTCACTACGGTTTATGGTGAACCGATTGTTTTAGCTGATAAACGGGTTGTTCCGGTAGCGAGTTTGCGCATGGCAGGTGGCGGAGGCGGAGGGGTTTCCGCTGAAACCGAAAAACCATCGACTGATCCGGGAAGTGGCAGCGGAGGCGGTGGCTACCTTTCAGTCAGACCTCTCGGAGTTTTTGAGATTACCAAGGATAAAACCCGATTCAAGCCGGCGTACAATGTCACATTTCTTGTTTTGGTACTCTCAATTTTCACTTTCGGATTAGCAGTACTCATAAGAAAATCGTTAAAATAATAAGAGGGACCGGGCAGAAAAACCTGGTCCTTTTTGATTTAGAGCCATTCTGCATTTGCCCCGTTCAAGACTTTTTGTTCTATTTCCCATTGCTTTTGACCAACGCGCGGCTTATTTGTCTGAATTAAATTGAGTTTTTGTCCCATTTGTTGCTGATTGTCCGATTTGGTTAAGATCATGTCTCATTCCGCTGCATTTGCATTACTGTCCAATCCAAACCGTTAATGTCCGGGTCTTTTTTTGTCTCAATTCAGTGTTTATGCCTCTTGCACCCGTCAACTGCATAAGATACGTGTGATCGCATTTTTTGAACAAGATGTCGATAGCTTAGATTTTACGAATATGCGCTTCAACTCAGTATCCGACCTCAACGGATACATTAACAATGTACATCAGATCATTTTTGTCATTTTTATCCCTGAGAAAGATCCCGCTCGGCGCAGCCATCCCTCCGTCCATTACATCTACGGTTACTGTTCCATAAGGAATTTCAGCCTTTACCCGATCAAGATCAAGCGCAGCCTTATCGAGTGGAACAGCGAGTCTGATATTGACCTTCATGTTGTTCAGATCGTGATCGGGCAGAATATCAGTAATGCCCGGCATTGAGTTTTTATGAATCGCGTCAATGACTGCACGGACGGCCGCAGTCGTCACATCCTGACCGTGCACATCAACGCCGACACCTGTTTCGATAAAAAGCAGATGATCCATGAAGATTCCCCGCTTTCGTTTTCTATTTAACTCTAGTATAGCAGAACCCTCCAGCGGAGTCCGGGAAAGGGATTTAAAACAATCTGTCAGATAATCCGATATTTTTCCTCAACAAAGTACCAAAAGATATAAAATTTATAGGGAGAAGAATAATTTGGAAAAATGCCTTGCCGGAGACAGAGGATCATTCATTTCCCTTATATCCGAATTTACAGGTATTATCGGTTTTGTGAAAGAATGAAAGAGTTTTCAGATGTTTTGTGAGCAAAAGGCGAACGTTTTTAGACAGGATCTCCTAAATTTACGCTTTTTTGCACAATTTTATATTTATTTTTTTTTAGGGATAAGCTATAGTTAAATCTGTGAGATGTAACATTAAGAATAACAGGGGGTTTTTTTGTGCTCAAAAAGAGAATAGCGGTTCTCGTTGCATGCGTCGTGGTTCTTGCAACAGTGCTTACCGGCTGCGGCAGTAGCAGTACTTCCAGTTCTTCAGGCAGTTCGACTGCGTTTAAAGCCGGCATGGTAACGGACACAGGCGGTGTCGATGACAAGTCTTTCAACCAGTCTTCTTGGGAAGGTCTTCAGAAGTTTGGCAAGGACAATAACCTGAAAATCGGGACAGGTGTGAAATACCTGCAGTCGACTACAGCTTCCGATTATTCTCCAAACCTGAACCAGCTTGTTCATCAGAATTACAATATCGTATTCGGTATTGGCTATCTGATGCAGAGTGATGTTCAGAACATTGCTGAACAGAATCCGAATGCGAAGCTTGGTATTATTGATGCGGTTGCAGTAGACAAAAACAATAAACCGCTGAAAAATGTAGCCAGCATGACCTTTAAAGAGCAGCAGGGGTCGTTCCTCGTCGGTGTGGTAGCCGGACTGACAACAAAAACGAATAAAGTTGGTTTCATTGGCGGTGTCAACGGGGCATTAATCAAGAAATTTGAAAGTGGTTTTAAAGCCGGGGTTAAGACAGTTAATCCGAAGGCCCAGATTTATGTTCAGTATGCCGGGGCTTTCAATGCCCCTGACAAGGGACAGAGCATCGCTTCGACGATGTATACAGAAGGTGCCGACATTATTTATGCATCAGCGGGTGATACCGGCAACGGTGTCTTCACTGAAGCAAAGAACCGGGCAAAGAACGGCAAGAAGGTCTGGGTTATCGGCGTTGATAAAGATCAGTATGCGCAGGGTCTCCCAGAAAACGTCACTTTGACCTCGATGGTAAAACGTGTGGATAGAGCTATTTACGATGTTGCCACGAAGACAAAGGAAGGCAAATTCCCGGGCGGCCAGGTACTTCAGTATGGCCTTGAACAAAATGGTGTCGGTATCGCGCCGACTACAAAGAATGTATCCAAGAAAGCTCTTGATGCAGTAAACAGTTACAAAAAGAAGATTATTGACGGCAGTATCGTTGTGCCGACGACAGACAAAGAATATCAGGCTTATCTTTCCAAACTGAAGAAATAATATTGATTTTCTGATGGATGAGGCGGGATGTGTGCCCCATCCATTATTATTAATATAAAATTTTATTGATGGCGGAAACCACGGATTCAGAAAGATTCGCACTTATTCAGTTGACTTGTCACGGGTAAAGCGTTGCGGACTAACCGTAACTCTATTCAAACCGTATTATAATAAACGTTTACATCACCCGAGAGGAGGCAAAAGCCATGGCCTACGCGATTGAAATGAAACATATCCGGAAAGCTTTTCCGGGTATTGTCGCAAATGACGATATTACTCTCCAGGTTAATGAGGGCGAGATACATGCTCTTTTCGGAGAGAATGGTGCCGGCAAATCCACGCTAATGAATATTCTCTTCGGCCTCTATCAGCCGGATGAAGGTGAAATCTATGTTCATGGAAAAAAAGTGAAAATCACAGATCCGAATGATGCCAACCGTCTGGGGATCGGCATGGTGCATCAGCACTTCATGCTGATCGATAAGTTTACCGTAGCTGAAAATATTATTCTCGGCAAGGAGCCGAGGAAACATGGACGGCTGGATTTGGGCAAGGCAGTTAAAATTGCCAGGGAACTGTCAGAAAAATACGGACTTGATATCGATCCCTTGAAAAAGGTGGAAGATATCACCGTTGGCATGCAACAGCGCGTTGAAATTCTGAAGACATTGTATCGGGGTTCCGATATACTGATTTTTGATGAACCAACTGCGGTACTGACACCGATTGAAATCAAGGAATTGATCGAAATCATGCAAAGGCTGGTCAGCGAAGGAAAATCGATTATTTTGATCACGCATAAGCTGAAGGAAATTTTTGAAGCATGTGACCGGGTGACGGTGATCCGGCGAGGCAAAGTGATCGATTCGCTGGGCATTGATGAAACCAATCCAAATGATTTGGCGAATATGATGGTCGGACGCGAAGTGAATACCCAAATTAACGAAGATCCTTATGAGCCACAGGGTAAAGTGCTTGATATCAGGAACCTGACAGTGCTGGATTCAAGAAAAGTCCAGGTTGTCAATAATCTCAGCCTAACCGTTCACGGCGGCGAGATCCTGGGCATAGCGGGGGTGGATGGCAACGGTCAGGGGGAACTGATTGAAGCGATTGCCGGGCTGCGTAAAGTGAAGTCTGGATCGATTGAAATTAACGGGCGGGACATGACTCACAGTCGGGCAAGGAAGATCACTGAGTCCGGCCTCGGCTATATTCCGGAAGACCGGCAGAAAGACGGACTCGTTCTGGATTTTACCGTCGGTGAAAACCTGATACTGCAAACGTATTATAAAAATCCTTATGCGAAGGCAGGCATATTGCGCCCTAAAACGATCAGTCAAAAGGCCAGAGCGTTAATCAAGGAGTTTGACGTGCGGACTCCGGGAGAAAGAACGCTGGCCCGTTCGCTGTCGGGAGGCAATCAGCAGAAAGTGATTGTTGCCCGTGAAGTGGATCGCAGCCCGCAGCTGCTTGTTGCTGCACAGCCGACCCGTGGTCTCGATATCGGAGCGATTGAATTTATCCATGGCAAACTGTTGGAAGAGAAAAAAAAGGGTAAAGCGGTGCTGCTGGTTTCTTTTGAACTGGATGAAATCCTTCACCTGAGTGACCGGATTGCTGTGATTTATGAGGGACGTATTATTGACATTGTCGATTCTAAGAAAACAAATGAAAACGAACTGGGTCTGCTTATGGCCGGCCATAAGAAGGGGGAGAGTCAGGCGTGACCGGATTTCTGAAAAAAATTAACTGGATGACTCTTCTAATACCACTTGTTTCTGTATTGCTGGGACTGCTCTGCGGGGCAGTGATTATGATTGCCGGTGGATATAATCCGCTGCTGGCGTATGGTTCAATTATTCAATCTATTTTTCTGCAGCCTTATTATGCGGGCGAGACGATACGCGCGATGATTCCTCTCGTGCTATCCGGACTGGCGGTTGCTTTTGCATTCAGAACCGGGCTGTTCAATATCGGCGTTGAAGGGCAGTTAATGGTTGGCTGGCTGGCATCTGTTGCCTGCGCCATTGAACTGGACGGACCACCGAAATTCATTTTGCTCCCGCTTTCCATTATTGCCGGAGGTGTTGCTGGGGGATTATGGGGTTACCTTCCAGGTCTGTTGAAGGCGAAGTTCAAAGTTCATGAAGTTATTTCCACGATCATGATGAATTACATAGCTTTGTATTTGACAGCGTCTCTTATCAGAAACTTTCTATATACTCAAGGTGAACGCACACCGACAATACCTTCATCTGCTTCACTTGCTTCGAATTTTCTGGCCAATCTGACTCAGGGGTCCCGGCTGCACTGGGGATTTATTGTTGCCATTATTGCCGTGGTTGTGATGTGGTTTATCCTGTGGCGGACAACTTTGGGTTTCGAACTGAGGTCAGTAGGTTTCAGCCCGGATGCATCCAGATATGCCGGTATGAATGTCGGCCGCAACATTGTTTTGTCAATGGTTATTTCCGGAATTTTTGCCGGCCTGGCGGGAGCGATGGAGGGGCTGGGAACCTATCAGTACATGATGATCAATTCCTCTTTTACCGGAATTGGCTTCAACGGTATTGCTGTTGCCCTGCTGGGAATGAATACGCCAATCGGCGTTGTACTGGCTGGCGCTCTATTCGCCGGCCTGCAGACAGGAGGCCTGACTATGCAGGCGGTAGCCGGTGTTCCTACGGATTTGATTCAAGTTGTCATCGCACTGATCATTTTCTTTGTCGGGTCCAGTTATGTGATTAAGTGGGCCTGGCTCCGCTTGTCACGAAGGGGGCATCAGTCATGAGCTTTTATGAAGTACTTACCATCATTATACCTTCAACATTGCTGACCGCGGCCCCGCTGATTTTTACCTCTCTCGGCGGTGTTTTCTCCGAACGGTCGGGTGTTGTAAACATTGGCTTGGAAGGGTTAATGTGGGTCGGAGCTTTTACTGGAGCCATTGCAACACTGTTTCTTCAGCAAGCCGGGCTGGGTCAAGCGTCACCATGGATTGCAATTCTGATTGCTGCTATTGCCGGCGGCCTGTTTTCATTGATTCATGCTGTGGTTTCGATCTCATTTCATGCAGATCAAACAGTCAGTGGTGTAGCCCTAAACTTCCTAGCCCAGGGACTGACGATTTATCTCGTAAAAATGATTTATAACGGACAGGGACAGACGCCTTATATTGCGAACAATATCGACAAAATCAGCATCCCTGTACTGCATAATATACCCATTATCGGACCTATTTTCTTCCAGCAGGTAACCTATACTTCCTATCTTGCGATTCTGGCGTCATTTGTTGTCTGGTATGTATTATTTAAGACACCGTTCGGGCTTAGACTCCGTTCAGTGGGCGAGCACCCGGAAGCCGCGGATACGCTCGGAATCAGTGTCACCAAAATGCGCTATATCGGCGTTATGCTTAGCGGTGTAATGGGTGGTATCGGCGGTGCGGTCTATCTCGTGACGATTACATCTAATTTCAACATATCAACCATCGCCGGGCAAGGTTTTCTTGCCCTGGCTGCCATGATCTTCGGCAAATGGCACCCGATCGGGGCTATGCTTGGGTCGCTTTTCTTCGGTTTTGCCCAGTCACTCAGCATTACCAGCCAGCAGATTCCTTATCTTGACCGGCTTCCTTCAGTCATTCTGCTGATCGCACCTTATGTGCTGACCCTGATTGTCCTGACTGGATTTGTTGGAAGAGCTGAAGCGCCGAAAGCCGACGGTATACCTTACTTCAAAGGACAAAGATAGGATCGAAAACTGGACACCACTGCCCGTATATAGGAAGCGGGCAGTTTTTTTGTAAAAAAAATTCGGCGCTTTATCGACTTAATCAAAAAAATACCGATTTTGTCGAGGCATTGCGGCTCGTTTTTCGTTATAATGAATTTACACAGATGGAGCATTTTAAAATGAGCGGAGGCTCCCGAGAATCAGCAGATGGAGGATGAGTCATGACAGCAATATGCCTTGTCAGGCATGGTGAGACGGATTGGAATGCAGAAGGAAAACTTCAGGGACGGGAAGATGTTCCGCTGAACGACAGGGGCGAAGATCAGGCAATTAGAGTTGGGCGATATCTGGGGAAATCAGATTTTGCGGCAATCTTTACCAGCCCGCTCCTGCGCGCAAAGGAAACGGCGATGATTTGCAATCATTTTGTCGGACATCTTCCTCTGTTTGTCAGCGATAATTTTACTGAAAAAGATTACGGGGAAGCTTCTGGAATGACTGTTGCCGAACGAGACAGACATTTCCCGGGCGGAGCTATTCCGGACATGGAGTCATTTGATCACATCAGCAAGCGTGCCCTTGCGGGGATTAAAAATATCAGAAGAGATTTTCCGGATGAAAAAGTGCTGCTTGTCGCGCACGGCGGGCTGATTAATGTCATTCTGGCGATCCTGTCACAGGGCGAGATTGGCACCGGCAAAACGAAGCTCTTCAATACATGCATCAGTCATATCGTGTCAGACGGAGACTCATGGAAAATTGTCGATTATAATAAAATCGATCATTTAAAGTCGTTCGGTAAGGTGACCAGTATCTAAAAATCCCAGTAAAAAGCGCAAAAAAAAGAGCGACGGATCGCTCTAAATACCTTTAAAATAAGCGGGTGATGGGAATCGAACCCACGACGAGAGCTTGGGAAGCTCTAATTTTACCATTAAACTACACCCGCATGCTTTGGCAACGCCTTACAAAGACAAACATTATCTTATAAGAAAGATGCACTTTTGTCAATGTCCTGTGAGGATATGCATGCGCGTTGCTTGGCACAACTAAAATTTCAAAAATCAGAGGTGTTGTTCATGAAAGCCATTTTGACAGTGATTGGCAAGGATAATGTCGGTATTGTTGCCGGCGTCAGCCGTCAGCTTGCCGATCTGCAGGTAAATATTCTGGATGTAACCCAGACGATTATGAATGGTTATTTTACGATGATGATGATCCTTGATTTGTCGGCCGCCAAAGAAACTTTCGGTGGTATCAAGAAAGCGCTGGCGGACAAGGGCGACGAGCTGAATGTACAGATCAAGATCCAACGCGAAGAAATTTTCACATCGATGCACAGCTTATAACATGGAGGTTTTCGAAAAAACGATGGAGACAAATCAGATCCTGGAAACAATTAGGATGATTGAGGAAGAAAAGCTGGATATTCGCACGATTACAATGGGTATATCCCTGCTTGACTGTATCGACGGCGATGGAGAAAAAGCCCGGCAGAAAATTTATGACAAAGTGACTCGGCTTGCACAGAATCTGGTCAAAACAGGAGAAGATATCGAGAATGAATTCGGAATCCCGATCATCCACAAGAGAATTTCAGTAACGCCGATTTCACTTGTTGCCGGCGCGTCAACGGACGGCGATTATGTCGCGTATGCCCGGACATTGGATAAAGCGGCAAAATCAACCGGCGTCAATTTTATCGGCGGTTACAGTGCACTGGTACAGAAGGGATATACAAGCGGGGATTACGGATTGATCCAATCGATTCCTGAAGCTCTGGCTGAAACGGAGCTTGTCTGCTCTTCTGTCAATGTTGGATCGACCCGCTCAGGAATCAATATGGATGCGGTTGGTGAAATGGGCCGGATTGTGAAGAAGACGGCGGAGCGGACAGCCGATGAACAGGGACTGGGCTGTGCCAAACTGGTGATTTTCGCGAATGCGGTCGAAGATAATCCGTTCATGGCCGGAGCTTTTCACGGAATCGGTGAAGCCGACTGCATCATTAACGTGGGCGTCAGCGGCCCCGGTGTTGTCAAACGTGCCCTGGAAAAGGTAAAAGGGGAGACATTTGACGTTGTCTCTGAAACGATTAAGAAAATTGCTTTCAAAATTACCCGTATGGGGCAGCTGGTTGGGCATGAGGCTTCGACTCGTCTGGGCGTGCCCTTTGGCATCGTTGACCTTTCTCTGGCGCCTACGCCGGCGGTCGGTGACTCGGTAGCCCGCATCCTCGAAGAAATGGGATTGGAATCGGCAGGGGCTCATGGCACGACTGCGGCACTTGCGCTGCTTAACGATGCGGTTAAAAAAGGCGGGGTTATGGCCTGCAGCCATGTCGGCGGTTTGAGCGGAGCATTCATTCCGGTCTCTGAGGATGCGGGAATGATCGAAGCTGTGGAGGCCGGAGCGCTGAATATACAAAAACTTGAGGCAATGACTGCCGTGTGCTCGGTCGGTCTCGACATGATTGCGATTCCGGGCGATACGCCGGCAGAAACGATTTCAGCTATGATTGCCGATGAAGCGGCTATCGGAGTGATCAACAACAAAACAACAGCAGTGCGCGTCATTCCTGCCCCAGGTAAAAAAGTTGGAGACAATGTGGCATTCGGCGGCTTGCTGGGTCATGCTCCGGTAATGGAAGTGAGCAGCCATTCAGCTGCCGCGTTTATCGCCCGAGGCGGCCGCATTCCGGCTCCGATTCATTCATTTAAGAATTAAACGGTACAGTGATGCAATATGAGAAAAAGGGATCCGCCCGGATTGATGCGGATCCCTTTTTCTCAGTTATTTTTTATTCTGATCATGCTTGGAATCGTGTTCGCATTCGTCTCCGGTTCTCTGAGCACGTTCTTTTTCTTCAACAGAATGCTCGTCGAGCGGCTGTGCGAATTCTTCATCAGCAGCAAATTCTTCATCGGCCAGGTTTTCAGACTTCTTCTGCTGCTTGTTAAAATCCTCTGCTTCAGGTTGATACTTTGACATGTCATTCACAGCTTTCCTTGGGATTTTGGCGTGATACCGCCATTCATTAGTTTGGGTTGTTTTACGGTAATTATGCCCGCTGATGATAATAGCAGGAAATGCAGATCAGGCATTTGCAACTGTTAACCCGCGCATTCATAATTTAAATAGAAAAAATAAATATGGCTTGCCGTGTTTTGGAAATTAGAGGGATATTATAGGTAATAATGACGGGCAGGTAAGTGAACGGGTGGGCCGCATCCGACTGAACAGGGCATACAAGGCGGAAATGCCGAAAATTAAAGGGAGGGAATCAAATGGATTTCTTGAATCGGGTAGACCTGACAAAAACGATCAAATCCAGAAAAGAGTATGAAAAAGAGCTGAAAAAATATCAATTAAGACTTCTCTCACTGCAGCATCTGCTGATTGAAGAGAATACCGCTGTGATCTTTGTCTTTGAGGGCTGGGATGCTGCCGGGAAAGGCGGTGCGATCAGGCGTGCCGTTGCCAATCTTGATCCGAGAGGAGTGCGGGTGACAGCTATTGCCGCACCTGCCCCTCATGAGAAACGATATCATTATTTGCAGCGGTTCTGGCGGAAAATTCCGCAGTTCGGGCAAATCGCGATTTTTGATCGCTCCTGGTATGGGCGCGTGCTCGTTGAACGGGTTGAGGGTTTTGCTGAAAAAAAAGAATGGAAACGGGCCTATTCGGAGATCAACAGTTTTGAGAAACTGCTGACCAATGACCACTACATTATCGAAAAATTCTGGCTGCATATCAGCAAGGATGAGCAGTACAAACGCTTTAAAGAACGTGAAAATAATCCGATGAAACGCTGGAAAATCACAGATGAGGACTGGCGGAACCGGGCAAAATGGGACAAGTATCTGACTGCTGCCGAAGAGATGTTTGAGAAAACGGATCAGCCGTATGCGCCATGGCACATTATTTCAGCCAACAGTAAATGGTATGCCCGTGTGGCAGTGATCAGACACATGGTTCGGTCGATAGAAAATGATTTGAAGAAACGCGGTGTCGAACTGCCACAGTATCCGGATCTGCAGCGGACAGAAGAGGCGGGGAAACAAGACCATCAGAGGGAGTTTTCGCAAGATCCCGCTTATCATGGGAAAGCATAATGGACGGCAAAAACTTTTTAATTAAGCTATACTTTAATTTGGACATACTTGCTGTTAAAGAAAACGGCCGGCTGATTTTAAATTTTTAATGTTCGTTTTTTATTGAAGGGAGATCGGGACTTTGGAGATTGTGTCAAAGCACGCCATGATTGATATTGGTTCCAACTCAATAAGGCTGGTAGTCATTGGAATTGACAGGAACTATTTCTTCGAGGAACTGCTTAATTTTAAAGCTGTGGCCCGATTGAGCAACTACATAGATGAAAATGAAAATCTAAGTGAAAAGGGAATTGCCATACTCCTGACAATTCTGGATCGTTTCCAATCCATTCTCTCACGTGAGAAGAATGTGACAGCCATTGATACGGTAGCGACAGCGGCCATGCGCAAGGCAAAAAACCGGGATCAGGTGATGGCGCGGGTCAAAGAACGGACGGGTCTGAGTGTCCGTCTGCTTTCCGGGTTAAAAGAAGCATATTATGGTTATTATGCAGTTATTAACTCGACATTCATCGAAAACGGCATCTCAATCGATATTGGCGGCGGAAGCACGGAAGTAACGATGTTCCTCAACCGTGAACTGGTTCATGCCCATTCCTTCCCATTCGGCGCAGTGACATTATACCAGACTTATTTTTCGGGCGGTGATCCACAGGCTGAAACTAAACTTGAATCTTTCCTGAAAAATGAATTCTCACAGTTTGACTGGCTGGTCGGGCGGGGGCTACCGGTTATCGGTATCGGTGGAACGGCACGCAATCTGGCGAAAATCGATCAAGTGCAGCAGCATTATCCAATGGTCGGTTTGCATCAATACACGATCCCGCGTGAGCGTTTAAGCGATCTGACGCACGGACTTGCTGCCATGGGCCAGGAAGCCCGTGAAACAATGGACGGGTTGTCCAGAGACCGTTCGGATATCATCGTACCGGCTTCCGCCGTCATTAATACGCTCGTGCAAATGAACCGCGGCGAAACGTTCATGCTCAGCAGTGAAGGGTTACGGGAGGGTGTCTTTTTTGAATGGATGCTGCACCAGAGGGGTGTGGAAAAAATTCCTTATGTCCTGAATGAAAGCATCCGCCATTTAAGGCGCAATTTTAATCTGGATTCCAGCCATACCAGTTACGTAAAGGCGCTGGCGTTTCAAATACTTAACGGAGTCATTCCGGTGATTATCAGTAAATTCCCGGAAAAAAGGACGGCATGGGTACTGTCGCATAGTGCCGATCTGGCCTACATTGGCGAATACGTGAACAATGAATCAAGCAGTGCGCACACTTTTTATTTATTAACTAACATCAGCATTAATGGGGTCAGCCATAGAGACCGTCTTGGCATTGCCCTGGTCGCATCATTCAAGAATCGTGATAAGATGCTTGATTTCGCTGTGCCCTTTGAAAAAATGGTGACTAAAGAGGAGCTGAAAATGTATGAAACACTGGGAGCCGTTCTTCGTCTGGCCCACGACTTTGACCGGACAAGGCAGCACGTTGTAGACGAGGTTAAGGTTAAAGTTTCAAAGAAGAAGCAGTTACAATTGACAGCTTATTACCATGCCGATGCCTTTTTTGAAGAACAGGCTGCCCAGAAGCATAGAAAACATCTTGAACGTGCCATTCAGCTGCCGGTCACGATTCATTTCATCAAACACTGAACAGTGGGAAAAAGCAAGTGATTTTATTTTACAACATGAGTCCTTGTCAAAACAGGCAATTTGGCGGAAAATGAGAGAATCAGGATAATAAATAATCTGTATCTGTTTTTCTTATTGGGAGGAGTCAGGTTATGTCAATTTTAGTATTAGGCGGTGCCGGCTATGTTGGTTCACACGCCGTTTATCAGCTGATTAATGCCGGAGAAGATGTAGTTGTTGTCGATAATTTACTGACCGGGCACAAAGAAGCACTGCATCCGCAGGCAAAATTCTACCAGGGGGATATCCGTGATAAGGAGTTTCTCGATTCGGTTTTTAAAAAGGAAAAGATTGACGGAGTCATCCACTTTGCGGCTAATTCGCTTGTCGGGGAATCCGTTGAAAAACCGCTGAAGTATTTTAATAACAATGTTTACGGCATGCAAATTCTGCTTGAAGTCATGAAAGACAATAATGTGAAGCATATCGTCTTTTCCTCGACTGCTGCGACATATGGTGAACCGGAACAGCTTCCGATTACCGAAGATATGCCGACACAGCCGACCAATCCGTATGGCGAGACGAAACTGACGATGGAGAAGATGATGAAATGGTGCGACCGCGCTTATGGGATGAAGTTTGTTGCACTGCGCTATTTCAACGTTGCCGGAGCGAGCAAGGCGGGAGCTATCGGTGAGGATCACCATCCGGAAACACACCTGATTCCGATCGTGCTGCAGGTGGCGGCCGGCGAGCGGGACAAGATTCTAATTTTCGGGGATGATTATCCGACTAAAGATGGCACTTGCATCCGCGATTATGTGCATATCGAAGATCTGATTGCCGCCCACCGCCTGGCACTCAGCTATCTGCTGAAGGGCGGGAAGAGTGACGTCTTCAATCTTGGTTCGAACGAAGGCTTCTCGGTGAAAGAGATTATTGAAGCCGCGCGCAAAGTGACCGGGGAAACGATTCCGGCTGAAATCGCGCCGCGCCGTGCAGGAGATCCGAGCACATTAATCGCATCATCGGACAAAGCGAAGAAGATACTTGGCTGGAAGCCGGAGCATACAAATATTCCGGAAATTCTGGCGGATGCCTGGGCCTGGCACAGCAGCCATCCGAAAGGCTACGCAGCTTTGGTGGAAAATAAATAAACGTTGTGGACTTCCCGTAACCGGGGAGTTTTTTTTAAGATAAGAAAGCATAAAATTTGAGATTATCACAGAGCTTAATAGCCTTTCCTTTATGGACAAAAATATTTTGAGACATATCTTTTTCAATCGTCACCAATACCGGGAGTATTTTAAGTCCAAGCATAGAACCCGACTTCGCTCAATTCTCCTTAAAGAAGTCGAGAAATTCAGAAACTGCGGTAACTTTAGAAAAGGGTTCAAGCTTTTGGTCTGTGAGGGGTGCCATGATGTTCGAAAACTTCTGTTTCACTGCAAAGGTTGTTTTTGTACCACCTATTCAGTCGGAGTGAGTGGAATGGAGCCGGCTGTTGAAGGAAGATGTCCTGAAGGTCAATCATCGCGGGCTTGCATACCTTTGGATCGCAGGTGAACTTCAATCCGTATGCTGATGAATATAGGGGGTATCACGAAAAAAGGTGAGTGGAAGTCCTATGATTTTATCCCTTTTTCCATGCTTCGCAAACAGTAGCAGACGGTCGTGCTTAAACTCGTTCGTAAACATTTTTATGAGGGGGTTTTTAATGCGACCTTCTATATTTAATGACAATCAAATTAACAATTAATACAATAAAGATCCCTATTGCATAAGCAAAATCTGCCATACTTTTTGTGCGGAAATAAAAATATATATTCATTAGTAACACTACAACAAGCACAGTGATCAGGATAATGAATCCAATATTTTTTGGCTCTTTCATAAAAAACCGCCTTTAAGTAGCAATTGAGTACAGTCTTAATTTTAATACCTTTAGATTTAGTATTCCAATATTTTATTGGATTTATTGAACATATTTACTCCTATATTGCTTGAATAAAGGATCAATATTACTATGTAAAATGTATCTTATACGAAGTAAAATCCATGAATCCTGATCTTATGCAGCTTTTGTCCTTCTTACTTTATTGTGTGGGGGAGTTGAGTATGTCAGTTCTAACCCCGTACTTATTTGTACTATGATGATGGTTCTGGATAAAAAATTTATAAAAAAAATTCGACAAACTTTTGACACAGAATCAATTTCAATGTACAATCAAGTCACTAGCCAATTAAATACTCCTTATCCAGAGTGGCGGAGGGACTGGCCCGATGAAACCCGGCAACCCAATTGATTTTTGATTAGGGTGCCAATTCCTGCAGAATCCGTATATCCGGATTCTGAGAGATAAGAGAAGAATTGAAAATGATCAGCTTCTCTTAACGGAGGAGCTTTTTTCATGCCGTTCTTTTCTGGAGCAGAGTATGGAGATTGCTGGAAACACGAGTAATAACATAAAGATTTGGGGGAAGCACATTGAAAAAGTATGTCAAAGCGTTGTCGTTATTATTGATCCTTGCCTTAGCATTTGCACTTTCAGCATGTGGTAACAGCTCCTCAGCCGGTTTAAGTACGAAAGATATCACTGTGGGTGTAACAGGCGGACCGCATCAGCAGGTCATGGAAGAAGTGGCAAAACTGGCCAAAAAAGACGGCTTGACGATCCATCTGAAAGTTTTTAATGATTATAACCAGCCTAACATTGCCCTTAATGATAACGAACTGGATGCGAACAGCTACCAGACCATGCCCTTCCTGAAGGACCAGATTCAAAATAAGGGGTATAAGATTGCTGCCGCATTCAAAACGGTCGCTTTTCCGATGGGCATCTATTCTAAGAGCATTAAAAATCTGAAAGACCTGAAAAACGGTGACAAAATCGCTGTCCCGAACGATCCTGCCAATGAGCTCCGCGCACTTCAGCTGTTTGAAAAAGCCGGTGTGATCAAATTGAGAACGGGAGCAAATGTTACCGCGACTAAGCGGGATGTGATCAGCAATCCGAAACATCTGCAAATCATTGAACTGGATGCAGCTCAGCTTCCGCAGCAGCTTAACGAAGTTGCAGCCGCAGCGATCAATACGAACTTCGCAATGGGAGCCGGTCTGACGGTGCTGAAGGATTCCATTTTCCATGAACCGCTCATCAACAATCCATATCCGAACTATTTCGTTGTTCGTACGTCTGATAAAAATGACAAAGTAGTTAAAACAATCGAGAAATATTATCATTCACCAGAAGTAAAAACCTTCATCGAAAAACAATTCGGCGGTTCAGTAGTTCCGGAATGGTAAGGAGTTATTGCAATGATTGAATTACATCATGTATCCAAAACATTTGTCGCGGGAAAAAATAAAATTGAAGCGCTGAAAGATGTCTCGCTGGAAATTCAAAAGGGAGAGATTTTCGGCGTTATTGGTTACAGCGGGGCGGGGAAGAGCACGCTGATCCGCTGCGTCAATCTACTGGAACGCCCGACGAGCGGTGACGTTTTTGTAGACGGAACGGATATTAATAAACTTCGCCGTAAGAACCTTCGGAAGCTTCGCCGGAAGATCGGTATGATCTTTCAGGGGTATAACCTTCTTGAAACCGCCAATGTTTACGATAATGTCGCCATTCCTTTAAAATTGGAGGGTGTGCCTAAAAAAGTAATCAAAGCGAGAACCGAAAAGTATCTTGAGATCGTCGGTTTGAAGGATCGCAGCAAAGCTTTTCCAAGCCAGCTGTCGGGTGGTCAGAAGCAGCGTGTGGCCATTGCCCGCGCACTTGCTCATGAACCGGAAGTGCTGCTTAGCGATGAAGCGACGAGTGCACTGGATCCAAACACGACGGATTCGATTTTGGAACTTCTGCTCAAGGTAAACAAAGAGCTTGGGATTACGATCTTCCTGATTACTCATGAATTAAACGTCATTCAAAGAGTCTGCGACCGTGTGGCGGTTATGGAAAAGGGACGAATCGTTGAACAAGGCTCTGTCGTCGATATTTTTACCAAGCCTAAGGAACCGCTGACCAAACAGTTTGTCCGGAATGAGTCCAGATTCAAGATACCTGAACCTATTTATAAACAGCTGCTGTCGACCGGGGAACTTGTGAATCTGACTTTTCTCGGTGAGTCTGCAAAAGACCCGGCGCTTGCGACGCTTGCCAAGACGTTTGATGTTCTGCCGAGCATCATTGCCGGCGGCATCGATCAGCTAAAGGATCAGTCAATCGGCAATCTGCTGGTGCACCTGAAGGGGAATACAGACACGATCAAGGATGCGATAGCTTTTTTGCGGGCGGAACATATTATTGTGGAAGAAGTGAATGTCTGATATGGCTGAATTTTTCAATTTGTGGGGCAGTGCCATTTGGGTGGCATTTATTCAGACTCTGGAAATGACTGCCATCGCTTTGATCCTGTCAATTCTTATTGGCATCCCGCTGGGCGTTTTCCTGATCCTGACACGCAAAAACGGCCAGGCTGAGAATTCGGCAGTCTATGCGGTTTTAAACACGATCATTAACGTGATTCGTTCCATTCCGTTCATCATTCTGCTGTTCCTGATTCTTCCGGTAACTAGGCTGATCGCAGGAACAACTATTGGTGTTCAGGGCGTTATTTTTCCGCTAGTTGTTTCGTGCGCCCCCTATATAGCCCGTTTGATGGAATCGGCGATGCTTGAAGTCGACCGAGGTGTCATTGAGGCCTATCAATCGATGGGTATCTCAACACCGAAAATTGTCTGTTTTGTGATTATCCGCGAAGCACGTTCTTCCATTGTTCTGGGGCTGACGATCGCGGCGATCGGGCTGATCGGCGAAACGGCGATGGCCGGCCTTGTCGGTGCAGGCGGCCTTGGTGATCTTGCCTATCAATTTGGGTATACGCGTTTCCAGCCGGATGTCATGTATGCTGTCATTATCATATTAATCGTGATTGTACAATGCATCCAGTCCCTTGGCAATGCATTTGCGAGAAAGCTGAAGAAGAATTGAAAGATGAGCCCATTGATCGAAAAAAGCAGCCTGTCCGTACCTTTATGGTATGAGCAGGCTGCTTTTTTGCTGTTAAGTTGCGGGAAATCATTTGTTGACATTTAGGTTGAATTTTTATAAATTAATGTTAAATTGGTTTAACATAATGAACAGTTTGTTTAACATTCAGAGGGATGATTCGTTGCAATATTTGAGAAATCACGTTAAAGAATTGAGGGCGCGCCACGACTGGACACAATCCGAACTTGGTGAAAAAGTCGGTGCGACCCGGCAGACGATCGCTTCGATTGAAAAAGGGGACTATGTGCCGTCGCTGCTGCTGGGTCTGCTTCTTTGCGATACGTTTGGGCTGCCGATGGAAGAAGTCTTTCAACTGGAAAAAGGAGATGATGATGAATGAAACGTTTGCCTGCATTATTCATAGCAATGTTGCAGAATGGGAAATGTCCATCAATTTGCTGCCAGCGCTTCCTGCACTGATTTATGGTCTTGTTTTGACTTTTGTGATGATTAAAAGAAGGAAAAAAGAAAAATTGTCATTCTGGCTGTATCCCCTTCTTCTTCCGTCTGCAGATGAGCGCGAAAAGACGATCAGTGCCGATGCTTGCCGGAAAGCATTTACGGCCATATGGATCATGGCACCGGTTTGTACGGGCCTGATGTGTTTCTATCCGCTGTTTGCAGAGATTTTTCCGGCTTTTCCAATTGTGATTGTGCTGCTGATTCCGGCTGCACAAATGACTGTTTATTTTGTTACGGTAAGGAAAATATATCACTCTTGAAAGGCGTACACTTCTATAAAACGGAGCAGACATTGGGCTCGTCCTTTTCAGCGTGGTGCAAGATAGGTATGATAAAAATGTGGCAAGATGGCTGCTGTAATGCACGATTCAACAGGAGGCTGGTTTGATGGACAATAATAAGATGTTTGATGTGCTGATCATGAAGGGACTGCAATGGATTCTTAATGTAGTGCTGATTGCACTGGCCATTATTCTGAGTGTCGCTTTGATCAAAGAAACCTATCAGTTTTTTACCTATCTCTTCCTAAGTGAAAATGCGTCATACAGCCATCTTCTGGAAGGTATTCTTGTTTACTTTCTTTATTTCGAATTCATTGCGCTGATCATTAAATATTTTCAGGCCCATTATCATTTCCCGCTTCGCTATTTTGTCTATGTCGGCGTAACAGCAATTGTGCGCCTGATTGTGGTTAGCCATAACGATCCTTTATCGGTCATGTTCTACGCGATTGCCATTTTCGTTCTCGTCGGCGCACTTTATATTGCCAATACTAAGCTGCTGAAAAGGGAATAATGGAAGATGTAAGCGTACACTATTGAAATTCTCCGATACATAAGGTATGGTTTTGTTGAGGGACTATGAACGGATGATCTGTGAATAGCCAATATACGTGACTAAGGGGTAGAAGAGATGGGAAAAGTGCTTGTTTTCGGGCATAAGAGCCCTGATACAGATGCAATTTGTTCAGCGATCGCTTTTGCTGAACTGAAGAACAAACTGGGAGAGGAAGCCGAACCTGTGCGTCTCGGTGATCTGAACGGCGAGACAGAATATGTTCTGAACTATTTTAATGTGGCAGCGCCGCGTCTGGTTAAAACGGTTGCCAACGAAGTGCCGGCTGTCTACCTCGTTGACCACAATGAGCGCCAGCAGAGTGTGGACGATATTGAAAAGGTGGAAGTGTTATCGGTCGTTGATCATCACCGGATCGCTAATTTTGAAACAAAGGCGCCGCTTTATTATCGCGCGGAACCGGTCGGCTGTACGGCAACGATCCTGTACAAGATTTATAAGGAAAACGGTGTAGCTGTTCCGAAGACCATAGCCGGCCTGATGCTGTCGTCAATCATTTCTGATACTTTGCTTTTCAAGTCGCCGACTTGTACGGAAGATGATGTTAAAGCCGCCGAAGAGCTTGAAAAGATTTCAGGCATTGATACTCAGACGTATGGTCTGGCGATGCTCAAAGCAGGGACAAATATCGGTGACAAAACTGCTGAAGAACTGATTACGCTTGATATGAAACCCTTTGAAATGGGCAAGCATCATGTTGAGATCGGTCAGGTCAATGTTGTAGACTTTGATGATGCGCTGTCGCGTCAGGCTGAGCTTGAGGAAGTAATCAACAAGGAGATCGCGGCAAAGAATCTTGACTTGTTTGTTTTTGCTGTGACGAACATTCTGACAAGCGATTCTGAAGCACTGATCCTTGGCAAAGCGGCTGCAGCTGCAGAGCACGCCTTCCACGTCACACTGAAGAACAACACGGCGGTTCTTAAGGGTGTTGTTTCGAGAAAAAAACAGATCGTTCCGGTTCTGACTGAGGAACTAGTAAAATAATCCGGTTGCGGATGAAAGAGCAGTGAGGATGGTGACGTCCCCGCTGCTTTTTTCGTTTTAAACCGTGATTTGTGCGAAGTAAGGACAGAAAAAGTATAATGAAGGAAATGCTATGAAGTAAAGGAGATTTACACTATATGAAAACCAATTCAGTCATTGATACATTGTTGAACCATCGATCAATTCGAAAATTTAAAGATCAGGCATTATCCGAAGAACAGGTTAAATTGTTGATCGAAAGCGCGCAGGCGGCTTCGACTTCAAGCTTTACCCAATCCTATTCGATTATTGGCGTGGATGATCCCGAAATCAAAAAACAATTGCGGACGATTGCCTACGATTCACCGTATGTCGAGCATAACGGTTTTTTTTTCATTTTTGTGGCGGATCAGTACCGGAACAAAAAAATAGGTGAAAAATACAATGAAGATACTTCTGTGCTGGATACAACGCAGCGGCTGATCGTTGCGCTCGGCGACGCTTCCTTTGCGGCGCAGAATATGGCTGTCGCTGCGGAATCCATGGGTCTTGGCATCTGCTATATCGGGAGTATCCAGAATGATATCAATAAGACGGCTGAAATCCTGAAATTGCCGGATGATGTGTATCCCATTTTCGGGCTGGTCGTCGGCTATCCCGATCAGGCACCGGAGAAGAAACCGCGTCTGCCGCTTGATGTCGTTTATCACAAAAACCATTATAATCCGAAACTCCCAGAGGATTCTCTCAAGACCTATGATCAGGAGATTGAACGTTACTATCAGACAAGATCGCGCGGAACGCGTGAAGAGACTTGGACCGGCCAGATTGCCGGGGGCCTTGAGGCGCCATACCGAAAAGCTCTGAAACCTTTTCTTGAAAAACAGCATCTGGGCCTTCGCTGACCGATGCCTGCCATCCCTCTTTTTTCAATCATTCTGGGCGTTGCGTGGTCAAGCCTGATTGAATTTATCTCCCTGACCGGTGGACTTGTGCTCTGCGGCTTTATTCTTGGCTATCTGGAGAGATTGTCGAACCGGAATATGGTTCGGTCTTTCGGCATAAAAGGCATTTACTTCACAGCTTGGCTAGGCACGCCTGTTCACGAACTGGGACACGCTGCGATGTGCCTTATTTTTGGGCACAGGGTGACCGGAATTAAGCTGATTCAGGCAAGCGGCGCGGATGGCACTATCGGATACGTGACGCATACTTTCAATCCAAACAGCCTGTATCAGAAGATAGGCAATTTCTTTATCGGACTGGCTCCCCTGATCAGCGGGAGTCTGGCGATTTTTCTGAGCACTTATCTTTTTGTGCCGGGGAGTTACACTCTGATTTTTCATTACTTGGGAGAAAAGCAAAATTTTTCTCTTTTTGAACCAACGACTTGGGACGCTTTTGTGAATACCGTTCAATCCGTTTTCGCCAGTTTGTTTTTCATCAGCCATCTCGCTGATCTTAAATATTGGCTGTTTTTCATACTGGCGCTTTGCATTGCTTCCCATATGTCGCTAAGTCCGGCGGATATACGCGGTGCGGCGAGCGGTGCGGGAGCACTTTTTCTGCTGATTGCAGTGGCAAACGCGTTGAGCACCGTTTTGGATCCACCGCTGAACAGCCAGATGACGGCGGTAATTGGCAGATTCAATTTTTGTCTGCTGCTTCTGCTTAGTCTGGCCGTCCTGTTTTCGGCAATGAAATTGTTGATCAGCGGGCTTTTTAATTGGGGTTTTCATGGATTGAAAAGGATGTAAAAAATTAAAAGCTCGGAGGGGAAAACCATGGGTCTGCATAGGGGTTATATTGGTACATATACCAAGGGCGAGAGTGAGGGCATCTACTCTTTTACGCTCGATACCGAGAAGAAAGCACTTTCACTGGAAGGGCTGGCGGCCAAACTTGGCAATCCGACTTATCTTGCCGTGAGTGGAGATAACCATCATCTCTACTCAGTTATGAAAAGAGGCAGCATGGGCGGGATCGCAGCCTTTTCCATTGATTCCGGCGGGCAATTGAATGAGCTTGGCGATCAGGTTTCCGAGGGGGCGCCGCCCTGTTATGTCAGCACGGATCAGAATAACCGGTTGGTGCTGTCTGCTAATTACCACAGGGGGACGGTGGATCTTTATCCCGTCAGCGGTGCTTCAGGCCTTACTCATGTTTCTGATACTGACCGTCATGAGGGGTCGGGCGGCGATCCGGGCAGACAGGAAGGGCCGCACGTTCATTTTGCCGATTTCTCGCCGGACGGGAAGTTGATCATAGCAATCGATCTTGGCACCGATCAGCTGACCACTTATAAGGAAGGCGGAGGAAAACTGATTAAAGAGGATGTGCTGTCCTTTGCACCAGGCACAGGGCCGCGCCATATCATTTTCCATCCGACCGCGCCATATGCTTATGTGATGTCGGAGCTCAGTTCCGAAGTCATCGTCCTTTATTTTGATACTTCAACAGGCCGTTTTTCGATCGTTCAGACGATCAGCGCTCTGCCTGATGATTTTCATGGACACAGTCAGGGCAGCGCAGTCAAAATTTCTTCGGATGGCAGGTTTGTCTATGCCGCAAACCGCGGCGCTGACAGTATCGCTGTATTCCGAACAGAATCGGGTGCTGGCCGGCTGTCTTTAGTCGAGCAGGTTTCCACTTGTGGAAACTGGCCCCGTGATTTTGAACTGGATCCATCGGGCCAGTTTCTTGTTACCGCCAATCAAAATTCAGGAAATCTTGTACTGTTTGAGCGTGATGCTGCGACAGGCCGGCTGGAGAAACTCAATTCGTCTCTTTCTGTGCCTGATCCGGTGTGCATTAAATTTTTGTATGTGAACGACTGAAATACTGGGTTAAAGGTGCTTTTTAGATGTACTCGGAGTGCTTTTGCCCGTGTCAGGAGCAGCCTCGGCTTGGTTAGGGGCAACTCACTGGTCAGTACAGTACAAAGAAAGAACCATTTGGAAGAGTTGCGCAGTTCCCACCAGCATCATTCAAGATGACTCAGTTCTTCTTCAACTTTCAATTCGATTTTCTTGAGGCATTCATCCACGGTTGGTGCAAAAATTCTCTGTCCGTTGACAATGGCAAAAGGGCGCAGGGTGCACATGCCACAGACATTCAGACAATCATAGCTCATAACCGCCACCTCAGGATGGGCGGTAATATTTTTCAGATGCTGCGGTGTCAGCAGATTATAATCGCACAGCTCAATCAAAATCAAACCTATTCCATCGCTCATACGCTCACCCCGGACTTGACAGTAAAATATAAAATGATTACTTTATAATTTATATACCGAATGGTTTTTAAAATCAAGCGATGCCAATGTGGGGGCTTAAATCATGGCGGTGAAGATGGCAGGGACAAAAAGTAAAATCATGCACTTGTTGAAGCAAAAGCAAGAACTATCCGTCTGTGATCTGGCAAATGTATTGCAAATGACTAAAATGGGTGTACGGAAGCATCTGACGGTATTGATCAAAGACGGGCTGGTTCATGTTGAGAATAAAAAGGGATCGGTGGGACGGCCGGTTCAGATCTTTTCTCTTGGCAAAAGAGCTGAAAATTTATTTCCTAAAAACTACGGCCCAATAGCCGTTCAGTTTTTAAAAGATATTGAAGAGCTTTATGGAGAGCAAGCGGTTATAAAACTATTTGAAAGGCGGAAAACCCGGCTTTTTCTGGAGTATGAGCAGGAAATGGGTGGTGAGACTGCCCGTGGAGCAAAGGCATCGAAACTGAATGAATTGCAGAAAACGCGGGGTTACATGAGCCAGCTGCATAAAATCAATGACGCAACTTATGTGCTCATTGAATACAACTGTCCGATTTTTGAAGTGGCCGGCCAGTTTAAAATGGCCTGCATGCGGGAGACAGAGCTGATTAAAGATGTGCTTGGGGCGGATACAGTAGAGCGGACCATGTGCCGGGCGGATGGCGCAATGCACTGCAGATTTTTGATCCAATTTAAAAATATGTAAAAGAGACGCTGCCCGCGTCTCCTTAAATTTATTGAACAGCTTTATTGAGTACTTTTTCATAGACATCGGATACGAAATCCCAGTTTATAACATTGTAGAAATTTTTGATGTACTCCGGCCGCTTATTCTGGTATTTAAGATAGTAGGCATGTTCCCAGACATCAACACCGAGCAGCGGCGTTTCTCCGTTCATCATTGGACTGTCCTGATTCGGTGTGCTTGTAACGCGCAGCCGGTTTTGATGATCCAGGGTCAACCAGGCCCAACCGGATCCGAATTGTCCGGCAGCAGCGGCAGAAAAGGCCTCTTTAAATTGATCAATACCGCCGAGCTGGCTGTCAATCGCTTCCTTCAGACCACCAGAGGGCTCATGCGCACCGCCGGGAATCAGGATTTTCCAGAACAGGCTGTGATTATAATGCCCGCCGCCGTTATTTCGTACGGCTGTCCGAATATCTTCAGGAACCTTTTCCAGATCGGACACCAGATCGGTCAGCGACTGGTCTTTTAGTTCAGGGTGTTTGTCGAGGGCTGCATTCAGGTTATTGACGTATGTTTGATGATGCTTGTCGTGATGAATAATCATTGTTTCTTTATCAATGTAAGGCTCCAGGGCATTCGGTGCGAATTCGAGTTCGGGCAGATCAAACTGGCTCATCTAAATCCCTCCTATTTATAAACGATTTGGTTTATTAACTACTCTTATATTAAATCAACAAATTGAAAGCCTTTCAATTATTCTGCTCAGAATAAGACATATTATCCGCACTGAAGAAGATTCGATCCTGATTCTGACAAACGAAAAGACCGAGCATGTATTGTCCGGCCAGAAAAGTCATATTAGATATTAAATGTTCTTTAATGTCTTATACCCGGATTCCTGTCCGTTTCATCAATCTGCTGATCGCACGTTCTGATTCTTTTAGAACACTATTTTTATCAATAGTTTTCATCTGCCG
Source organism: Sporolactobacillus pectinivorans (assembly GCF_002802965.1). NCBI lineage: Bacteria > Bacillati > Bacillota > Bacilli > Caryophanales > Sporolactobacillaceae > Sporolactobacillus > Sporolactobacillus pectinivorans. Next base: position 84,780 of record NZ_NXGA01000001.1, on the reverse strand, counting down.
GTTTTCCATAACAATTTTTCCATTGATAATCGTTGTCTCCACATCCGTGCTAATGGCTGAATAGACGATCCGTGAAATTGGATCTGATCCGAATGACGGGCTGCAGTGGAAATGATTCAGATTGAGAATGGCCAGATCTGCTTTTTTACCGGGTTCGAGGCTACCGATTTCTTTCCCCATTCCGACAGCATGAGCACCGTCGATCGTTGCCATGCGGAAAATATGATGGGCGTCCATCGTGGTTGGTCCGTTCGCCGGTTTATGAATCAATGCGGCCAGCCGCATCTCATGAAACATGTCAAGGTTATTGTTGCACGGGGCCCCGTCTGCACCCAGTCCGATATTTATGCCCATTCCGGTCATCTGCGGCACTGATGCAATGCCTGAAGCGAGCTTCAGGTTGGAGCCCGGGCAGTGGCTGACATGAACGCCGCGCCTGCGAATGATTTCCTTTTCTTCGTCAGTAAGCCAGATGCAGTGCGCCAGGATCAACCTTTTCCCGGCGAGGCCGATGTGGTCGAGGTAGACAATATTCCGCATCCCGGTGTCCTGTTCGACAATCGCGATTTCACCGCGGTTTTCCGAAGCGTGAGTGTGTACGAATACCCCATATTTGTTCGCCAGATCACGGACCTGGACGAGCAGCTGTTCCGTGCAGGAAACAACAAAACGCGGAGCGAAGGCATATCGAATACGTCCATCATCGTGTCCGTTCCACTTTTCCAGCAGATTGACACTTTCCTGAACGGAGTCTTCGGTTTTTTCCTGCAGTCCGGCGGGTACATCTTTACCTTTATCCATCATCACTTTACCTGACAGAGCACGGATACCGCTTTCTGCGATCGCTTCGAAAGCTTCATTCGTGTGATGCACCGTTTCCATATCGACAATCGTTGTCGATCCTCCGGCGATCAGCTCACCGATGCCAAGCATAGCAGACACATAAATGGAATCTTCGTCGTGGGCGGCTTCAAGCGGCCAGATCCGTGTTCTCAGCCAGTCCATAAGCTCAAGATCGTCAGCTTTTCCACGAAAGAGCGTCTGGCAGAGATGGATATGTGTCTGAATAAAACCGGGAATAACCGTCCTGCCGGAAGCATCAATCACCTGATCGGCATGCTTGTCATCAATAGACGGTGCAATTGACGAAATTTTACTGCCGTCGATCAGAAGATCTCCTTGTAGTACATCCTCATTTGCATTCATTGTGACGATCTCGGCGTTCTTTATCAATAACTTTGCCAATCCCATTCACCTCCGGATTTAAGTGGACAAAAAAAGAGCTACGAAAAATATGCATGCACATTTTCCGTAGCCGGAAATTTACGGTTCCTCGGTAGAGACCCTCAAACCGTATTATTAAGGATATACGAAAACAGAAAGGATGAAGTTTACGTTTTTAATAATACGTCGTAGATGGATAATAGTCAATGAATATGTCAGAAATTATGACACTGTTGATTTTTACAGGCATAATATATGACACAGAAGACCTGTGAGCACGAAAAAATAAGTATGTACTTAATTACCGTATGAGATTTTAATCCGGGAAGGTAACTTTTTGTGATAGAATTGCCGCAATGTTAGAAAATAATTAAAAAATCGGATGATTTATGGCCTGAACAATCAGAAAATCTGATACATAGCATTACGTAATTTAATTTTCATAATTTTCTCTTTTATATTATGATGAGAATATACAAATCAATGTTAACTTTTATTCCATGATTTGTCATTTTCACAAGCAACGCTATTTAGCTTAAGGAGTGATCAGTTTGTCGGTTTTACATAAATTTCTGGATGAGAACATGATTCGTCAGCCTTTTGAAGACCGGTCTCTGCTTGAAAAGTACTGGGGCAGTGACTGGGGGAACAGCAATGCAGTCGGCAAAGTCCGCAAAGTGTTCGTTCATCGTCCCGGTGATGAAATCCTTGAGTTGAATAAGGCAAAGTACGAACCGGAAGCACATGCACGGATTCTGCGTGACAGCCAGGGGAGCATTGTCAGCTATTGTCTCAGCAAAGAACCGCTCGATCTGGCTAAGATGCAGGAACAGCACGACCGGATGACTTTCATTCTTAAAAAAGAGGGTGTGGACGTTATCCCGATGATTGATGATGGGGAGTTGCTGACCAATAATCTGTTCGCCCGAGATGTCGGCATGGTTATTCCCGGTGGATTGATTCTGGCCAGGTTCGCTCTGAAGTTTAGGACCGGGGAAACACGCCGGACGCTGAAAACGGCGGCGAAAATCGGCATGCCGGTGCTGGCATCCATCCAAGGAGAAGGTTTTGTCGAAGGCGGGAGTTTCATGGTGCTGGACCGGAAGACAGCGATCACCGGACGCTCGATCCGCGTCAATCAGGCCGGCATTGACCAGATGAGGGCGATTCTCTCCTGGCAAGGGATGGAGCTGATTGTTGTTGACCTGCCGTCGAGCATGATTCACTTGGATGAAGTGTTTAACATGGTTGATGTCGACAAGGCACTAGTCGATCCGACAAACCTGCCGCACTGGTTCCTTCAGGATCTGCAGAAACGGGGCATTCAGCTGATCTACACAGATCCGCTTGATCCGCCGATGACCACGAATTGCCTGTGCCTCGCTCCGGGGAAAGTACTGTTCACTTCACTTGGCAAGCGGACGATTGAAGCACTCGAAAAAGCGGGTGTCGAAGTGATTGCTATACCGGTGGATGAACTGAACAAGATGGGCGGAGGCATCCACTGCTCGTCCCTTGTGCTTCAGCGCGATAAACTGGATGACAAAAGATAAAGAGGCGTTCTTTTATGTATCAGGAGATTAATGACCTGCCGCAGGATGGACAGATAGAACAAATTGCTCGGGCACTGGTCGGTGTAAAGAGTGTCAACGGAACATCTGGAGAAGTGGACATCGCCGGGAAACTGGAGTCGATTATCCGTTCGTTTCCATATTTTGAAAAACATCCGGAACGGGTCTGGACGCAGCCATTGAAAGAAGATTCGTTGGGAAGAAAAAATGTATTCGCGTGGCTTGAAAGCGAAGAACCAACGGACCGGACAGTCATTTATCACGGACACATGGACACCGTTGGCATCGATGATTTCGGTGCAATCGAAGCTCATGCACTGGATCCTGATTTCCTGCAGGAGTATTTTAAAAATTATGATAAAGACAGCGATGTCCAGAAGGATGCGGCGACGGGAGACTGGCTGTTCGGCCGCGGTGCACTCGATATGAAAAGCGGGGATGCCGTCCACCTCAGCAACCTGCTCTATTATTCACAGCATCCCGGTTTGCTTAAAGGCAACCTGCTCGTCATGTTTAATCCTGTGGAAGAGAATGATCATGAAGGCATCATGGAAGCAACAGATGAGTTGATTCGGCTGAAACAGGAAAAGCACTTGAACTATCAGCTGGCAATCAATGCGGATTTTGTCAGTCCGCTTTATAAGGGGGATTCGCACCGATACGTTTATACGGGCTCTGCCGGCAAATTGCTTGGCTGCTTTTACATCAGAGGCCGTGAAACCCATGTAGGCGAAACGCTGGTTGGCATCGATCCTACCCTGATCGCAAGCAGGATCAACGAGGCACTCAATAACCAGATGGATTGCGCGGAGCATATTCCGGGCGAGGTTGTACTGCCGCCGTCCTGCCTGTATCTACGCGACCGCAAAGCTTTTTACAATGTCCAGACGGCCGGTTCGACTTATCTCTATTTTAATTACTTTCTGTATGAGCGATCTCCCGGAGAAGCACTCGGCCAGTTGAAAAAGACTGCAGAACAGGCCTGCTCCGGCTTGGAGAGTTTTCTAGAAAAGCAATATGCTATCTTCTCTGAAAACTGCGGTCTGAAGGGCAATTTTCCCGACTGGTCGACGGAAGTCGTGACTTACAGTGAATTTGCGGAGAAAGCTAAGGCCAAAGGTGTCGATGTCGAAGAAGTAGCCAGAAAGGTGGTTCGCGTCAATCCAAACGAAGATTTTCGGCAGATCAGTTATAAAATCATTGAGGCGCTTGAATCGGAAATCGGAGACAAACGGCCGAAAGTGATCGTATTCTTCGCTCCGCCATATTGCCCGCACAATTATCTGCGCAAAGAGATTGCGGGGGAAAAGCGCTGTGACGAGCTGGTCGACCAAATTCTGAAAAAAGCAGAAAAAGCGACCGGAGAGACCTTCGCCAAGAAAAGATTTTTCCCATATCTCGCAGACAGCAGCTATCTGGCGATGAGTGAATCGGCGGACGAGACTGCAGAAATCGTCAGTAATTTTCCCGGATGGGGCCGCACGTACAGTATTCCGCTTAAAAACATAAGGGGGCTGAACATTCCGGTGCTTGATATGGGCGTATATGGCAAACGCGCGCATACGTGGATGGAGCGTATCTATAAACCTTATTCTTATGGAGTGCTTCCCGGACTGATCCGCGAGATGACGGAGGGTGTCCTTACCAGCAACCTGTAAAGCATGATTTTCAATTTATATTTTTTCTCCTATTAAGGGATAAAATAAATAAAAAAATTAAAGAGGCGACTGACAGATGTTGAAAAAAACCGGATTAGTGATGATTGCTTTCCTTCTTGTTATCTTGACCGCTTGTAGCAGCAGCTCAGGAAGTAGCAGTAAAAAAACAATTGTAATGGGGACAAGTGCAGATTATCCGCCATTTGAATCGGTTGATACGGCGCACGGCAATCAGATTGTTGGATTTGATCTTGACATGGCTAAATATATTGCTAATCAGCTGGGTTACAATTTGCAAATTAAGAATCAGGATTTCAGCGGGCTCATTGCTGCGCTGAACAGTAAGCAGGTTGATTTTGTCATGGCAGGAATGGTTGATACGCCTGCCAGAGAGAAACAGGTCGATTTTTCAAAAACTTACTATGAATCCTATCAGGTTGTGCTGACAAGAAAGGATTCGAATATCAAATCTGTTGCCGACCTGAAAGGAAAGAATGTCGGCGTTCAGCTAGGTTCGACTCAGGCAGCATTGGCACAAAAACTGAATAAAACGATTCCGATGCATGTTCAAACTTGGGACAAGGTCAATGAAATGGTCGCTGCTTTACAGGCGAAGCGATTAGACGCGATTATTACGGTTGATACGGTTGCATACGGGTACACGAACAAGGATAAAAGCCTGGAGCAGCTCAAGATTGTACTTAATGGAAAAACACAGGCTGATCCAATCAGCGTTGCTTTCCCGAAGAACAGCAAGCTTAAGGCACAGTTTGATAAAGTGCTGCAGAAAATGAAAACAAATGGAAAAGAAGCGCAATTGGTGAACAAGTGGATTAAAAATCAATGATTTGAATCAACAGCAGGCAAGAAGGAGGTTGCGCAATGCTTACAAGCTTACTTAACGGATTCAAAACGATTGCGCCTTCCATTCCGTACATTATCAACGGAATTTGGGTGACACTGGGCATCGCGCTTGTTGCTGCGATTATCGGTTTTGTTCTTGGTACTCTGCTCTCCTTATGCAAAATCGGCCATATAAAAGTGTTGAACGGGTTCGCAAGGGGATATACGTCACTTTTTCGGGGGACACCGCTGATCATGCAGCTTGCGCTGGCGTACTTCGCGATTCCGCAGCTTCTTGGACTCAGCAATGTTAATGCTTTCCTCTGTGCTGTTCTGACTTTCGGACTCAATTCAGGCGCTTACATGTCGGAGATTATTCGATCCGGAATCAATGCCGTCGACAAGGGGCAGTTTGAGGCGGCAAGCGCACTTGGCGTGAGATACTGGCCGATGATGAAAGATATTATTCTGCCGCAGGCGATCAAGAATATTCTGCCTGCGATGATGAATGAATTTATTACGCTGACCAAAGACTCAGCGATTGTTTCGACAATTTCCGTCACGGATCTTATGCGGCGGTCGCAGATTGTCTCTGCAAACTATTTTCTCTATTTTCCTCCGATGTTTGTAGCGTTTATACTTTACTACATTGTGGTCATGATCCTGACCTTCTTGGGAGGATGGCTGGAAAGGAGACTGAACCGAAGTGATCAGAGCTGAGCATCTTTATAAAAATTTTGGTGATTTAAACGTTCTGAAGGACGTCTCTCTGGAAGTTAATAAAGGTGAAGTGGTCGCGGTTATTGGCCCGTCCGGTTCGGGCAAATCAACTTTTCTGAGATGTATTAATTTACTCGGCAGACCGGATCAGGGAAAGGTTATTATTGATGACGAAGAAATAACAGCCATGCGTCCAAAGCAAGTCGTGAAAGTCCGGGAGAAAGTAGGGATGGTTTTTCAACATTTTTATCTGTTTCCACACAAGAAGGTTTTGGAAAATCTCATTTATGCGCCAATGACGGTTAGAGGTCTTTCCAGAGAAGCGGCCGAAGAAAAAGCAAAGAGTCTTCTGAGTGAAGTTGGACTGCTTGAAAAAGCCGATCAGTATCCGAGCAAATTATCAGGCGGTCAGAAGCAGCGTGTCGCAATAGCCAGGGCACTTGCAATGGAGCCGGATTATATGCTTTTTGATGAACCGACGTCCGCGCTTGATCCGGAAATGGTTAAAGAAGTACTTGACGTGATTCAGTCGCTGGCTGTTTCGGGTATGACGATGATCATTGTGACGCATGAGATGGGGTTTGCCAGAAGGGTTGCCGATAAAGTCGTTTTCATGGATGACGGCCGGATTCTGGAAAGCGGCTCCCCTGATAAATTTTTCGATGCGCCGAAAACGGAGCGTGCCAAGGACTTTCTTGAAAAAATATTATGATTTTTCAGCGGAATCCGCTTGGTCTCCGGTTCCATGAATCGTGTTCCAATCCCTTTCGATAATCCGTATCAGGCTCATCGTACTGTTGTCGCTTAGCTTGTTCGTGGCGATGATCAGCGAAGTTTTTATTTTGACAGGCTGTTTATTCAAACTGATTTCATGCAGTTCCTTTGAGATCAATTCTTTTTTGACCAGATTACGGCTGATCAGGCCGATTCCAATGCCGCTCATCACAGCGCTTTTCACAGCTTCAAGACTGCTGGATTCAATGATTCTGGTAGACTTAATGCCAGCTTCCTGAATATAATGCTGCATCTGCTGTTCAAAAGGGCCATCGATTTCATATTTAATAAACGGATATTTGATCAGAATGTCCCGAAGTGAATAGTGATCATGAAGCGCTTTTGAGACGATCAGGATAAGGTCTTCATGTTCAGAAATAACGATGTTCGTAATCCCGAGTTTTCTGTACGACCCCGAGATGATCCCAATGTCGAAAGCATTGCTGTCTATTCCGGCGATGACTTCGTTGCTGTGGCATGAAACCAGCTTGATGCTGATTGCCGGGCATTCTACCAGAAATTTGCGGATAATCGACGGAAAATAGTGCGTGCAGAAAGTTTCCGAAGCAGCAATGACCAATCTGCGGCTGGTCATCCGGCTTTTTTTTAACAGAGCCTGATTCATGTCGTCAAGCGTGGCAAAGATTTTGTCGGCATACTGCTTCATGACTTCTCCATGCGGAGTCAGAAATGTCTGTTTGCCGATACGAAAAAATAAAGGGTTGTTTATCTCTTCCTCCAGCGCGCGGATTTGTGAGGTTACCGTCGGCTGCGAGAAGTTGAGGATTTTTGCTGTTTTTGTAAAATTTAGATATTTAGCTGCTATCTGAAACGTTCGCAGGTTCCGGAGTTCCACAAAGATAACCTCCTTGCTGTCTATTTTCGTTAGAATTTGATTTTTCTCGCACACAAGACACTGAAGAAAAAACATTTAGCTTAATTATATAATAATAACTTGATCTTTCGTACGGAAATCTCTTGCCGCCGGTCCTTGTAGCGGAAGACCGCCATTTTATTCAAAGAAAGGTTATGAAAATTATGCCTGAAAAAAGTATGTATGAAAAATCGCTTGATCTTTTTCCTCCCGTTGCCAGTCGTGCGACACATCTGGGCATTGTTAAGGGAGAAGGTGCCTATGTCTGGGATGAAACGGGCAAGAAATTTCTTGACTTCGCCAGCGGTGTTGCCGTGGTCAACTGCGGACACAATAATCCTGCGGTTGTTAAAAAAGCTAAAGAACAGATGGATAAACTGATTCACGGCGGACACAATGTTGTCTATTACCAGTCATATATTGACCTGGCTGAAAAAATACTGGGCCATGTCGGACATGATTACAAAATCTATTTTTCAAATAGCGGAGCCGAAGCTAATGAGGCAGCCATTAAGCTGGCGAAACAGGTGACTCATCGCCCGGGGATCATCACTTTCAAACGCAGTTTTCATGGCCGGACACTTGCGACCGCTACACTAACGGCCTCGAACGCAAAATACAGACGGAACTATGAAGGGCTGCTCCCAAGCGTCTACTACGCTGAATGTCCTTATGCAACCCGTACCGGACTGACGGATGAAGAGGAAGTGGCTCGTTGCCTGAACCAGCTGAATGAGATTTTCCATGATCTGATTGAGCCGGAGCAAGTGGCTTGCATGATTCTTGAACCTGTTCAGGGGGAGGGCGGCTATATCGTACCGCCCCAATCATTTTTACAGGCTTTGAGAAAAATTTGTGATGAACACGGCATCTTGCTGGCATTTGACGAAGTGCAGACCGGATTCGGACGGACCGGAAAGATTTTTGCTTATGAAAATTTTGGCGTCAAACCTGACATTATGTCACTTGCCAAGGCAATTGCCAATGGATTCCCTTTGAGCGCTATTGTGGCCAGACGCAATCTGATGGATCAATGGCCGGCCGGGACGCACGGAGGCACATTTGGCGGCAATCCGGTGGCCTGCGCTGCCGGTGTGGCAGTTTTTGAACTGCTGGAAGGCGGCCTGGCGGATCATGCTGCTGAAGTTGGAAGCTATTTTAAGAAGAAGCTTCAGGCATTAAAAGAAAAGCACGATGAAATTTTAGAGATCAGAGGGCTCGGCCTGATGATCGGTGCAGAATTTGTTGACCGTGACGGAAAACCGGACGCTGCGCTGGTCGCATCGATCCGGGAAAGGGCAGTGGAAAAGGGACTGATCCTGCTTTCCTGCGGTGTGGATCATAATGTCATCCGCTTTATTCCGCCGCTGATTATTACTGAGGAACAGATAGATGAGGCAATGAAGATCATTACTGAAAGCCTTGAGGAATCGCTGCAGACTGTGCACTAATAATCAGCGTGTTTTCCATGAGGGTGCGGGGCGATTAAAAAATCCTGTGCTCTTTTTATTTAATCTATATTTTTAAAGCGCTGTCATAGTGTGCTAAAATAAAGCAGGGACGTGGGACAATATTGATGAAGGTGGGACAAAAAATGTATCAGACGATTATGACAGATCTGGATGGAACGGTGCTTACGCTGGCCAATACGGTGACGAATGAATTGAATGATTACCTGAAAGCGCTGCGCAGTCGCGGTGTACACATCTTTGCGGTAACGGGCAGGTCGCTCGACAGGGCGCTTAAGGTCTTGCCGGATGACTTTCCGATCGAGGGTATTGTGACGGCAAACGGCATGTCGGTTTATGCCGGAACAAAACAAATTTTTCAGGGTGCATTGCCAAAACAACTCGTCCAGAAATTATTGTACCGTGCGGAATCCGAGAAAATCTATTATCAATTGGATAAGGACAACGGCAGCATTGCTTTAACACGTGACAAAACTTATTTTTTAGAGCAGATCAACAAGGATCGGCCGGAATCTGTGTCGGAAAATGAGTGGCTGTCGCGCAGACAGGCTGTTTCCGGGGAACTGATTTGGAAAGATGGGCTGAGTGAGAAGGAACTCTCGGAAATAAGCAAAATCTATTTTTTCAGTGAGAGTGTGGAAAGAATGAAGAAATGGAAAGCTGACCTGACAAAACTCAGCGAAGCGATACCTTTTGATTGCTACTCTTCTTCTCACAGTAATGTTGAGGTCAATCAAAAAAATATTTCTAAAGCCAGCGGCATTCGAATTTTACTGGACTACTTCCATTTGTCTCCTGAAAAAGCCATCGTTTTCGGCGACGGGGAAAATGATCTGCCGATGTTCCAAATTGCCGGTCATGCTGTTGCCATGAAAAATGCGCCCGATCATGTACAGAAACAGGCCGACGAAGTGACTGATTTTTCATACACTGGGAACGGGCTTTACCATTTTCTGAAAAAGACATTTGGTTGAGGCAGTTTGAGGGAGGGCATTTCGCCCACTGAAATGATGCACATTGCCGATACTATCATTGCGAGAAAAGGTTGCCATTCCAGACCACATTCTCCAGATCACATTCCGGATCAATTGATATGCCGGAACGAGAGATGTTCGGCATCCAAGTTTTCCTCTCAGTCGATCTATATGTTTTTTTGTACTCGTGATGCTAACATGCTGTCGCATGGACCTGGATGGACGGGGAAGGATAACGAGTCCACAGTAATTGTTTTGAGGGGCCGTCACCTATGTTTTCGGTAAAACAAATCAAACGGTCGTAACCATCAATGGAAGAACAGGATTTGAAAAAATGAAAGATATCACCAAAATTCTGGGAAATCATTACGCCATCTCTACAGAAGATGGAGAACTTTCATTGATAAGACACAGCGCGTTCAATTAGATATTTCTTACTCTAATTGGGATATGAACCTATGTTGGATAACCAACCTTATTTTAACCTAAATACGTGGTCTGTAATTATTGCGCGACAATTTGAACTGCACTTGAAATTTTGAAGTTCCAGCCGATATATATTTGGTATATGGCTCTCAACAATACGGCTTGCCGCTTTCCTGACGGTGGAACACTTTACCCGCTGTTTACAAATTTGTCACAAATCGAAAAACCTCTTCTTTTCCGCTCTGTTATCCCAAAAAATGTTTTATACTCCTCAACAGATCAACATCTTGTAATATATATACTCTTGATAACACTATATATTGTTCTATAATACTTTTATAAAGTTGATCGGGAGATGGTAGAGTTGATCAAGGAGCCTGTACAGAAAACTAAAACATTAGATGACAAAATACGTGATTTAATAAATATGGATGAATATGTGGCGAATGAAAATGCCAATAAGGATGAAAAAGTTTTTAATACACAGCGTGATTTGCTTGCCGGGGTTGCCGCCAGGGATTACGCATTGCGCCATATTCTTCCGAAAGAATTTGCTGACGCACATAATGCGGGTATTATTCATTTCCATGATCTGGACTATTCTCCGTTCTTCAGCATGTACAACTGTATGTTGATTGATTTCAAAGGAATGCTGGAAAAAGGTTTTTCAATCGGGAACGCCGATGTGGAGCAGCCGAGATCAATCAAAACCGCGACGGCTTTGGTTGCGCAGATTGTGGCCAACGTTTCATCCAATATCTATGGCGGGACTTCGTTCAACCGTGCGGATGAAGTGCTGGAGCCCTATGCGAAAATCAGCTTTAATAAGTATTTGAAAACGGCAAAAGCATGGATTTCCGATCCGGAAGGACAGAAAAAATACGCATACGCGATGACGGAAAAAGAAATCTATGATTCGATGCAGTCGCTGGAATATGAAATCAATACACTGTTCAGCTCCAATGGACAGACACCTTTCTTCACATTAAATTTCGGTCTCGGACGTTCATGGTTTGCGCGCGAGATCCAGAAATCAATCCTGAAGGTGCGGATTCTTGGCCTTGGCCGTGATCACAAAACAGCTGTTTTCCCAAAGCTCGTATTCACCGTCAAGCGCGGTTTGAATCTTAATGCCGGTGACCCGAACTATGACATCAAAAAGATGGCTTTGGAATGCTCGACCAAGCGGATGTATCCGGATATTCTGAATTACGACCGAATTGTAGAAGTCACCGGCGATTTCAAAGCGCCGATGGGCTGCCGTTCCTTCCTTCCTTCCTATCAGGAGAATGGTGAATACATTACAGACGGCCGGAACAATATGGGCGTTGTGACCCTGAACATTCCGAGAATTGCCCTCGAGTCCAATGGGGATAAGGCTGCGTTCTGGGACCTGTTTGAAGAACGGCTGGATCTTGTCTGCCGCGCGCTCGAATTCCGTATCCACACGCTGGATAAAGTCAGCGCGAATAATGCGCCGATTCTCTACCAATATGGAGCGACCGGCAAACGGCTGCACGGAACGGATAGCGTGAGTGATATTTTCAAAAATGGCCGGGCCACTGTTTCCATGGGGTATATCGGGCTGTACGAAGCAGCAACTGTTTTTTATGGGCCGGAATGGGAGCACAATCCGGAGGCCAAGTCGTTTACCTTGGATATTGTCAAACGATTTAAGGAAGTTTCGCAGCAGTGGCGCACGAAAACAGGGTATGCATTCAGTGTTTATGCGACACCTTCAGAAAGCCTGACAGACCGCTTTTGCCAGCTGGACAAACAGCATTTTGGCAATATCAAAGATATTACTGACAAAGATTATTATACGAATAGCTTTCACTATGACGTCCGGAAGAAAATTAATCCATTTGAAAAAATAGATTTTGAAAAAGATTATGAGCCTTATACTGCAGGAGGTTTTATTCATTATTGTGAATTCCCGTCATTGATCAATAATCCTGAAGGCCTTGAAGCTGTATGGAATTATACGTATGATCGGATCGGCTATTTTGGCACGAATACGCCCATCGACAAATGTTATGAATGCGGCTATGAGGGTGAATTTGAGTCGACAGCTGAGGGGTTCAAATGCCCAAGCTGCGGCAATCACAATCCGGAAACGACATCGTGTATCCGCCGGCTGTGCGGCTATCTCGGCTCGGTCATTCAGCGCAAGCCAATCAAGGGCCGCCTGAAAGAAATCAACAGCCGTGAAAAACAGCAGTGCTGATGACGAGACAGACGAGAGGGGGCAGGCGCGAAGGGCGGAATAGTATCCGCGATCGCGCCCGAGAGCAATGAATTACGCAGATTATAAACGTTTTGACTTTCTGAACGGAACGGGAATTCGCCATTCCCTCTTTGTGAGTGGTTGCCATTTTCACTGCAAAGGGTGCTGGAATGCGGTTGCCTGGAATCCGAAATTTGGAAAGCCGTATACCGAGGACGTTGAAAATAAAGTTATTGCTGATCTGAATCAGCCGGGTGTGCTTGTGCAGGGACTGTCATTGTTGGGCGGAGAACCTTTTGACCATCCGGACACGCTGACACGTCTAGTTAAGCGGGTTAAGTCGGAGTGCCAAGGCAAGGATATCTGGTGCTGGACAGGATTTCACTTTGAAGACTTGATTCATGATCCGGAGCGAAGAGAAATGCTGAACCAGATTGATGTGCTGGTTGACGGACCATTTGAGATTGGCAAACGGAATCTGAAGCTCAAATTCCGCGGCTCGTCCAATCAGCGCGTCCTGAACGTCCAGGAATCATTACAAAAGAATCACGCCGTTTTGAGGTTCCAATAAGATATCAAAAGCCTGGTCGGGAATTAAATTCCGGCCAGGCTTTTGTGTCATTTTTTATTTGCAATTTCGTCCATACCCTGATTTGCCAGTGCATCCGCCCGCTCATTGAGCGCGACACCATGGTGCCCCTTAACTTTATTAAAAGTGATTGATTTCTGACCGCCCGCCAGTGTACTGAGGCGCATCCACAGCTCCTTGTTCTTGACAGGCTGGCCGCTCGCAGTTTTCCAGCCTTTCTTGACCCAACCGGGCACCCAGCTGTTCATCCCATTGACAACATAAGCACTGTCAATATAAAAAGCGATGGGAATCTGATCTGTTTTCAATGTCTCAAGAGCCCGGATCGTTGCTGTCAGTTCCATAATGTTATTCGTTGTGTTTTTTGCGCTGCCGTGCAGTTCTTTGGTGCGTCCGCGAAACTGCAGCACGGCGCCCCAGCCGCCGACATTATGATCTTCCTGATTGCCGCGGCATCCGCCGTCGCAGTAAATGATGATGTTATCCAAACCGGATCACCCATTTTCGCTGAAAGTCGTGAATAACTATTATTATAAGCCGGGAGGTACATATTTGGGAACAAGGCGTTGAGTTTCACTGATGATCAGCAGCCGGGGGTTGGAAGAAGATTTCAAACAATGAACGCACAAACCAGTGAAAATGACAGACCAAGCAGCCTTAGAGAAAATGTGATTAAAAAAAGTTAGAATAAAAGTTAAGAAAAAATTAAGGAAAAAAGCAGTTAATAAACCATAGGGATGGATTGAGACGAGATCCGTGCCAGAAAGAGGAGCGTGTAAGATTTTGAGAATTGCTGTAGTTGGTGCCGGAGCGATCGGATGTTTTTTCGGTGGGCTTCTAGCAAGAAAAAATATGGATGTCACATTCGTAGGAAAAGGGCGGACACTGGAACGCCTCCAAAAGCATGACTTGATCGTCAAAAGCATCCGTGGAGATTTTTCACTGCCGGTAAAAGTTGTTGATGCGGAACACCTTCAGAAAGAAGATAATTATGATTTTATTCTGCTTTCCGTGAAATCCACTGCTCTGGACAATGTGATCCCTGAACTGCAGATGCTGTCAGGGCCGAGAACAGAAATTGTCTGCCTGCTCAACGGCATCGGCAATGAGGAAAAACTGGCCGCAGTTTTCGGCGATGATCATGTTGTCGGAGGCTCTGCGTTCATATCGATTATCCGGGAAGAGCCGGGAATCGTGAATCATGTAGGTGAAGGGACGCTTGCGATTGGTGAATGGAAAAAAGGAAGGGACAGTAAATCGCTGGACAACCTCGCTGAAGTATTCCGAGATTCCGGAATAAAAACGGAAATATCAACCAATATTCGTCAGGTGAAATGGGAAAAACTGCTCTGGAATATTATTTATAATCCGCTCACCGCACTGACACGGACACGGGTCGGAGAAGTGCTGGACGATGCCGACCTGGCTTTTCTTCTTTCGCAGGTGAAAGCTGAATTCCTGAGCACAGCCGATGCGGCGGGGGTTAAAATCGGTTCTGAGTCTGTGGACAATGTGCTGCTTCCGAATCCGGAGGTCCAGAACCACAAGACGTCTATGCTTCAGGACTTGGAAAACGGAAGAAAGATGGAATTGGAAGCTATTCTTGGATTTGTCATTAAAACAGCTGGTGAATACAGGATTCCGGTAAAAACGATTGAGACAATCTATCATTTGCTCAGATTTGTGGAAAGAAAACAAGAGAAAAAACGGAGATTCACAGAATAATATTTTGTAAGAGCCTGTTCAAAAAGGTGACGAAGGAGACGGTTGCAGGCTAAAAACGCAACATCGTGTTGCAACCTGCACTAGGTCCATCCATGACCATCGGAAGGTCGAGGCGGCGAAGTTTCGAGGACCGGAGCGTAGATTGGCGTTACGTGAACGAGCACAGGACGTGCTGACTTCTGCGTTGTATGCAGGACGCGCACGCCTTTAGCAGAAGATCCTTTTAACTGAGACGGGCGTTGAGATTCGCTGCTGATCATTCGGTGGCTTTTTGAACGCCCTCTATAAACCATATTTGTTGAAATGCAATTTTTTTAAATAAGCAACTGACTATGGTTGCGTGCAGAGAAGGAGAGACTTCCAGGTGAATTCGAAATTGAAAAGTGCCGTCTTGATGTTTCTGATTCTACTCTGCAGCTCATTACTTTTGACCCATTTGTTAGTGAAAGAATATGATGCGGTAGCGAAAGCGGAAAATACACGGACAGGGAATTTGAAGCGGGTGGCTGTTTCATCCGAAAGGCCTAAGCAAAAGCAAAAACAGCAGATACCAAGAAAAAAACCGTTAGTGAAAAAGCAGGCGAAGTCTTTACCTGATGAAGCACATCTCTCGGAACCTTTTGTCAGTCAGGAGCCAGAACTGCCTAATGGCTGCGAGATTGCAAGCCTGACGATGCTGCTTCGTTCGGCGGGAATCCCCGCAAATAAGATGATCCTGGCCAACCAGATACCTAAGGTACCGTTTTCTTCGGGAGGTTATATGGGGAATCCCAATGACGGGTTTGTCGGCAATATGTACCATGGACCAAGTGATGATCCTGGTCTGGCGGTTTACCATGGGCCGGTGGCCGGACTTGCCAGTAAATATCTGGGCAACCGCGTTGAAGATCTGACTGGATGCCCCTGGTCAAAAGTTGAGGAGCAGATTGCTCAGGGCAGACCTGTCTGGGTCATCACGAGCATTAATTTCATGCCGGTTCCCGCTTCTCAATGGGTAAACTGGCATACAAGGGAGGGGAACATCCGCATCTCATACATGGAACATTCGGTTTTAGTCACAGGATACGGAGAAAAATTTGTCACCATTAATAACCCCCTTTCCAGTGAGGGGGGCAGCCAGGTGGACAAATCTGACTTCATTGCTGCGTGGGAACAGTTCGGCAGTCAGGCGATAACCTATGGACCTGCGAAATAAAATTCTCTATGTTTCGAAATTATTTGGCAATGGTATTTTTTGCATAGGTGCTTTCTCAGCATAGAGGAACTTTGAAAAAACAGCCGGCGTACATAAGTCGCGGTCATGAATCACTGAAATGTCTTGTAAAATTTTTCCGTGTGCGCTATATTTAACATTATAGAATACGTAAATCTCTGATATCTAAAGGGCAAAGCTGTTGAAAAGCAGCGACGCAAAGTCTCAGGTCTAAAAGCATTAGTGCTAATGATGGCTGGACCACCGTACTTGACTGTTTATTGTTGAACATCAGGCGTAAATGAACGGAGATTTTTATGGTTATTTATGGATCTATTCAAGATTCGCCACTATTATGTTACTTATGGCATGGACATAAGGACATATTATAATAATCATAAATTTTCATTAATCTCTTTGATTTTCTCCTCTAGCGTAATGCATGTTCAATACCTCAGGTGTATCAATCGGAACGGCTATTCTTTGCTTACCCCTTTATTTGTCAAGAGATGAATATTTTCTCGGAAAGCTCTGAACTGAGTACAGTTCTTCAGTTTACCTTCGTTTAGAAAATTTTTTCATCATTTTGATTTTATTGCGTGGGGGTGCGGTGCTTTGAATCCAAATCACGGTCTGGCGGCCATAGGAACCTTTGCAGCAGCTGCAGCGATAGCGGCGGTGGCATCTGCAGTGCCTTCCAACGCTTTAGCGGCATCTTTTCAGCCTTACACTGGGCAGGCGACGACAACTTTGAATGTCCGGAGTACACCTGGCACCGATCGGCCCAGAATCGGCTATTTTAAGCAGGGTGCTACTTTTCAAGTCACTGGAATAGAGGGGAAGAGTGACAAGGGTAACTGGCTGAAAATCGAATATAATAATAAAACGGCTTATGTAGATGGTTATTATGTAACTATGGTAGTCGCAAAAACGAAAGCTGCGCCTGCGCAGTCCGTGCAGAAGGTTTCAGCGTACACAGGGGTGACGACAGACAATCTGAATGTACGCTTCTTGCCCAATGTGAAGGGGACTGTTCTAACTACTCTGAAGAAGGGGTCGACAGTGACCGTAACCGGAAAAACTTCTGACGGCTGGCTGCAGATCAGTTATAAGAGCGGTTCAGCGTACGTTTCTTCAGCGTACGTTAATACCAGTGGATCAGACATTCAACAGGAAAAGGTAGCGCCTCCCAAAACCTTATATACTGCTAAAACGACAGACAATTTAAATGTGCGGTCCGGAGCATCGACATCAAACAAGATTCTGGCCACCCTGAAGAAGGGAAGCAGTGTAGACGTTGTCGGGACAAGTGGCAGCTGGCTGGAAATTAATTATCAGAACAGCATCGCTTATGTATCCGGGGCATATGTGGCAAAGTCGGGAAGCAGTACGTCGTCCACCGGCACATCTGTTACCGTCTTGTATACAGGAAACACAACGGATGATTTAAATGTGCGGTCCGGGGCATCAACAACGAGTAAAATCCTGACCACCCTGAAGAAGGGAAGCAGTGTAGACGTTGTCGGGACAAGCGGCAGCTGGTTAAAGATTAAGTACAATAACGGTACGGCATATGTTTCTGGAGATTATGTACAAAAATCTGGGATCACTAGTTCAAGCTCAGGGACGTCTCCGGTGACTAGCACAGATTCTATAACGATTGTCTCAGTAAATGTCAATTTCAGAACAGGCCCGGGAACGAACTACAAAAGCATGGGAGTGATCAATAGCCAGAGTAAAATCACCAAACTCGCGGATGCCCCGGATGGTTGGGTCAAGATCAGCTATAACGGACAGGACGGTTATGTGTACGGAAGTTATGTTAAGCAGGAAAAAATTACGACAACTCAGACAGGGAATGCTGTCTATCAAACAACACAATATCCGATTTCTTTTGGACAGGCACTTGCTCTTGAACAGAAAGTAAACTCATCGTCGGACTTAGCTTATTATATGAATCCGAACAATTTCCAGCAAGGCACGCCCGATTATTTTCAGTTTTTGAAGCTATCTTCGCTTTCAGGTGTTACAGCTTCACAAGTGAATGCAATGTTAAAAGGAGACGGAATACTGCAAAATCATGGAACGGATTTTGTCAACGCCGCCAAGACTTATGGTGTGAATGAAATTTATCTGGTTTCCCACGCGCTTCTTGAAACGGGCAATGGGTCATCTACACTTGCAAACGGTGTCTCATATAAAGGAAAGACCGTTTATAACATGTTTGGCATCGGCGCCTTTGATCTGGATCCGACGAACGGTGGAGCGGCGCTTGCCCTTGAAGATGGGTGGTTCACTCCGTCTGAAGCAATTTGGGGCGGAGCAAAATGGATTGCTGAAAACTATGTTTATAACACAACTTACCAGCAAGACACTCTGTACAAAATGCGCTGGAATCCGGATGCTTTGATTTCAGGAAGTGCAGCACATCAGTATGCTACAGATCCGGGATGGGCCGTAAACCAGACGGGAGACATCCAGTATCTGTATGCACAGATCAAGCTCAAGAACATTCTTTATGACGTGCCGCAATACAACTGACAATGTATTAAAAGGCTGCTTCGCAAATCTCAAACACAACTTGCGAAGCAGCCTCTTTTAATATATTTATCATCTTGTCACTGTACTTGTTTTCCCAGCTGCCGCCATTTATTGCCGAGATCCGGAGGCGTGTATACCGTCATCTTGTCAAGTAACGTCTCAGGGGAATCTGAGACGCACAGCAAATCAAGGTTGGACTGGTTAGTGAATTCATGATCAATGGAGTGCTGGATAAGCCCGAGAAGCGGGTCAAAGTAGCCGGCGGAGTTAAACAGGCCAATCGGTTTATGATGAATCCCGACCTGTGCCCAGCACAGAATCTCAAACAATTCATCGAATGTGCCGATTCCACCGGGAAGAGCAATAAATCCGTCAGAAAGCTCATTCATTTTTTCCTTCCGTGCGTGCATCCCGTCGACTTCAATCAGCCGGGTCAGGTGGGGATGAGCCATCTCGCCCAAAACCATTCCTTTTGGCATGATACCGACTACTTCACCGCCAAGCGAGAGGACTTTTTCAGCGATTTCCCCCATCAGGCCGATTGATGAGCCGCCATATACCAGGCGCCAGCCTCTGGACGCAATCGCTTCCCCTAGTAGCCGAGCTTTTTTCGCATATTCAGGATTGTTTCCCAAGTTGGATCCTGCATAAATGCAAATTGATTTGATCAACTTTTTCATCCTCCCTTTGCAAAACCTGAAGCTCTTCTATCATTGTATCGCACAAAAGAGAATGATTGCAGGCTATAAAAAATAAAAATCCCGCCGGGACGGATAAGCTTGCTCAGATCAGCAAAACCACCCTGGTGGGATATTACACGAAACCTTTTCTATTACTGTAAGAAGGCAGGAAAATATAAAAATATTATTGATTATAATGGTGGAACAGAACGCTGCATCCTGTGGTATGTTCAGCATTGGGCCGTCCATGGCCGTCACAACTAGACCGTTTGCCAAGTTTTCTTTAACTGAACAGTCCCGGAAGCAGGAACATAGCTAGAGCGAATACGGCTGCAAGAATAAAACGATATACGGCAAATGGTACAAGTGTATAACGTCTCAGTAGTCTCATAAAGAAAACAATGGCGAACAAAGCTACGATGAAGGCTACAATGAAGCCGATAATAAAGAAGGGTAAATTAGCCCTAATAATGCTGAGATCTTTTACTACTTCAACACCGCTGGCGCCAAACATCATTGGAACGGCAAGGATGAAAGAAAACTCTGCCGCTGTTTTTCGTTCGACACCTGCGATAAGGCCACCGGACATCGTTGATCCGGAACGTGAAAAACCGGACCATAGGGAGAGCACCTGAAACAAGCCGATGACAAAAGCCTGAAGATAACTTACCTGTGTTGTCCCCTTACCTGGCCTGCGCCCGGCTACCCATTCAGCAAATATCATTACAATGCCCCCGATGACAAGCGCCACCAGAACGCTCACTGGCGAAAAGAGTTTAGATGTAATAAAATCCTTCAAGAGAATGCCAAGAATACCTGCCGGTATACCGGCTACAATGATGTGCAATAAATTCAAATGACTGGGTCCGCTTTTCGGCACGTTGCGGTAAAACCCGAACAAGCTCCACAACCTTTTCCAATAGAGCACGACTACAGCCATGATCGATCCAAGCTGAATGATCACTTCAAACGCACTTGCTGTGTTACCGGTAAAGTGAAGCAGATTTCCCACTAAAATGAGGTGCCCTGTGGATGATACAGGCGCAAATTCGGTCAGACCTTCAACTGCGCCCAAAATAATAGCGATAAAAAGGAACAAATGGGTTCACCAACCTTGAAGGTAATTTTCATAGCAAAAAAGCTTTGATACAAGCCCATTCATTATAGCATAATATCTTTAGAAAATTTTTGAAAATACAATAGTAGTTACATCTGACTGTTACACAGAAAACTAAGATTAAAATCGCTTTTAAATATCGAAATAGCACGGATTTTCTGAATAATTTCATTGCCGGGTAAAGAATTTTTTATGCTGCACTTTAATTTAGAAAAAACAGGAAGCATCGCTAAAACCGTGCGAGATGCTTCCTGTTTCATGTTCAGATTGAGACTTAGAAGATGCCGAAGATAGTGATCTGCTGCAAGATCTTACCTCTTCTTCCGTCTGTTTTGGTTTTATGCAAAAACAAATTGGCTAATCAACACCAGCGCGCCGACCGCCCAGCAATAATAGGCGAACGGGCGCATGGCTTGAATTTCCTTTCTTTTAAACCATTTCATCAGAATCCATACGCTGATAAACGCAAATATACCGGCCGCAAGACCACCTATAAGAGATATCTGGAACAAACCATGGGATCCGCTTTTTAATAATTTTGGAACTTCCAGTATGCCTGCACCTGCGATAACGGGTGTTGCCATGAGCATAGAGAAACGTGCCGCTGATTCATGTTTCAATCCCATCCAAAAACCGGCAGTCATACTTGATCCAGATCGGGAAAATCCCGGGACAAGGGCAAGTGACTGAAACAACCCGATGACAAAAGCCTGTCTATACTTCAAGTCTTCAATGTTCTTATCGCCCCTGAAACGAAGCTTCTCGCCAAAAAATAGAAAAAATCCATTCACGATTAAGAAGATCGAAGCACTGGTCACGTTACTAAAAATACTGGTCAGCGGTTTTTGAAGGACAGCACCAATCACTGCGGCAGGTATGGTTGCAACGATCACCAATAATAAAATCTTTTTGCTGCCTGTAAAGATTGATCGGATCATTTCAAACCATTCTCTCCAGAAAAATATGAACAATGCAATGGCCGTTCCGAGATGGAGCATAACCACGTAAGGTAAAAAGTGAGTCTGCAAAAAAGCGGCACTCAGATTCCAGTGAAAAACGTAAGGGACAAGAACTCCGTGAGCAACACTGCTTATAGGAAATAACTCGGAGATCCCTTGAATAATCGCAAAAATCAAAGTCTGTAAAATGGTCATAATCAAATGTGTTCCCTTCTGAATTTAGTGTCATTTTTTTTTGTGAACGCATGTTTCTTAGCGGCAGACTTGCAAGTGTAATTCAACTTAACAAATGCTTATCCAAAGACTCATTATAAACGATATGAATTAAATAAATTGTACAAAAATTATTAGATTTTGATGAGAAAAGCTAAGAGTAGGCTGGCAAAGATCTTAGACAAATATTCAGAAGTGAAAACTGTTTGCGGGAAAAGTATAAAAAATGTATATTCCGGGGTTGACTTCCTGCCCAGCCACTGTATAATAGATAGCACCAAGTCAGAAATGACAACAAATTTCTCCAATTTGGGGATTAAGCCGATGAGGAAGAGAGTAACAATGGAAAGCTGCTGAAGCGAGCCGGGATGATGGGAGCCGGTACAGCCGATCATTGTGAAGCGCACTTCCGAGGTGACGGTCTGAAATATGATGTAGGGCCGTCCGGGAGCTCCCGTTACAGAGAACCTAAGTAGATTCCCGATTCAAGGGAATAACCGGAGTGGTACCGCGGGCTATGTGATCAACGCTCGTCTCTTTTATCAGTAAAAGAGACGGGCGTTTTTAATTTATTTTAAGAATAGCGGAAAATTAAGGGATTTTATTTACTCTATTGATTCAGTTCTCTGAAGCTGTAGCGAAGTAAATGAAAAGTGAAAAAAGCGAATGTTCTTAAACTGGAGGCAATTCAAGTGAAAGCAGGTATTGTAGGGGCAAATGGTTATAGCGGAATCGAGTTGATTCGTTTATTAATGAATCACCCGTTTGTCGAATTAGAGATGCTCGTTTCCCATATGACAAAGGGCTCAGCAATTTCCGATGTATACCCTCATTTGTCGGGCCTGCTGGATAGGCCCTTGGAAGAGTTTGATGCAGATAAACTGGCTGAGCGAACAGATGTGGTTTTTTTTGCCACACCCGCAGGCGTCAGCAAGGATCTGTTGCCGGAGTGTCTGAAACGCGGATTGATTTGCATCGATCTGTCTGGCGATTTTCGCCTGAAAGATCCGGAGGCATATAAGATTTGGTATCATCACACGCCGGCGGATGGTTCGCTTTTGCGTGATGCAGTTTACGGATTGACGGAGGTTAACCGAAGGCGGATTGAAGGGGCACAATTCATTGCCAATCCCGGGTGTTATCCGACAGCTACACTGCTCGGCCTTGCGCCGGCTCTTGAAGACGGAGCGATTGATCCGGGATCGATCATCATTGACGGAAAATCAGGTGTATCAGGATCGGGAAAACAGGTGGTACTTGGGAATCTGTACAGTGAAGTTAATGAGAGTGTGAAAGCCTATAAACTTGGCACACATAAGCATTTGCCTGAAATTGAGCAGGAGATTGCGGAATTGAGCGGCAAGGATTATCCGGTTACCTTCACAACGCATCTGATGCCGATGACCCGGGGTTTGATGTGTACGGTCTATGCGACATTGAAAAAAGGCTATTCAACCCGGGAGTTTCTTGAAATCTATGAAAACTATTATGAAAAGTCGCCTTTTGTTCGGATTAGGCCAATTGGGACGTGGCCGGCGACTAAAGAAGTTGTCGGATCTAATTTCTGTGATATCGGGTTGGCTGTTGACGGTCGGACCAGGCGCTTGACCATCGTTTCAGTCATTGACAATGTAGTCAAAGGTGCAGCCGGCCAGGCCATTCAAAATCTGAACATCATTAAGGGATGGGACGAACAGACCGGGCTCAAGTTTACCCCGATCTATCCGTAAGAAGGAGAAAAACAATGGACAAAATCATGGAACAGCAAACAACCATCACTGAGGTACAAAATGGCAGTGTCGGGTCACCCAAGGGATTCATTACCGGCGGCCAGAACATCGGCATGAGAAAAAGCAAGCCGGATATGGGCTGGATTTATTCTCAGCAGCCGGCATCAGCGGCCGGTGTCTACACCACGAACGTTTTTCAGGCGGCCCCGCTTAAGGTAACGAAGGCGAGTCTGGCTGGGGAGAACAGCCTTCAGGCGATACTCGTAAATACGGTAAGCGCAAACTCATGCACCGGAGAGAAGGGCATGGCAAATGCCTTCACAACAAGAAAATGGATGGCTGATCATCTTGGCCTTCCGGAACATTATGTTGGAGTTGCTTCTACAGGTGTGATTGGACTTCAACTGCCGATGGACAAAATGGAAAAGGGAATCAATAAAATTTCTTTGCAGAAAGCTGAGTCACCTTTTGAAGAAGCTATTCTGACAACGGACACACATACAAAACACTTGGCTGTTCAATTTGAAATTGATGGGGAAATGGTAACCATCGGCGGCGCATGTAAGGGATCGGGCATGATCCGGCCAAACATGGCGACAATGCTTGCATTTGTGACAACGGATGCCGCTATTGAACCGGGAGATTTGCATGCCGCACTTAAAACGGTAACAGATCGCACATTCAACCGGATTACTGTAGATGGCGATACCAGCACCAACGATATGGTACTGGTAATGGCTAACGGAATGGCGAAAAATAAAACACTCACTGCAAACCATCCGGGCTGGCCGACTTTTCTTGCCGGTCTGAAGGAAGTTTGCCAGGGACTGGCCAAGTTTATTGCCGGCGATGGAGAAGGGGCAACCAAACTGATTGAAGTTCAGGTGACCGGCGCGAAAGATGAACATTCGGCAGAAATGATCAGCAAATCCATTATCGGTTCCAGCCTTGTCAAGACGGCAATATTTGGCAGTGACGCCAACTGGGGCCGCGTCGTCTGTGCGATGGGGTACAGCGGCGAAAAATTTGACCCCGACAAAGTGACCATGGGACTCGGTGATATAACACTTTTCGCAGACGGAGTACCGGTTGCATTCGATGAGGAAGAAGCTAAAGCCTATTTGGATCAGGGCACGATCGTCATCCACGCGGATCTCGGCGAAGGAAATGGCGAGGCAGTGGCCTGGGGCTGTGACCTTACTTATAATTACGTAAAGATTAATGCCTCTTATCGCTCATGAAACTTTTTGAATTTGCAGGAGGGGAAAAATGAATCATTATCTGGTTATAAAATGCGGTGGATCTGTTTTTGATAAACTGACTGCTGCATTTTACAAAAGTATTCAGACAATCCAGGCTGAGGGCACTTGGAAACCGATTATTGTACACGGCGGCGGGCCTGCCATATCGCAGATGCTTGAAAAACTTCAAATACAGACCTCTTTCCACAACGGGCTTCGGGTAACGACGAAGGAAGTGCTGGAAGTCGTGGAGACGGTATTGAGCGGCACAATGAACAAGCAACTGGTCGCAAGTATCTGCGGAGCAGGCGGGAAAGCGGTTGGCCTGAGCGGTGTTGACGGCCATCTGTTTATGGCGGCGCCCTCTGCCGATCCGGATCTGGGCTTCGTAGGCGCTATCGCATCCGTTGATCCGAAAATTGTCACCAGTCTCTGTAATAAAGGTTATATTCCTGTCATTTCGCCGATCTCAATGGATCGGAAGGGACAGCATTACAATATCAACGCGGATCAGGCGGCCGCTGCCATCGCTTCTGCGCTGAATGGAAGACTATGCTTTATCAGTGATGTTCCGGGAATTCTAGTCGAGCAAGATGGTAAAATGCAGACGCTGGCCCAAGTTTCCGACCAGGAGATTGCCAGCTTGATTGAAAATAAAAAAATCAGCGGCGGCATGATACCTAAAGTATTGGCGGCGGTGGACAGCCTCAGGCGGCGTGTCCCAGAAGTCGTCATTGTTAACGGAATGAACCCGGAATGCCTGATTGATTATACAAAGGGTGCTCAGGTCGGTACCCGAATATTTCTTGAACAGGAGGCTCTCCATGCTTAATACAGAATCTGCAGAAAAAATTGCTCCGATCATGTCTGCATACGGCCGCTTTCCAGTGACGATTGTAAAAGGAAAAGGCTGTTACGTTTGGGATGATACCGGTAAAAAATATTTGGATTTCACCTCGGGAATTGCTGTATGCGCTCTGGGCCATGTCCCGGATGCTGTCGAAGAGGTGCTGAAGAAACAGCTGGATACACTCTGGCACTGTTCAAACCTTTTCCATATTGCTTCTCAGGAAAAGTTGGCCGGGATGCTGACAGAATTGACATGCTGTGATCAGGTCTTCTTCTGTAACAGCGGTGCGGAAGCGAATGAAGGAGCGATCAAGCTGGCCCGGCGCTATGCACATCTGATCAAGGGCAAAGAGAACGGACATATTGTAACCTTTAATCATTCGTTCCACGGACGGACGATGGCTACACTGACGGCTACCGCTCAGGAAAAACTTCAGGATGGGTTTGGGCCGCTGATGCCGGGATTCCGCTACCTTCCTTATAACAGTGACGAAGCGATTCAGGCTTTACAGGAAGATGATGACTGCATCGCTGTCATGCTTGAAATGGTGCAGGGGGAAGGCGGTGTCATCCCGGCAGATCAGAACTGGGTCACAGCACTGGCAGAAGTGTGCCATGAAAAAGGGATGCTGCTGATGGTGGATGAGGTACAGACAGGCATCGGACGCACCGGCACGCTGTTTGCCTATCAGCAATACGGCATTGAACCAGACGTAGTAACTGCAGCCAAAGCGCTTGGGTCCGGGATACCGATCGGAGCATTTATGGCGAAAAAACAGGTTTCACAGGTTTTGACACCGGGCACTCATGGATCGACCTTTGGTGGTAATCCATTTGCGACAACGGCAGGAGTAGCAACGCTCGAAGCTTTTAAAAAACAGCATGTGCTGGATCAGTGTGTGAAAAATGCCGAATATCTGAACAGTAAGCTGATTGAACTGAAGGCAAAATATCCTGATTTGATCAAAGATGTCCGCGGAAAGGGGCTTTTAATCGGTGTTGAGACGGCTTTTCCGGCGATTGAAGTTGTGAATCAGCTGAGGGAGCAGTATAGCGTACTTATCCTGACAGCAGGCAAAAATGTATTGCGCATTTTACCGCCGCTTATCGTAAACGAATCTGAAATTGACCAATTTATTAAAGCAATGAATGGGGTTTTGAACCAACATTAAAAAGGGGGGCGATGATGATGAAAAAAGGCTATCTGATTCTGGAATCGGGTGAACTTTTTCCTGGAGTTTATGTGGGCAGGCAAGAGCCGGTGATGGGCGAAGTTGTCTTTAATACAAGCATGACCGGCTACCAGGAAATCATGACCGACCCCTCTTACGCCGGACAGCTCATGACATTCTGTTACCCGCTGATTGGCAACTATGGAATCAATACCGCCGACAGTGAACATGAGAAAATTCAGATGCAGGGCGCCATTTTCAGCAACCTCTGCCAGACACCAAGCCACTATAAGTCGGTTCAAACGGTGGATCAGTGGCTGAAAGAATCAGGTATCCCGGGACTTGCCGGTGTCGACACACGGGCCGTTGTGAAAGCTGTCCGTAAAAGCGGAACGATGAAAGCAGCGATTAGTGGCACCCCCGATGCAGGGACGGTTGACTGGAGCCTCCCGCTGCCATTGAATACGGTCAGCAGGGTATCGACCTCAAGTATAAAAACATATGAAGGTGTCGGCCCGCACATCGTGCTAATCGATTACGGCTATAAAAAATCAATGCTGAATGCCCTGTTAGCGGAAGGATGCAAAGTGACCGTTGTTCCTTATAATACATCTTCGCAGACCGTTGATTCCCTGCGTCCGGATGGCGTGATGCTGAGCAACGGCCCCGGCGATCCGCAACAGCTGAGCAGCCAGTTCGGCGATTTGAAAAAAATAACGTCTCATTATCCGACATTGGGTATCTGTCTCGGCCATCAGCTGATCGCTCTTGCTTACGGAGCGAAAACAGGCAAGCTGCTATTTGGTCACCGCGGTGCCAACCATCCGGTCAGAGAAGTAGAAACAGGCAAGGTATGGATCACTTCTCAGAACCATAGCTATGTCGTGGAAAAGAGCAGCATTAATGAACAGATCTTTGCTGTCACCTATCTGAATGTGAATGATGGGTCAGTTGAGGGGCTGAAGCACTGCTCGCTTCCGATTGAAACGGTTCAGTTTCATCCGGAAGCCCATCCGGGACCGGATGATACGCATCCTGTTTTCCAACGGTTCATTGCGACGATAAAACAGAGCAAGGGTGAAGTCATTCATGCCGTTACGTACTGATATAAAAAAAGTGCTTGTCATCGGTTCGGGTCCGATCGTGATCGGCCAGGCTGCTGAATTCGATTATGCCGGCACACAGGCTTGCCTGGCACTCAAAGAAGAGGGCATTGAGGTGGTGCTGATCAATAATAACCCGGCGACGATTATGACGGATGACCAGATTGCCGACCGGACTTATGTTGAACCTCTGACGCTGCAGGCTATTGAAAAGATTATTGCCAGAGAGCACCCGGACGGACTGATCGGAACGCTCGGAGGCCAGACCGGACTGAACCTTGCAGTCGAACTCTATGAAAAAGGTATTCTGGCCAAATACCGGGTGGAATTGCTCGGCACATCGGTTGAATCCATTCGGCATGGAGAAGACCGCGAACTTTTTAAACAATTAATGATTGATATCGAGGAACCTGTTCCCAAATCAAAAATTATCCGCAGTTTTGACGATGGGGCTGCATTCACTGAAAAGATTGGCTATCCTGTGATCGTCCGGCCGGCGTATACACTTGGCGGTTCAGGCGGTGGATTTGCTTACAACAAAGAGGATCTGGATGTTGTCCTGCAGAGAGGCCTCAACCTCAGTCCGATTCATGAAGTGCTGATTGAGAAGAGCATTAAGGGATGGAAAGAAATTGAGTATGAAGTCATGCGTGATGCTAACGACACCTGCATTATCGTCTGCAATATGGAGAATGTCGATCCCGTCGGTGTGCATACGGGCGACAGCATCGTTGTTGCACCATCACAGACGCTGTCCGATGTCCAGTATCAGATGCTTCGCAATGCGTCACTGAAAATCATCCGAGCACTGAAGATCGTTGGTGGATGCAACATTCAATTCGCTCTGAACCCGGAGTCCGATGAGTATGCGATCATTGAGGTGAATCCGCGTGTCAGCCGTTCGTCAGCGCTGGCTTCAAAAGCGACCGGTTATCCGATTGCCCGTGTTGCCGCAAAGTGCGCCGTCGGTTTTCATCTGGATGAGATTCTCAATCCGATCACTGGCACGACTTATGCTTCTTTTGAACCGGCAATTGATTATATAGTCGTTAAAATTCCCCGCTTTCCGTTTGACAAGTTTACGGAGGCTGACCACAGCCTCGGCACCCAGATGAAGGCGACCGGTGAAGTCATGGCTATTGACCGGACTTTTGAAGGTGCATTGAACAAAGGGATTCGATCAATGGAAATGGGCTTTACCGGATTGGACAATGAAACCAATCATCGTCTGTCGGATGAGGGCCTTAAAAAACAGCTCCTGAAAGCTACGGATCTGAGACTGTTTGCCATTGCTGAATTGATGAGAAGAGGAATGACGGCAGACGAAATTCATGAGATCACAGAGATAGATTTGTGGTTTCTGAACGGGATAAAAGGGATGATTGATCTTGAGGAAAAAATAAAAGCACAACCTCTGGACGAGATACCTGATGATCTGCTGATTCAGGCAAAATGGATGAATATCGGCGACCGGCGGCTGTCTGAACTCACGGGCGTTACTGAAGCGGTTGTCCGGAGACGCAGGCTGGGAATCGGTTTAAAACCTTCCTATCATCTTGTAGATACATGTGCCGGAGAGTTTGAAGCACAGACCCCTTACTATTATTCAACCTGGCAAGGTGAAGATGAGGCGGCGGTCAGTGGAAAACCCAAGATTCTGATCATTGGATCAGGGCCTATCCGCATCGGCCAGGGTATTGAATTTGATTACTGTTCCGTCCAGGCAACGCTTGCAGTCAGGAAAAACGGATTTGAAGCTGTGGTGATAAATAATAATCCGGAGACGGTGAGCACGGACTATTCGATTGCCGATCGGCTTTATTTCGAACCTCTTGCGGTGGAGGATATTCTGAATGTCGCTGAGAAAGAGCAGGTTCAGGGCGCACTGGTTCAGTTCGGAGGCCAGACGGCTGTAAATGTTGCCAAAGCGCTGGAGGCAGCCGGTATAAACATTCTGGGAACGTCAACAGGTAGCATCGATCGGCTGGAGGACCGGGAACAATTTTATGAACTGCTTTCCGATCTGGCCATCCCGCATATCCGCGGACTGAGTGCCGACCGACTGGAAGATCTCGCTAATGCGGGCAGGCAGCTGGGTTATCCGATTCTTGTCCGGCCTTCTTATGTTATCGGTGGACAATCAATGTTTCTGTTTCACAAACCGGAAGAGCTTGACAATTACATCCGGGGTGAGCATCATCTGAGTGCGCAGTCATTCCCGCTTCTTGTCGACCGCTATGTGCCCGGGACAGAATGTGAAGTTGACGCGATCAGCGATGGTGATCAGGTGTGTATCCCAGGCGTATTCGAACATATTGAACGTGCCGGGGTCCATTCCGGAGACAGCATTGCGGTCTTTCCATCCCACACGCTTCCGGATGCGGCGAAACAGGAAATTGCGGATGATACGCTAAAGATCTGCAAGCGGCTCAACGTTAAGGGATTGGTCAATATCCAGTTCGTCATTGCAGGCGGAACGGTTTATGTTCTGGAAGTTAATCCGCGTGCCTCCCGTACGGTACCGATTATAAGCAAAGTTACCGGCATTCCGATGGTGGAAAAAGCGATTAGTATACAGCTGGGTTGTGAGCTGGCTGATCTCGATTTAATCAAGGGTTACTGCCCGCGGCCGCAATTTTATGCAGTCAAAGCGCCTGTCTTTTCTTTTTCCAAACTCCCCGGTGTCGATCCGGTACTCGGACCTGAGATGAAATCAACCGGTGAACAGCTGGGAATGGGAAAGACAGTGGCTGAAGCTTTTATGAAGGCCTATTTTCTCGGGTCCGGAAATCCATTTGAACGTTCGGCGCAGGGAGAAATGATTTTATGTTCGGTTGCCGGCAGGGCGAGAAATGAAAGCCTGAGTGCGGTCAGGCAGCTGGCTGCAAGGGGATTCGGGATCATGGCGACGGACAGCACGGCCGACTTCTATCAGCAAGCGGATGTCAGCTGCGGTGAAATTGCTGAAAATCCTGAAGCTATGAAAGCACTGTTTGCCTCAGGACATGTGGCTGCAGTGATTAATGTACCGACTGCGGGGCGTAACCGAAAGTCGTTCGGGTTTGAAATGAGAGCTCTCGCGCTCCGCTACCAGGTACCGGTTTACACGTGCATTGATACTGTTTTTGCGGCCCTGACCGCGGCTGGCGGGAACTTTGAACTGTCGGTTCACACGCTTGGAGAATATCGGGATTATCACTACATGACGAATAAAGGGATGTGACTGGTGTGGCAACGGACAGAGAGACTGCGTTTGCCTTAAAGGGCAAAGATTTTTTGACTATCGCCGATTTTACGACGGATGAATTACATTTATTACTCAAACAAGCGCTTGATATGAAAGCATTAACCAAGAAACATATTCCCCATCCCTATTTGGGCGGGAAAACACTGGCAATGATTTTTGAAAAATCATCAACCCGGACAAGAGTGGCGTTCGAGGTCGGTATGTATCAGCTGGGTGGGTCGGCACTTTTTCTAAGCAGCCGCGACATGCAGCTTGGGCGTGGAGAAACAATTGCCGATACGGCGAGAGTTCTGTCAAGATTCGTTGATGGTATCATGATCCGCACATTTGCCCACGAGAAAGTGGAAGAACTGGCTGAATACGCCGATGTCCCGGTCATTAATGGACTGACGGACATGCATCATCCGACACAGGTTATCGCCGACCTGCTGACGATTTACGAACACGAGGGACACCTGGACGGCTTGAAGGCCTGCTTTATCGGCGATGGCTACAACAATATGGCACATTCACTTCTTGAGGGTGCAGCGGCAGTCGGCATGAATTTGACCGTCGCCAGTCCGGAGGGATATGAGCCTGATCCGGCTATCCTGCATGAAGCAGAAACAAGGGCCGAGAAAAACGGATGTCATGTAGGATTCACAAACTCTCCGCAGGAAGCGGCGGAAGGGTGTGACATTGTGATTACAGATACATGGCTGAGCATGGGTGACGAAGCGGAAAAGGAGAAACGGCTGCATGATTTTCAGGGCTATCAGGTTGACGGTGCTCTGGCCTCTCTGGCAAAACCGGACTACCTTTTCATGCACTGCCTGCCTGCGCATCGCGGAGAGGAGGTCGCTCCAAGCGTTATTGACGGGCCCCATTCTGTGGTGTTTGATGAAGCAGAAAACCGACTTCATGCACACAAAGCTATTCTAAAATGTCTGATGGAAAGCAATTAAAATATAAGCACTAAAAAAAGGAGGATTTCAATTATGGCAAAAGAAAAAATTGTGTTGGCTTATTCCGGTGGTCTTGATACTTCTGTTTGTATTAAATGGCTTCAGGAGAAGTACGGCTACGATGTAATCGCGTTGAGCATTAATGTTGGTGAGGGCAAAGATCTGTCGATGGTCAAGCAAAAGGCACTGGATGTCGGCGCCATCAAATCATACGTCGTTGACGCTGAAGATCTGCTCGCTGAAGGCTACCTTGCTCCGGCTCTTAAAGCCAACGTCCTGTATGAGGGCGTGTACCCGATCTCATCGGGTCTGTCCCGTCCACTGATCGCAAAACTTTTAGTTGACGTAGCACATAAAGAGGGCGCTGTGGCTGTTGCCCACGGGTGCACGGGCAAAGGCAACGACCAGGTCCGTTTTGAAGTATCGATTCAAGCGCTTGATCCTTCTCTGAAAGTCGTCGCTCCGGTACGGGAATGGGGCATGACGCGTGATGAGGAAATCAAATACGCTGCAAAGAACGGGATTCCGATCCCGGTCGATCTCGACAATCCTTTCTCCATCGATGCCAACATTTGGGGCCGTGCCTGCGAAGCCGGGGTTCTGGAAAACCCATGGAACGAAGCACCTGAAGCGGCTTTTGAGTGGACCAATCCGATTGAAAAAACACCGGATGCACCGGAATACATCGAAATTGTTTTTGAAAAAGGCGTTCCGATTTCTCTGAACGGTGAAAAACTGCCGTTTGTAGAGATGATTAAAAAATTAAATGAAATCGGCGGACTGCACGGCGTCGGACGGATCGACCATGTAGAAAACCGTCTGGTCGGCATTAAATCGCGTGAAGTTTATGAAAACCCGGCAGCCCTGATTCTGATCAATGCGCATCAGGCGCTTGAAACGATCACACTGACTAAGGAAGTATCTAAGTTCAAGCCGCTGATTGATAAAGAATTGTCGCAGGTTATCTATGACGGCCTTTGGTACTCACCAATCAGAGAAGCACTTTCAGCGTTTGTTAACCAAACACAGGAAGTAGTTTCCGGAAAAGTAAAGGTCAAACTGTTCAAGGGGAACCACATCGTCGTCGGCCGCGCTTCGGATAAGAGCCTTTATAATGAAAAACTGGCGACCTACACCAAGGGTGACGCGTTCGACCACAATGCTGCTGTAGGGTTCATCAAACTGTGGGGACTGCCGACAAAGGTCAACGCGGAAGTGCACAAAGATGACGCTGAAACGGAGGCAGAACATGGCGAAGCTATGGGGCGGCCGGTTTACGAAGTCAACAAATAAGCTGGTTGACGAATATACCGCGTCGATTTCCTATGACCGGGAACTGGCGAAAGAAGATATTGAGGGCAGTCTCGCCCATGTGACGATGCTGGGTGAATGCGGCATTGTTACGCCGGAAGAATCGCAAACCATCCAGGATGGCCTGCAAAAAATCCTCGACAAAGTTGAAAAAGGCCAAGCGGAGTTTTCTGTCGATCAGGAAGACATCCACATGAATATCGAGCGCATGCTGATTGATGAAATCGGTCCGGTCGGCGGCAAACTCCATACCGGCCGCAGCCGCAATGATCAGGTTGCGACCGACATGCACCTCTATATGCGCGGTAAAACAGAACTGCTTATTGAGCTGTTGGAAAATGTCCAATCCGCTTTACTGGAGAAAGCGAAAGCCAATGTAAATACCATTTTGCCGGGCTACACTCATCTGCAGCGCGCGCAGCCGATTTCATTCGCCCATCACATGCTGGCTTACTTCTGGATGTTCGAACGGGATAAAGGCCGACTGAAAGACAGCGTGAAACGGATCAATATACTGCCTCTTGGCGCCGGGGCACTGGCGGGAACGACTTTTCCGATCAACCGCCGGCGCGTGGCCGAACTGCTTGATTTTGACGACATTTATCCGAACAGCATGGACGCAGTCAGTGACCGGGATTTTGTGGTTGAAGCGTTATCTGCCTGCTCGCTGATTATGGTGCATCTTTCGCGGCTGTCGGAAGAAATGGTGCTCTGGAGCAGTCAGGAATTCAAGTTCATTGAATTGGATGACGCTTTCTGCACGGGATCCAGTATCATGCCACAGAAAAAGAATCCAGATGTTTCCGAACTGCTGCGCGGAAAAACAGGACGCGTATTCGGCCATCTGGTCGGCCTGCTTACAGTTTTGAAGGGACTGCCGCTTGCTTACAATAAGGATATGCAGGAAGACAAGGAAGGCATTTTCGATACAGTCAAAACGATAACGGGCGCCTTGCAGCTGCTGGCTCCGATTCTGGAGACAATGACGGTTAATAAAGACCGGATGCGTCACGCGGTTGAGAAGGACTACTCCAATGCAACCGATATCGCCGATTATCTGGCAAGAAAAGGGATGCCCTTCCGGGAAGCCCACGCGATTACAGGAAAAATGGTGCTTTATGCCATTGAACATAAAAAGTATCTGCTTGATCTGGAGCTGAGCGAATACAAACAGTTCAGCCTCTTATTTGAAGAGGATATTTTTGAAGATCTGAAGCCGGAAAATGTGATGCGCGCCCGTGAAAGCGAAGGCGGCACTGCGCCTCATCAGATTGAGAAACAGATCATGCTGGCTGAAGAAAAAATCGGCCGTAACTGAAAGACAATTCTATTAAAAATGTTGACCCCCTATATTTTTATACAGGTTGCCGAATACCGGAATTGAGTATTCGGTGTTTTTTTGTCTCTTGAAAATTATAAAAATATCGACTTGTGGATAACTGAGCTATAGAATGCTTCACACGCTCGAAATACAGCAGACTCGAACCAAAGTCAGAAAACGGAACCGAAATGCGGTGGATTCGAATCGAAATCAGAAAACTGGACCAAAACAAGAAAGAACCGAACCAAAAACACTACACTCAAGTTGGAACATGAGCAGCCGTGTCTTTTTAATTTCATTAAAAATTAACGGTCCATACGATTTACGAACAAACGGATGGACCCCACATTTTTATTAAACTTTTATTTGTCAGTCAGCTGTAACTTTTGCATGTTCAGTATTTAAACTTGTCCAGACACTGCAGATAATTATATGCGGATTCTTTCTCATCTTCATTAATCTTTTCAAACAATTCAATGATTTCTTCCTTTTTATTCTGTGATAACATGAATGTTAGACACTTTTGTATAGGTGATCGTTTTAAAAACTCAATAATAGAGAGAAGGGCTGTTGCACGTGAAAGCGAGTTTATCTGATTCTAGAAATGAAGTAGTCACAGAGCCGGGTCGTCGAAGACAAACCTGGCTTGTCATTATCTTGGGCGCACTGGGGGCATTCGGACCCTTGTCGATGGATATGTATCTGCCATCACTGCCCTCCCTGACGCTTAACTTACATACGACTACGTCTTTTGGTCAGCTAAGCATTACAGCTTGCCTGATCGGGCTCGCCATCGGTCAGATTATTATCGGGCCTTACAGTGACAATCACGGGCGGAAAGGACCGCTGCTCGCCGGCCTGATTGTGTTTACCGGTACTTCATTTCTCTGCTCGATGGTCTCTTCAATCATTCTGCTGGTCATTCTCCGCTTTTTGCAGGGACTGGCCGGCGCTGCGGGACTGGTGATTTCCAGAGCTGTGGCACGTGATCTGTACTCAGGGACGGAACTTACGAAATTCTTCTCGATGCTGATGGCGATCAACGGAATTTTTCCGATACTCGCACCGATAATGGGCGGACTGATTCTTAAATTTACATCCTGGCATGGTGTTTTTGTCGTTCTTGGTGTGATCGGTATAATCCTGTTTCTTGGCGCTTTTTTCGGACTGCCTGAGACTTTGCCCATGGAAAGGAGGATTACCGGTGGACTGAGCGGGACGCTTTCCGCCATGGGCAACATATGCCGTGATCGGAGGTTTATGGGTTATGCGGCAGTTCTTGGGCTGGTTATGGGCGCGATGTTCTGTTATATTTCCGCATCGTCTTTTGTGCTGCAGGACATGTTCGGCGTTTCGCCGATTGGATTCAGCCTGTTTTTTGCGACAAACGGCCTAGGGATTGTCGCTATGTCGCAGCTGGCAGGAATTCTTTCAGGCAGGGCAGGTGCGAAGAAAGTGCTGCGCACCGGCACGCTGATCGCGGCGGCGGGCAGTATTGCGCTTTTCTCAGGATTGCTGCTCAATCCGCCACGGCTGATTGCCGTCATGCTTCCGCTGTTCTTCGTCGTCTCTATGGTTGGACTTGTCAACACCACAGCCTTTTCGCTTGCGATGCAGACGCAGGGGAGAGCGGCCGGAAGTGCATCGGCAATACTTGGATTAGGGATGAACTTAGTTGGTGCACTATTATCTCCGCTTGTCGGCCTCGGCGGTAGCGGGACCTATTTTCCAATGGCGCTTTTAATACTTTTCTGCGACATCGGGGCACTTTTGGTTTATCTTATATTTATCGGGAGAAAAGCCTGAAAATCAGGTAAAAAAGGAAGGACCCATTGTGCAAAAATTTTTTCTGGACCTGTACCAGATCCGCCCCAGTCAACTATATCTGGATCAATCAAAAATAGACCGGCTTCAAGGACAGTTTGATCCTTTGAATATAAGAAATAATATGCCATTACCAGTCAAAAAGATTGGTGGGGAAGTATTTCTGACCGACGGACACACACGGGCCTATTTGTATGATTGTAGCAAAATTTCAATGATTCCCGTGTACTGGGACGAAGACGATCTGGACATAGAAGTCTATCAAACTTGTCTCAAGTGGTGCAGAGAAGAGATGATCATGTTCATCAGTGATTTGAAGGATCGGATTCTGCCGCATGATCAGTTTGTCGAACAGTGGGTAAATCGATGTGAGGCCGCATCCCAAAAACTGAAGAAGAAAAATTAATGCCCTATTTACTCACTTTGGTATAATTAAAAGTACCGAAAGTGCTTCTGGAAAAGCGCAAGCTTCACTCGACCTTAATCTTAGATGCATAGTGGAATTTACTAGACCACCGAAACTTTAGCACTTTATGTGGGTGATAATAGCTACGCAACTAACGCTTTTTTTAACTATTATTGAAAAATTAAAATCAGATATTAGGTAAAAACGAAGTGAAATTACCACTTCGTTTTTTTTAACTTTCTTTTGAATAATCGAACTATAACCCAAACAGTTGCTGCAATTACTGCCAAAAAAATTGAGAGTGGCAACCAGAGAGAAAAAAACCCATATTATTCTATATTGTGAATATATAATCATCTCTTGAAATGATTATATAATATATTTATTTGTTACGAGGGCGTTTCAACGGTACCGGACTGAGCGGAGCGAGGGAGGATAAGGAGCTGACAGGCCCACAGGATCCGAAAAAATGGCACTGGACGATTCAAAAAATGGTGACCTGATCAATATTACTGGTGATGACGAAGTGGCAAATGGGACGTTCGATGTCATGGCCGAGTGGCATATCGGTTTGAAAAATTACATGATTTTGTAATTGAAAGCAAGGCAAGGATGGTGGAATTTGAAAATATTTTTAAATTAGACGATATTATGGATGATTATATCCAATTGGGAGGTTTTGATAATGGTTTATTTGAATACTGAATTAGGAACCAACTCTTATGTTAACAGTTCATTAAAGACATCAGGAACATCTATGACCAATAACAATAAAACCGATTCTTCGTCGTTTCAATCTGCGCTTGATGGAGCAAGTGACTCTGATACAAGTACTATTGATCCGAATATCGTTGAAATAAATAAAGAAACGGACCCTGACGAACGTTCAGCAGACTTGAAACTATATCAGAATCTCAAAAGGTCTGGCGTAAACTTCTCCATACAATCGTTTGATGACGTCAAACAAGGATTAGTCACCTTCCCTCCCGTATCTGCGCCTGGAAAAATTCGTAACGCGATCAGTAATATTTTAGATGCAGAGGAAAACCAGGGAGCCAATATCGGTGGTCAACTACTATTCAATTTCCAGAATTTCATTGGAAATACTAATTCAGATTTAAATTCTCTAGACACGTATAAAGAATTTGGTTCTTACATGTCTAATAGCTTAGATGTTCTTTTAAAGAACGGAGATATTAGCCAATCAGACTATAACGTAGGGCAAAACATCACCAAACAATTACAAAACCTTACACTGTAAAAATTAAATAAAGAGAACAATAGGTGAAGTGACCCCCTGAAGTTGGACAATAAACCAACTTCAGGGGGGTTTTCATATGACAAAGTATTCTAATGATATTTTAAGATAAAAATTATTAGTGAATACCTAGCCGGGGCAGGCAGCACTTCGCTACACCATAAATATCCATATATCCGGACACGATACCGTCCTGAAATGGGTCCATCAATATCAAGTGAATGGCTTTTCCGAATCTGGCAACGTTTTTTGTTCTTTTGAAAGTTTTTCTTCAGGTAAGAAGGCCGCGCGTCTTATAATCTTTTAAAAGATATTTAAATATTTTAGAAAATCCGGGAGCCATAGAACCGCAAGGGTTTCAAGACTTAAAGGTGAGTAATGGTACGAGAGAGAGAGAACAATGACAAAGGGAACTAGTGAGGAAGAACAAGCCTGCATGGTAGTCACAAAGAATCAGTCCGTACTGCGGATTCAACTAATTGAAGATAAAATCAATCTGTATAAAAAAAGCGGCCCAAATTCATTTTCTGAATTTTTGAGTCGCCTTTTTTGATACAGGTGTTTATATTTTATTTGAAAAAGCACCAGCTTTTCAGGCACTCCATATTGCATACCTGGATTTACTGTTTCGCAGATCGTTACGCTGCGGGATTCTGGGTGATTTCGGCATCGACGTTAATTTTAATTTTGTTACCGACAACAAGGTTGCCGTTTGCCAGTGCCTGGCTCCAGGTCAGTCCATAGTCACGGCGGTCGATAGAGAACGAGAGGCTGGCTCCGCTTCGCTTCAGACCGTATGGATCGTTGATCGGTTCACCGATTTCGGCATCAAAAGAGATAGATTTAGTGACGCCCTTGATTGTCAGATCGCCTTT
Organism: Sporolactobacillus pectinivorans; assembly: GCF_002802965.1. Lineage (NCBI taxonomy): Bacteria > Bacillati > Bacillota > Bacilli > Caryophanales > Sporolactobacillaceae > Sporolactobacillus > Sporolactobacillus pectinivorans. The sequence continues at coordinate 45,723 of NZ_NXGA01000001.1, read as the reverse complement.
GATCGTGTATTCTTCGGCATCTTTGTTCGTGATCGATGTTGACACGAAGTGAATTTCCGGGAATTCTTCCGCATCAAAGAAGTCTGCACTTTTCAGATGATTGTCGCGGTCTGCGTTTCGTGTTGTAATGCTTCCAATTTCTATAATGGCATCAATTGCTGTGATTTTGCCACTGTCATCTGTCGTTACTGTTCCCTTTGTTGTCTGGAAATTTCCTCTGACATTTGAAAGGCCCATATGTTTTACCGAGAATGCCGTTTCCGTGTGCGCTGTGTCAATCGTCCAATTTGCCATGTAAATCCACTCCCTTTAATTGTCTTTTTTATTTTTAAAGCGTCCCCGGCTGGATCATTCAGACTCGGAGACGACGGTAAAGCGCTCATTCAAATGTTCAGGGTGTTCCATTTCATCAACCAGAGCTGCAGCATAATCTTCATAGCTGACGTAACTTTTTCCGTCAGAATTAACGAGCAGGCGATTGTGACCTGTTTTATAGTGGCCTGTGCGTTTTCCAAGAGCGAACATCGCTGAAGGGCTCAGAAATGTCCAGTTCAAATTTTCGGATTGCTGAAGTTCTTCCAGATTTTTGGTCTGCTTGGAAGCTGCCTCAAAAAACTGTTTCGGAAATTCCGGCGTATCAATTAACCTGACTGTTTCTGCTTCATCGACATAAAGACTGCCGGCACCGCCGACCACAATCAGGCGTGTATCCGTGCCGGAAAGCGCCCTGATCAGAACCCTGCCGGCTTCTATATGGATATTTCCTCTGCCGGCCGGCGCGGAGAAGGCATTGACGACGACATCAAAAGGTTCAAGATCACTTCGGGTTAATTCAAGAATGTCCTTCTGAAGATAGGGGATGTTCTTGTCGACCTTTTCCGGATGGCGGACAATCGCGGTGACCTGATGACCACGATCGCTGGCTTCTTTCAGTATGCGGGAACCCGCTTTTCCTGCGGCCCCAATAATTGCGATTTTCAATTTCTCACCTCCACAAATATTTGTAACTAAGTAAGTTACATCTTGGCGATAACGAAATCATCCTTCACTAAAAAGATGATCCATTATATCCTGAATGTTCTGACCGGCAAGTTTCATTTCGAGCGCTGACTGCGCGCCGTGAAATGCCTCATCAAGCACCGAATTAATACGTTTGCCAACGGGACAGTGCGGGTTGGGATTTTCATGAACCGCAAATAATTCGTCATCCGGCTCTACCGCTCTATAGACATCGAGCAGAGAGATTTCGGCCGGAGATCTTGACAGTGATGCTCCCGCCTTGCCGATCGTTGTATGAATCAGCCCGGCTTTCCTGAGCATCCCGAGTATCCTGCGTATCACGACCGGATTGGTGTTAACACTTGATGCAATATAATCAGAAGGCAGATCATCGTGCGGCTTGGAAGCGATCAGCACTAGGATGTGAATGGCTACTGCGACTCGACTGTTGATCATTTTCCTCACCACCTGTAACCATTTTAATTACAGGATGATTATTTGTCAATACTTTGTCACATTTTTATTTTTAAAGAAAGCTGGGTCAGTGTAGCGGGTATGCTGGCAGTTTCTGTTTAATCAAGATGAGCCTCATGCCGTAAAAAGAAAAAATATTTTTTTCTGATTTTTAAAAGTGCCTGGCTTTCGAACGAATGTGAAACCTTTCTGTATACGATAAATAGGACAGAAGGTTTTTATTTATCTGCCTGAAATGTTGCTGTACTTATTTTTATTTGCCGCTTTTAAGATAAAATCTATGACTTCTATGGAGCTTTATTTTTATTACAATCAAACTAATAAACGGATAATAATTCTTTAATTACGACAAAATGATTCCTTAATCAAAAAAAAATGATGTAATCCAACATAAAATTTCTTTGCAATGTCAAAGTAAAGCAGTCACCATTCGAATTTATCTATAACATGAAATAATAATCTTTTGATGTTATACAAATTTAGGAGGAATATAATGGCACGGAAAAATTCACCTGAGGAATCGCGCAGTCAAAAAGGAGTAAGAAAACGGCACAGATTTTTACGCTATATACTAGTGATTCTTGCTGTCCTTCTTATAGCAGCGGCCAGCTGCAGCGCTTATGAATATTATAATCTCAGGCCGCAACATCACTTTAATAACTTACCGTCTATTGGGAAAACGACCAGCAAAATTAAAGAACGGACTGGAACATTCAATTTGCTGCTGATGGGTTCAGATGCACGGCCGGGAGATCCTGCTGGTCACAGTGATTCACTGCTTCTCGTGCATGCGAACTTGAACAACCATACCTACAACATACTAAGCATTCCCCGCGATACCCGGGTTTATATGCCGGGGGTTGGCTATACAAAATTGACCAGTGTTAACTACATGGATCAACTGAACCATGGCATCAAACAGGGGTCCACTGACGCCGTGGCAGCGATTTCACAGCTTACGGGTGTACCGATTAACTACTTTGCTGAGACAAATAACTGGGGCTTTCAGGATATGGTAGACTCGATTGGAGGCATCGATATGACGCTTCCGTTTGATGTCACCCTGACCCACCCGTGGTATCCGCAAGATAAGAATAAGACATTTACAGCAGGTACACATGCTTTGAACGGTCAAATGGTCAATGAAATCGTCCACGAACGTGATTCGGTTCCCGGAACCGATTATGGACGTCAGCAATTACAGGAAGCTGCACTGATTGGTATCGCTAAAAAGGTCGGTCAGCCTGCTAATGTGACAAAGCTGCCGAGCTTATTGGGCTCCGTTTCAAAATATCTGATTGCCACTAATATGACCCAAGAAGATATGATTAGTGCCGGATTAAGTGTCATGAGTCATCTCCATCTGCAGCAGCAAATTCATTACCTTCAAATTAAGGGAACGAATGAAGTGCTGTATGATGATATGCTAAAGTCGGACAACGATGAGGTTGTTTTGGATCCGAGTCAATTACAAAGCCTTGCAAAGAAGTACTTCATGAACTGAACAATCTGATTATTGCTTAAGTCTGCGCAGACAGAAATAGCAAGCCGGTTTGTGCTGTTCAAATTGTCCCATTCATGAGTAACAAACTTGGCTATTTAATGGCATACATTGAAGCGAATTTTTACGAAAAAATCCTATAAATCAGCTATTAAAAAGGGCCTCTGCTCATAACGGCAGGGGCCCTTTTTAAATGAAAAAGAAAACAGGTCATTGATCTTAGAACGCTTTTCCTCTGTTTGCCCGCAGTTCCGACATCTCTCTCAGTACTATTGCCATTTATTTTTTAATGACAGCTGGGAGAAGGGCAAAATCCATATGGTATGTTGCTTCATTTTTTGAAACAATACAAAATGGTTTATAAAGAAAGGTAAAATTTATTTCCCGCTTCTCCTTAAAATGTCTTTTCGGCTCAAAGTTCCGACATGCCCATCGGGATAACCAATCAGAATTTCATCGGTCATGCCGACAAACAGACCGTGTTCCACTATCCCTGTCACATGATCTAATTCAGCGGCCAAGGAGGCAGGATCCTGAATCGCTCTCAAATGAAGATCGAGAATATAGTGGTGAGCATCTGTAACAAAGGGCTCGCCTTGCTCATTGAGGCGCAGTTCAGGGCGGTATCCCTTGTTTTCCATAGCTTGCCGTACCTGTTTCCAGCCAAATGGGATTACTTCAATAGGCAGAGGGAAGCTGCCTAGCTGCTCCACTTCTTTGCGGCTGTCCACAATCCAAACTCGTTTTTTCGAGGCTTTGGCAACTAGTTTTTCGTAGAGAAGCGCCCCGCCACCGCCTTTGATCCCGTTCAAGGAAGGGTCGCATTCATCTGCCCCGTCTATTGTTATATCAATCTGATCAACACTGTTCAGTGGTTTCATGGGAATCTGCCATTCCGTTGCCAACTTCACTGTTTTTTGTGAAGTAGCAACTCCTGTGATCGACAAGCCTTCAGCGACTTTTTCAGCCAGAACTTGAAGAAAATAATAAACAGTCGAGCCTGTTCCCAAGCCTACCGTCATGCCCTCTCTGATTTCATCAATTGCTTTTCGTCCGGCGGCTTCTTTACCGTCCATAAATATCACCCGATTTGTATTTTGTCTGTCTAAAAACATTGTATTTCTTAGCTCCTGCGACAGTCAAGGAGCACACTAAAAAGCCGTTCCCGGAAAACGAACGGCTTTTAGTAGCAATCTTATAGAGGGCGTTCAAAGAGGTACCGAATGATAAGCAACAAATTTCTTCGTCACCTTTTCGAACGGAATCTTGCAGATCATTTATTCTCCAAGACTTCAACCCGCTTTTCGAGTCTCTCTATCAGTTTGTAATTTGTGATGATGCGCTTGATCAGATTCAGTTCAGCCTGAGCTGTCATCACATGATCCTGTGCGTGAACCATCAGAAAACTTGGCGTATGGCCCTCGCTGGCACTGCGAATGGTTTCGGTCTGCCATTTATGCCCTTGAAGGAATTCCTGTTCAGCAGCATCAATATGCTTCTGCGCTTCATCAAAATTGAAATCTTCTGCGGCATCCAGAGCTTCATAAGCTTCACCCCGGGCGTTTCCGCCATGAAGGATCAGTTGGAAAACCGCTGCTTCAGATCGATCTGTCATTTTTCACCCTCCAATCTAAACGATATAGCGCTGTTATTTTGCTTCGGCTGCTTTTTCAACCGAGTCTTCGGCGCCTTCTTTTTCCTGCTGAACCAGCTGCGCTTCATATTTCTTGAAGAAAGGCCAGTAGATTAGTGCAGCGATGGCAGCGTCAACAACCTGAATCAGGCCGGCGAAGAAGTGTCCGCCCGTTGCGATAAACCCGCCGAGGAAGATCGGAACAGTGAATGGCGGCTGAATGATTACAGGAGGAAGTGCGCCCGTGGCAAACAAGATATAGTTGAGCGTGACAATGATTGTAGGTCCGAGAATGAACGGAATGAACATAATCGGGTTCAAGACAATCGGGAGACCGAAAAGAATGGGCTCGTTGATGTTAAAGAGCGTCGGAATGATAGCAGTGCGCCCAATCTGCTTGATTTGCTTCGAAGCAGAGAAGAGCATAAAGATCGCAAGGCCGAAAGTTGCGCCGGAACCGCCGATATGAGCGAACATATGGAAGAATGGTTCCACAACGATACCATGAGCAGCCTGGCCGGCGGCAACTGCTTTAGCGTTTGCCGCCAGGTTGCTCATCCAGAACGGGTAGACGACAGATGAAACAACGTTCATACCATGGATCCCCATGAACCAGAGCAGCAGCATCAGAAGAATCATGCCGAGAGCGGCGGGATATGAGTTGGATGCCGAAACCAAGGGCTTAAAAAGTTCAAGTACTGCCTGCGGAATCGTAATGTGAAGGTTGGCCCAGCAGATCCATTCCAGCGCCCATACAAGCGGCAGTGTAATCATGAATGGAACAAGGGCGCGAAAGACACGCATGACATAAGGAGGAACCCCTGCAGGCATTTCAAACGCAAAGCCCTTACTGATCAGAAAACGCATAAATTCAGTCGTCAGAATGCCTAAGATGATTGCAACGAACAGCCCCTGGCCACCTAGATAGTTAAGAACATCGCCAAAAGGAACTTTCGTGATATCCGTTACAGGGAACGCAGTCATGAAGAATGCCAGCATTGAAAGCATGCCGGACATTACCGAGTCAAGTTCGCGGCGTTCACCTAAGCTGTAGCCAACACCAAAGGCAACAGTGATGGCCATAATGCCGAATGTCAGGTTAAAAGGAAACATGATCTGCGGCGTGATTGGTGCGACGGCATGCGCCCAGGCCTGAATGATCGGCCAGTTTACCGAAGTCGGCGGATTGGCTACAATCAGGAACAGTGCTCCGGTAAGAATAACGGGCAGTGCAAAGATGACAAAAGCATCACGGATGGATTGCAGGTAGATATTCTGAGCCATTTTACCAAGAGGACCCATGAATTTATCCTCTATCCAGTCAATTACATCGTTCATATTTTATTTCCCCCCAATTAATGAATCATTTGTTTTTTAATATTTCCAGCACTTGGTCAAGAACTCGGTCACCGTCCATCAGACCAAAAGCACGTTGATCGACAAGCTCAACCGGAACATCGTTTGCGTCTCCGATTTTGGTCACTTCTTTCCTGAGGTGGCGGACTTGCGGTTCCAGAAGTGCAACATCATATTCTGAGGCTTTCTTCTTGAATTCCCCCGTACCCCCGGCATCGGCAGTCAATTCAATATTCCTTTTCTTTGCAGCTTTCTCAACCTGAACGGCCAGCTGGCTTGAAGTCGCACCCCAGCTGCAAAGGATGATCAATTTGATCGGTTCGCTCATCATTAATCCCCTCCTAAAAATGTGTGTTTTGTTATTTTAAATCGAGGCCGAACAGACAAAAAAGTAAACACGTCATGAAAAATAATAGCTACTTACGATTAACAGCTTTCTTTGCAAAAATTGTCTTTGCCATTGCATCAATGCGCTTGTAATTGCGGAAGATCCACTGACTGAACCAGGTGGTCAGGAAAAAAACAACTGCAAAGCTGATACCGAACAAGAGCAATGCCAAACTGTGCGACTGTTTCATCAGTACACTGAAAAGACCATAACCAACCCAAATGATAGAAAAAACACTGACATAAAATTTAGCAAAACTGCTCATGTTCCTCACCTCCTTGTCTGTTTGCCGTACACTTTATAACAAGCAAATTTCATGCCAATGTGGATGAAGAGACGGCACTGTGGACACGCTTGCTGGGGAGCGCCGTCCTTAAGCCATAAAAAAAGAGAAAAACCTCTGCCGTTTTTGCCGAAGTTTTTCTCTTTGCACGGTGATTCAAACTGTGCAAGTGATTATGTTGAGTGTGCAAACGCTTTTACACAAACTGTTACACAGTACTCTGATCCCTTTTTCCAAGTATTATTAAGGCATTCCTGAGCCGCATCGTGAAACTGATCCTGAATGTTGATTCAAGTTGCTTAAAGAGCGGTCCCCATACTTCCTGGTCTTTCTGGCTGACAGCAGTCTGGCTGTTCGGCTGATCTTCAGGAAGAAAAGATTCGGTTGAACCGGCAAGGCCGGACTGAATCATTTGGTCAACCAGACTGCCCAGATGCATCCACATGCCCAGTTCCATATCATTATCCCAATGGTAGAAGATCTTTATCTGTTCGGAACTGGAGGATATGGCTTGAAAGAAGGCTCGCGGATTCAAAAATTGTGTTATTTTTCCAAGACCCGTGCTGGCGAGCAGCATCAATTCCTGCTCACCTGCTGATGATTCCGGCAGCCGAGAGACAGCAGGTACAACTGCAGGACGTGAAATCTCCAGCAACTTATGCAACCGGGTATGTCCGTCATCTGTCAGCAATTCAAGGGCGGGGATAAACGGAATATCGTTGAATGCCACCTGCACGGTGCCGACAATCGCAATAATTCGGTACTGGTTCCGAAAAGTTTCAAGCATTGCGGAGTCTTTCGATACCGGATCGATACGAATGGCTCTTACAGCAACATCACCGTCTTCAACGGAGAGCTGCTCGGTGAGCCAGTCATGGAGCAGCTGTGCTGTTCCTTCTCCTGTGAAGCATACGGTAACGATCAGCCTCTGTCTTTCTTCGCGATGTTCCGGCAGCTGACTTTCTGGAGCGAGGGCAATAAAAGCCGATCTTGCCGAATTGTAGACCGCTTTCAGACTATTATCGGCGATTAATGATTTTCGGCCTGCTTCAATCAACATCGGCAGATTGACGTTAGCCAATGTCCGGATCGGGATACCAAGATCCTGACTGAGTGCATCTCCCATTGTGACCAACGAACCGATATCGACAAGCATCAATATTCCGGAATAGTTTTTTTGCTGCATGATCAGCTGGCGGACTTTTTTATAGGTTATACCCGTTGCCTCGGTAAGCGGCATGTTCACCGGATGGATCACCGGGCTTCCGAGCAGATAGTTGGTTACTTCAGCCATTGAACTGGCTGTTGACCGCCCATGTGTAACAAGATAAACGGCGACGCCGTTCTCTCGCTTGTATTCCGGCAATGTTGACGCCATCAAGTGTGCAAGCAGCTCTTTTTCACGTTCCGGCAGCTGAAGGTGAATCCTTTTTTCAAGAAAGTCTGCAAGCTTCTCTGCCGCCGTCCTGTAAACAGAACCGGCGTGAGGCACAGCTGGGAGAGGGGAGCTGCTGCCTTTCCTTACTTGCCGGCGATATGCTTCCAGATGAAGACCAATGGCGATCAACTGTTTTGTATTATATTCAAAGGGGAACTCATCCCTGAAATAAAATTCTGAATCTCTAAGCGCGTCAAGCAGGTCATGATCGACAAAACGGGCCCAGCCGGGCTCGGATTCCATCCTTTTTTCAGACAGTGACTGCAGCTCTTTAAGGTAATGATTAACCGCGAGCTGCATATCTTGCTCCGAAGACGGGTAATGGGAATAGGGCGGACTTTTTCCCTCCATAGAAGCTAGGATTGAGTAGATATTTTGAATGGGCATCTTTTCGCCCTGGTTCAGAGAGGGGACAAGGTGGGCCGCTTCATGCTCGCGATCACTTTCCGGCAGGCTGCTAAGCACATGAGATGGAAGATCATCGTTCCGGATCGTGACCTCTGCTGTGCTTCCCTGAAGATGGCGCATGAAGGCACGCGCGCAGGATATTTGAATGTCGCTCTTCAGCTGTCCGATATTTCCGGGACAGGCATATTTCGAGAAAGCTTTGCGGCAGTGGTCTTCAATCAGAAGCGGAACTTTCATTTTCTTTGCTTCCTGTTTCAGAAAATGAGTGAGAAAAGTTTCACGCTCCGAGTCCGATCGTTCTCTAAGCGGCGGAATTGACAGTTTGAGAGAAAAACGGCGCAGCAATGTCGGCAGCAAAGTGGATTCCAGGGTTTCAGTCGTGGCACCAATCAGGATCAATTTTGCATGCCTAACGCTGCTTGTTTCACCAAGCCTTCGATACAGGCCCTTATCAATCAGGTAGAAAAGCATTTCCTGACCGCTGGGAGGGAGACGGTGGATTTCATCGAGGAAAAGAATTCCATGGTTAGCCTGCTCTACAAGCCCCGCTTCATCATTCGCTGCTCCTGTAAAGGCGCCCTTCTTAATACCGAAAATATGCCCCATTAATAGCTCAGGATTTTGGGCGTAGTCTGCGCAGTTGAATGTGATGAATGGAGCAGGATTTTTATTCCATGGCTGGGCGGCTGCGATCTTTGCCAGATATTCTGCGAAATAACTCTTGCCGACACCTGTTTCACCGGATAGCAGAATATGGAGTCCCTGCTCTGGGTAGAAAAGGGCAGCCATACCCTTCTCGATAATCGGTTTCAGACTGGCATTAGTTCCGATAAATTGAGTTTCCAGGTGATCCGGCAAACAGATAATTGAACGATTTCCCGACGCTTTGTTTCGCGTATCATCCTCAGTGTCAGGGACAGAATGATCCTGTGATGCCAGCAAGTAGCGGACGGGTTTGCCCCCGGATTTGATTAATTTCCGATTCTTCGTCAGTTCATTCAAATAGCGGCTTGCAGTAGAACGGTCGAGACGCAAAGATTCGGCAAGATCGGCAGCAGTCAGGCCGTCTTTCCAATTGTTGATATGCTGTTGAATCGTTGAATAAATTTTATCAATTTTTTGCATGAAGTCATTACCCCTAACTCATGATAGCGGTTACTATTTATGATTCAAAAATTAAGAAGTAATAATAGCTTCGTATCCATTCTATATCATGGTATTCGAAAGAATAAAGAACAATATCTTAAACATTAGGTGCAAAAAAAACAGAGGTGCTTATCCACCCCTGGATTTGAAAATCATGGTTTAATATGATTATTGCTGAAGCGATTCAATAATAAATTTAGAAGAATTGGAATTGTTCTTTTCCGATACAGGTTACCGGCGTAAAGCCTTTGCCTCTTCAAAACTTTTCCGGAGATCAAGCGCCACCTCGGGATAATCAGTAATCATGGCGTCAATTCCCATTTCGAACGTGCGTTGCATATTTTTAGGTTTGTTCACGGTCCAGGCGCGGACTTTAATACCATGCTCCTGAAGCTGTGCCGAGGTTTCAGTCAAAGCGGAAGCCTCCCATAAGTGCTGAGCAGATGCCCCTACCTGTTCAGTGTAGCGCCAGGGATCAGCGAGCCTTTCCCAGAGAAGCAGGGCAACGTCGGCACTTGGATCGATATGTTTCATCCGGATCAGTGATTCGTGATTGAAAGATGAGTAAACAACAGGCAGATTAGAGCGGTAAAGGTCGATCAGGCGCACAACTTTTTCCTCAATTCCAGGATAAACATTATGATCTGTCTTGAACTCGACATTCAGAACGCCGGGAAAATCGGAAAGCAGGTCAAGCACCTCTTTAAGTGTCGGCACGCGTTCACCTCTGAACTGCGGGGAAAACCAGGAACCGGCATCCAGCTCTTTCAGGTCGTTTACTGTAAAGCTTTTGATCTGTCCCTTGGCATTCGTTGTCCGGTTTACTTTTTCATCGTGCATGACCACAACTTCCTGATCTTTTGTTAAGTGGACATCCAATTCGATTCCGTCACTTCCGACATGCATCGCTTCCTCAAATGCAGAGAGCGTGTTTTCCGGACGGTTTGACTTACTTCCGCGGTGGGCAAAAATCGCAGTCTTCATGAAAGTACCCCCTCGTTACTGTAACAAGCGGTTTATGATTAAGCTTCAGTACAAATCGCCTAAAATAGATATCGATCAAACAATATTCAATCTGACCGCACGTGTATTGTCTGCCACGCAGCGTAAATTTTTCGGGCCTTTTTGAACAGTGAATGTCGGTGAAATATTAACTAACTACTAACTTGCCTGTGTCGGATGTCATGTTTATTTTTGTTATGGCCGCCATCCGTTTTGACTGCACAAAGTGGCCGGGTATAGTCTTCAGTACATTAAGTTATGCAGATTATAATGCATTAGCTAATAAAATAGCTCAAGGGTTTAAGATACCCTTGGGCAATCATATTATGCGAAATACACTTCGGTGATATTATAACTTTACAAATCCACGGTATTTACTCCCTGTACACTATATAGGCATTCTGGTTCCCTTACAACCTTTTTTCCGTCCTATTGCGCTTGATCTGAATTAAAAGCATCTAAATTTGATGCCTTTACAGACCCTGCTCTTTGCCGCTGTATCGTTGCTGTTGTTTATCATGCTCAAGGTTCATAAAAGATGATACGTTCCACTTGCTTATTTCAATGCAGGTTGCATGTCAATCATAAGGAGCACGTTTTCAAGGATTTTCATGCCTACCTGATCGTTCATCGTCATAATCGATTCCGGGTGGAATTGAACGGCGGCAATCGGCAGGCTCCGATGTTCGACAGCCATGACGACGTGATCCTCGGTTTCCGCTGAAACAAGAAGTTCAGACGGTAACTGTGCAGCGCAGATCGAGTGATAGCGACCAGCTTTAAATCGCTGAGGGATGCCTTTGAAGAGCCGGGATTCGCCGTTCTGAATCACCACAGACTGTTTTCCGTGAGCCGGAACGGGGAGAATATTCAGCTTACCTCCAAAATAGCTGACAATGCCCTGAAGCCCGAGACAGATCCCAAAGATCGGAAGATGACGCTTCAGGCAGAGATCAATGGTATTATTCATATGAAAGCGGCCGGGTTCTCCCGGCCCCGGGGAAAGCACGACGAGATCAATAGGCTCATCTCCTCGTTCGATCAATGTTCGCGCGGCTGGGCTTCTGCATACAGTCACTTTGGCTCCCAAAGTCTGAAAATAACTGGACAATGTGTGGACGAAAGAATCTTCATGATCAACGAAAAGGATGTGAAGCCCATTTCCTGACTTTTGCACTGCGGGAAGGCTAGTTCCATTGCGGTTTACTGATGTCCCTGAAGAATGAAGCGCTGCGACGAGTGCCCCTGCCTTGGTCAGTGTCTCCTGTTCCTCGTTTTCAGGAACGGAGTCATAGAGAAGAGTCGCGCCGACACGAATTTGGGCTGTTCCCCTTTGGAGACGCAGGCATCTCAGTGTAAGCCCGGTATTCATATTGCCATTGAATCCGAACCAGCCGACAGCACCGCCGTACCAGCCGCGGGGTGTTTTTTCATGCTCTTCAATCCATTTGATGGCTTCGAGCTTTGGCGCACCAGTAATTGTTACGGCCCACATATGGCTGATAAATGCATCGAGCGCGTCAAAATTTTTCTTGAGAAGGCCCTTGATATGATCCACCGTGTGGAACAAATGTGAATAGGCTTCGATCTGCCGGCGTCCGATGACTTCGACCGAACCGGGAACACAGACTCTTGATTTGTCATTTCGGTCAACATCGGTACACATAGTCAGCTCAGATTCTTCTTTTGCCGATCCAAGCAGTGTCTTGATTTGCTCGGCGTCCTCAATGACTGAACCTTTGCGACGGATGGTGCCGGAGATCGGACAGGTTTCTACCGTGGCTCCATCTACACGGACAAACATTTCTGGCGAGCAGCCGACGAGAAATTCTTCATTGTTCAGATGGATCAAGAATCCGTAGGGACTTGGATTGATGTGCTGGAGGCTCTTGAAGACCTCTGATGGTCTGCTTTTGCACGGCTTGGAAAGGATACGGCTGGGGACGACTTCAAATAAATTACCGCTTTTGAAAGCATGTTTGGCTTCTTGTACCATCTTTGCATAATCACCTGTTTTGTCGGCAAACGACCGGGAAGGCTGAAAGTTCCTGCTGAACGAGCGGAAGGGGAAGCGCTGTCCGGTTCGCTCAATGCCAGCTGTTGACAGATCCCGAAGCCGGAAGTCATAGGAAAGCTTGAAGGCCTCACTCTTCTCTCGGTCAACAACAATAAGCTCGTCTGGAAGATAGAGCTGCAAATCGTTCTGTTCTGTCTCTCTTTTCTTATGAAGGGGAAAAGGCTCAAATTGAAGGATCAGATCGAATCCGAAAGCACCATACAAACCAAGAAAATCATCATTTGTATGAAAAAGCAGCTGAATCTGCCGCAACAGGCTGAAAACGGACGGCTGTTTCGTTCTGCTTTCTTCTTTAATTATGCTGTTGCTGTCCGTATGAATCATGCCGGACAATTCGTCTTTCTTTTTTCTTGTCAATGAAAAGGCCGGATCGCTAAGATTTTCTGAAAAATAGGCAAGGATCACTTGCCCTCTGGTGTTAAGTGCCTTGATATCGAATGTTTTTCCTTTTGCCGTCAACTCAATGGGGGGATTGATAAAACCAATATCCCATCTTGAATAGCGGCCGGGAAAGTTGTAGCTGCTTGAAAATAAAGCGCCTTTATACTCGTCAAGCTGGCCGGTTAGCTGTGAGACAGTCTCATCTGCAGATACAGCCGACTGTCTGCGGATAATCTGCAAATTCTTTTCAGTTGAATAAATGATGGATTCTTTTGACTCATGGAGATGTGACAACAAACTCATTTGGGGACCCCCTGTATAATTGATTTTATACAGAAGAGCATCTTGAATCAGAATGGAAAATTCAAAGACATAATAATCCTGAGGGAGCAATTATTATTGTCCCGATGTGCTTCTCTTCTCAACTCTGCTCTTCTCTGCCTGACTCTGCTAAACTGACTTTATCATACCGTGTAAAGATAAAGAATTCAACAGAGAAAAAACCTGAAGACGTTGACGCCCGATAAGGTCTCATTTAATATGGAAATTACGGTGGGAGAGGAAGAGCAGAGTGACAGATCATGCGCACGTTTTAACCGATAGAGGATCCCTGAATCGCCTATTTGGCATGATGCTTGTCGTTTGCGGAGCGATGCTCTGGGGCGTTTCCGGAAACGTTGCGCAATATTTGTTCAGCGCGCATGGCATTAATCCGGGCTGGATGACTTCGGTCCGCATGCTGAGTGCCGGGGCGCTATTCATTGCTGCGGCGACAACCGTCGAGCGGGGGAAAGTATGGAAAGTTTGGACTGAAAGAAAATCAAGGATCGGCTTGCTGATTTTCGGAACTTTTGGGATGATCGGCGCTCAATACACTTATTTTGAGGCTGTTGCTGCCGGGAACGCTGCTACGGCCACGCTTCTGCAATATCTTAATCCGGTCATTATTATCGTCTACTTTCTGATTAAGTGGAAAAAAAGGCCGACCGGAAGAGAGCTATCAGCCATTTGCCTGGCTCTTACCGGAGTGTTTCTTCTTGTGACCAAAGGACATCTTGACCAGATTTCAATCGCACCGGCTACACTGTTCTGGGGAATTTTATCAGCATTTGGTGGAGCGGTTTATTCAACCCAGCCTGCTGCACTGCTTAAAAAGTGGGGAGCAGCGGTGATTGTCGGCTGGGGCATGATTGTTGGCGGACTTACCATGAGTTTTTTTTATCCACCATGGATTTTTCATGGGCAGCTGACCCCGGAAACATTATTTGGTGTAGCTTTTGTCATTTTATTTGGCACGCTTGCCGCATTTTATCTTTACCTGGTGAGCCTGAAATTTTTGAGACCCATTGAAACAAGCCTGTTCGGCTGTGCGGAGCCGTTGTCAGCGGCGGTCGTCAGTGTGGTCTGGCTGAATGTTCCCTTTACGGCACTGGATTGGCTGGGTGCAGCCTGTATTGTGTCAACGGTAGTTGTCCTGTCATGGTCGCGGAAGGCAGGGCAACGACACATAGAGATCAGGAATTAAGAAAAATGCTGTCGGTTGTTGGGAATTTCCCGGGAAATTTCGCAATTTTTTTTATTATGATCCTATAATTTGAGTGTTGCAACTTTTGCCAGGTTAGCATAGAATCAGTATGCACAAGGAAAGTTTTTTATAGGAAAACTGCCGTTTATCAACAAAATTGTATTGACAGAAAATGGGCATTCGAGTGAACCGAGAGATTTCGCTCAGAGCCCTTTCTTTTTGAAAGACGGTTTATTCATATCATTATTTTGAATTCATTTTGAAGGTGAAAAATTTATGCTTACGAAAATTAAGAGGCTGCTGATTGGCAGACCGCTTAAGTCAAATGAATCGCACAGCCAAAAATTGAATAAATTAAAAGCGCTGGCTGTTCTGTCATCTGACGCCCTTTCATCAGTTGCATATGGACCTGAACAGATTTTGATTGTACTCATTGCAGCGGGCGGCGCTGCGCTGTGGTATTCGTTGCCGATAGCACTTGGCGTCCTTGTATTATTGGTGGCACTGGTTCTTTCCTATCGCCAGATTATTTTCGCTTATCCTCAGGGCGGCGGCGCCTATATGGTTTCAAAAGAAAACTTGGGTACCAATTTTGGCCTGACGGCAGGCGGCTCACTGCTGGTCGATTACATCTTGACTGTGGCCGTTAGTGTTTCTGCTGGTACGGATGCGATCACGTCGGCATTTCCGGCCCTTCACGCTCATGCAGTTTTGGTTGCGGTGATTATCGTTGTAATCATTACCGTTCTGAATCTGCGGGGATTGACGGATTCTGCGACCTTGCTTTCTTTTCCAGTATACTTTTTCGTATTGATGATGTTTCTTGTAATTGGTGTCGGTTTTTTTGAAGCCGCAACCGGACATGCGGTTCCGGTTCATCCTCATGCAGCGATCGGTACTCCGGTTATGGGTATTGGCCTGTTTCTGTTGCTGCGTGCCTTTTCATCCGGCTGTACGGCTTTAACCGGTGTTGAGGCAATCTCAAATGCGATTCCAAGCTTTAAAGATCCTGCACCTAAAAATGCAGCTAAAACTCTGCTGATGATGGGCGGGATTCTTGCTCTTCTTTTGAGTGGCATTGTTTTTCTTTCTTATTGGTATGGCATTCACCCGATGAGCAATCAGACAGTGCTCTCCCAGCTTGGTGGGACAATATTCGGCAGAAATGTTTTCTACTATCTGATTCAGGTGTCGACGGCACTTATACTTGTGCTTGCAGCGAATACAGGCTATTCTGCTTTTCCGATGCTTGCCTTCAACTTGGCAAAGGATAAGTATATGCCCCGTCCATTTAAGATAAAAGGAGATCGCTTAGGTTATTCGAATGGGATTATCACGCTCGGTGTGATGTCTATTATACTGATTATTATTTCCGGCGGAAGGACGGAGAACCTGATTCCACTCTATGCGGTCGGCGTGTTTATTCCCTTCTCGCTGTCTCAGACAGGCATGATCGTCCATTGGGTGAAAGAAAAGCCGAAGGGCTGGCTATCTCGACTTCTCACTAACTTTATTGGCGCACTGATCTGCTACTTGATTCTGATCATTTTCTTCCTGACAAAGTTCAGCCAGATCTGGCCGGTTTTGATTTTTGTTCCTATTGTCATTATAATTTTTCATAAAATCCATCAGCACTATATGCACGTGGCAGAGCAATTGCGCGTCAATTTATCCATACCTCTGCGCTCAATCAATACGACAGATAATATTATTGTTGTCCCGGTTGCGGGAATCACTAAAGTTGTCGAACAATCATTGACTTATGCCAAGTCGCTCTCCGGCAATGTGATTGCTGTGTATGTGGGGGACAGTCCTGAGGCAATTGAAAAAATGGAGCGGGAGTGGAAAGAATGGAATACAGGCATCCGTCTTGTTACCCTTCATTCGCTTTACCGCAGCATTGTTAGTCCGCTTGACCGCTTTGTCGATACGATAAAGTGGAAGGCAGATAAGGATGGCGCAACTGTCACGGTTGTATTCCCGCAGTTTTACACGAAAAAATGGTGGCAGAGTCTGCTGCACAACCAGTCTGGCGTGCTGATCAAGGCCAGCCTGATCCGTCATGCCGATGTTGTCATTGCAACAGTTCCGTTCCACTTTAAAAAGTAAATGATTTATAGACGGGTGATTATTTGACTTGGCAAAATCGTTTTGGCGGTTTTGCTTTTTTTTTAATGGTTTAAGGGGTGATGCTTTGGATTATCGCGACTGGATTATCTTGCAGAGGCTCTATGAAAAGAAAAATATGACGCAGACCGCTCAGAGTCTGTACATTTCTCAACCGACATTAAGCCATCGGTTGCAACAGATTGAAAAAGAATTTGGCGTAACGATCGTTAATCGCGGCCGACGAGGTGTTCAGTTTACACCGCAGGGCGAGTATCTGGCGGGTATCGCCGATCGCGTGCTTAACGTCATTCGGACAGCAAAAGAACATGTAGCCGATATGTCTGAAGATGTTGTCGGGACACTTTCTATCGGTGTGTCGGACTCATTCACTTACCACAAGCTTCCTCTTGTGCTTAAGCGCTTTAAAGATCATTATCCTAAGGTCGAGTTTAAAGTTGTGACTCACCGCAGCGGCGATATTTTGCAGCGTGTCTATCGTCAGGAAGTGTATATCGGGATTATCCGTGGCCATTATCATTGGAAAGGTGAAAAAAGCCTGCTCTTTTCTGAAAAACTTTGTCTGATTTCAAAAGATAAAATCAAAATGGATAAATTGCCTGAACTTCCGCGTATTGATTATCACTCAGATTATGAGCTAAGAGCGTCTGTTGATGACTGGTGGGCGAAACATTTTTCAGAACCGCCACGCGTCAGCATTGAGGTGGACAAAGCGGATATGTGCAAGGAAATGGTTTTGAGCGGATTAGGTTACGCGATCGTTCCAAGCCTGATTATCAGTCCGGAAGATCAGCTCGAATCGGTGGATCTGCTCAATGGGAACGGTGAACCTATTTTGCGTGAAACTTGGCTGATCTACTTCAAGGAAATGCTGACTTTGAATGTTGTCCGCGCTTTTGTTGACTTTATTGTGTCACCGGGAGCCTTGGATGAATAAAACCGAACCTATGGCATCAAATGGCATCAAAAATTTTATGCGGTTTTTAATGCCATAAACTCTTGGCGACAGGTTGAATGCTTCTATTGACTTTGGAGGAAAAAAGTTCCGGCAGTACTGCAGCGGTGTTTTAATCAGCAATCGGACTCCGTTTTGTTTCTTGATTTTTTCAGCCAGCCATTTATTTTCTTGATGGCTGTTGATTTAAATATGGTATTTTACCAATGGCAGGTCGACGGCTATGCTTATTTTATAAGTACAGTGTAAGTCCCGGTATAACAAGCCCGGGAATCGGAGGGAATGAATCGACAAATGAAAATGAGTTTTAGATTGGGCCGGAGCAACCTGATTTTTATAATAATTAGCGGCATCGGCGGACTCGTCCTGTCACTGACCGGCCTGTCGATCGGCTGGATGATTGGTACATTGATTGTTGCTGGGATACTTTCACTTTTGAATCCGAAACTGATCAGGGGTCTCCACCGTGAAAAAGGACTTGAAGGCTATTGGCTTAGAACCGGTCAACTTCTACTCGGCATCGAGATTGGCCAGCAAATCAATTTATCGGTAATTAATGTTTTGACCCAGGGTTGGCTGACGATAACAGCGATGATTCTGATTTCAATTATTTTATCACTAGCGAGCGGCTTTGTTCTGTTTCACTTTAGCAAGACGGATCTGATCACGAGCCTGTATGGGACGACTCCTGGAGGGCTGTCTTCAATGCTTGGCATCGCGGCCGACGTTGGTGCAAATGTGGCCATCGTCAGTATTATACAGACAATGCGGGTCATTCTCGTTGAAGGTACGATCCCAGTCACTGTTTCTGCATGGAGCGGGCTGGGCAGCGGGAAGGCGGTCGTTAGCGGAGTGGCAGCGACGCTGAATCCTGTGACAGCAGCAGGGCTCATTTTTGCTGTGGTGATCGCTGCTTCGGGTGCTTTAGCAGGCAAAAAGTTGCGTATGCCGGCTCCGTGGCTGCTGGGGAGCATGCTTGGCGTGGGTATCGCCCAGGCTTTGACGGGTTTGATAGCGGGGAAAAATTTGCCGATTTGGTGGCCTCATGATCTGATCATTGTCGCTCAATTAATGATTGGCGCAAGTGTCGGAGCGCGCCTGAATCGTAAAATGTTCGCGGGCGTCGCGCGAACGGTCGTCATGGGTTTGCTCGGGTCGCTTGGCCTGATGGCGGCGATGTTCCTGTGCGCCCTACTTGTGACCGATGTGACCGGTATTGATCCGGTTACCTCTATCCTGGCCTTTTCGCCCGGCGGTATTGATGTCATGGCCGTGACATCGGTGGTGCTTCATGCCAATTCCACTTTTGTCGTTGCGGTACAAGTGCTGAGGGTTCTTGCCATCTGTATCATTCTCCCGCCGTTTTTCAGCCTGATGGCCCGGCACCAAAAACATTCCGAGCAGCAAACAAAAGTCTCGTCGGGTTAATCCGACGAGACTTTTTTCCAAATCAGTACGCCGTTTTGATCCACCCAAGCACTGACTACGCATAGGTAGCAGAAAAGATCCGAAAAGCGAGGGGCAGAGCATCGGAAATTGATGGACTTGAATAAATGAAAAGAAGAACCTCCTGAGAGCACTCACAGGAGGTTTTTTATGCTTTGAGATTTATGAACCAAGATCAACGAGGCCCGTTTCCTGGTCAGACAGGCCAAATAGGCATCAGGAAAATTCTTCATCATGGGTTTAAGCAAATCTTAAGATTGTCCACTTAAACTGAGAACATTCAAAGAGTTATTTGCGAACAGCGAAGGGAGCATTTGTAATGAAACGGGTCTGGATAACGATCATTGTTCTTATACTTATTGTCGGAGGAGGGGCATTCTGGTTTCTCACACAAAACAAATCTGCAGCTGCACAAGTTTTGTACCCAACAACGACGGTGCAGAAAGGAACGATTGAAACGGATGTCAGCGGTTCTGGGGATCTCGTGCCTGCCACTGATGAGGATATAACCATCGGATCAGGTGATGCCTCGAAAACTATTTCTACAGTTGATGTAGCAGCGAATGACACCGTCAAGCAGGGCGCTGCGCTGCTGACGTATACGGACGGGACAACCCTAGACGCGCCTGCCGCAGGGACAATTACCACTGTGAATGCGTACGCTGGACAAAGGGTCACTGTGGGCCGGGCTGTGATGCATCTGACCAATTACAGTGATCTGAACACTGTACTTCAGATTGATGAGCTCGATATACCGAAAGTTAAGGACGGACAGAACGTAGCGGTGACTGTGAATGCTTATCCGAGCAAAACATTCAGCGGAACAGTGACATCAATTGCAGCGGAGGGAACCGATACGAATGGTGTATCCACTTTCAATGTAACGGTTCACCTGAACAGTTCGTCAGGTCTGAAACCCGGCATGACGACAACCGGGAATATCGTACTTCAAAAAAAGGCTAACGTGCTTTACCTGCCAACCGGAGCAGTTCATCAGGCCGGCAATCAGTCTTACGTTTACCTTTCATCAAATACGGCTTCTCAGAGTCAGCAAAGCGGCTTCGGTCGCCGACGCTTGATGAATATGGATACGAAGCAGGGCAGTATGGTAGCGGTCAAAACGGGCATAAGCAACGATCAGTCAATTGAGATCACTTCTGGACTCACAGCCGGACAGTCTGTGCAGCTTACCGCGATCACAAGGCAATCCGGCACGAATTCCACTTCAAATAGTCAGAGCTCATATGGCATGATGAGTGGCTTTGGCGGAGGTCAGGGCTTTGGCGGAGGTCGTGGCTTCGGAGGCGGCGGAGGCCGTGGGTTCGGAAGCGGCACAGGCACTGGTGGTGGACAAGGTAGCCAGATGGGAAATGGAGGCGGCAATGGTCAATGACAGAACCGATCATCACCATGAACCAAATTGAAAAGAGCTATAAATTGGGCGAAAACGTGGTTCATGCATTGGATCATGTCAGTCTGACCATTAAAGACGGCGATTTTTTATCGATCGTCGGCCCGTCGGGATCGGGCAAATCGACACTCATGCATATGATGGGCTGCCTTGATCAACCGGATTCAGGAGAATATGTCCTAGCTGGAAGCCATATTGACAAATTAAAGGATCGGGACCTTGCTGCGATCCGAAATAAGAAAATCGGTTTCATTTTCCAAAATTTTAATCTGCTTGGTAAACTCACAGCCGTGGAAAATGTGGAACTTCCGCTTCTCTATCGGGGCATCAAGGCAAAGGAGAGGCGCGCCCGGGCAATGGTCTGTCTGCAACAGGTGGGGCTCGGAAAGCGGGCAGGTCATCTTCCGAATCAGCTTTCTGGCGGGCAGCAGCAGCGCGTCGCGATTGCCCGGGCACTGACCGGAGAGCCGCAGATACTGCTGGCCGATGAGCCAACCGGTGCGCTTGACAGCCGGACGAGTGAGGAAATTATGGATCTTCTGACGGACCTGAATGAAAAAGGGCGGACGATTATCCTGATCACACATGATCTGCATGTCGCCAGGAAGGCCAAAAGGACGGTCAGTATCCGTGACGGCAGACTGTGGGAAGGAGAACATATCTGATGAATCTGATGACTTCAATAATCATGGCATTCAGAAATATACGTGCGAATAAAACGAGAGCCCTTCTGACGATGCTCGGCATCATTATCGGCGTCGCATCAGTGATTGCTCTTCTCGCAATCGGCCAGGGATCCAGCAAGTCTGTTGCGAATAGCGTTAACAGTCTGGGAACGAACTTGATTACGGTCAATATTACCAATACGGATACACATTTTACAATGGACAAATTGAATCAGGTCGGACAGGTCTATGGTGTTAAGGAAGTCGCTCCGGTGTTGAGCGGCAGAGACACTGTGGCGAACGGCAGTACGTCTTCCACTGTCAGCGTGACAGGAACGACCTCAGCCTATATGAGCATCAGGCAGCTTACGGTGGCGGATGGCCGTTTTATTTCATCTTTTGACGAAAACAACCGGACGAAAAATGTGGTTTTGGGCAGCGACATCGCTCAAACACTGTTTGGCACCCAGTCTCCGGTCAACAAAAACGTCTTAATTAACGGCGAACGTTACAATGTGATCGGTGTGATGAACAGTAAAGGCGGTTCGATGGGCCAGAACAGCGATGATGCGGTATATATTCCATTCTCAACGGCACAGCGGTTAATGGCAACGACGTATATCACGCAATTCTATGCCCAGGCGGATAATCAGAGCGATGTGAACTGGGCAGTGAACGGTATTTCTAGACTGCTTAGTCAGACCTACAGCAGCACGGATGATTACACTGTGGTCAATCAGCAGGATGTCATGCAGGCGATGAGTTCCGTAACCAGCACGATGACGATGCTCTTGGCAGGTATTGCAGGCATTTCGCTGCTTGTCGGCGGCATTGGAATCATGAATATCATGCTTGTGTCGGTGACAGAGCGCACAAGGGAAATCGGTATTCGCAAGGCGATCGGTGCAAAAAACGGTGACATTTTGTTGCAGTTCCTGATTGAATCGGCCGTGTTAAGCATGCTGGGCGGCCTGTGCGGGGTCGCGCTCGGTATTCTGGCTGCGCAGATTTATGCATCGGCTACGGGAGGACTTGCCGTTTACTCGATCTCCGTCATGGCTTTTGCTTTCCTTTTCTCTGCGGCGGTCGGGATCGTGTTCGGAGTGTTCCCGGCG
The DNA here is from genome assembly GCF_002802965.1 of Sporolactobacillus pectinivorans. NCBI lineage: Bacteria > Bacillati > Bacillota > Bacilli > Caryophanales > Sporolactobacillaceae > Sporolactobacillus > Sporolactobacillus pectinivorans. The sequence continues at coordinate 23,393 of NZ_NXGA01000001.1, read as the reverse complement.
TATAAGGCTTCCCGACTGAGTCCGATCGAAGCATTGCGCACTGAATAAACGGCGGCCTTTTAAAATAGGGCGAAGAACGTGTACAATAATAACTAGAAGAATCTTACGCATGTTAATTTTCGATCAGGAAGAGGATCAGACATGAGACTGCTTGTTGTTGAAGATAACCGCCCACTGCTGAAGGAAATAGTCAGGCTGCTTGCCGACAACTATGATGTGGACTCGGCGGAAAACGGCGAGGAAGCGTTGTATCTGGCGGAACAGAGTATCTACGACGCTCTTGTTCTGGATGTCATGCTCCCCGGGATGGATGGTTTTGAAGTAACGAAACAGCTCCGGGATAAGAACATCGATACACCGATTATTTTTCTGACAGCCCGCGATGCGCTGGATGACCGGGTGAAGGGCCTGAATCTGGGCGGTGATGACTATATTGTAAAGCCGTTTCAGAATCAGGAATTGCAGGCCAGGCTGTCCGCTATTCTGAGACGCAGTTCGCCGATGACGCTGAACCACACATTCTGCTACAAAGGTATTGAGATGGATGATAAGCGCAAACAGGTGACAGTTGATGGCGAAGATCTTCCGCTTACAACAAAACAATACGATCTTCTTGAGTATTTGATCCAAAATGTTGAACAGATCCTGACACGTGAACAGATTTTTGACCGGATCTGGGGATTTGATTCCGATACGACGGTCGGAATCGTCGAAGTATATATTCACCAGCTGCGTAAAAAACTGAAAAAGTATGGTTATGAAGCAGACATTCAGACAGTCAGAGGCATCGGCTATATGCTTTCAGATAAGTGAGTGAAACCGGACGATGTTTAAAAAAACGCTAATTCAATTAACGCTGATCAACGCTGCGCTGCTCATTCTTATGCTTGCGCTGCTCGGCGGAACGATTTACTTTTATGAAAAAAGCATAACCTTCCGGAATAGTGATACGATACTGAAAAATGCCACTCCCGCGCGGGTTTTTGTCATGAGGGGCCCATCGCGCATGCCAGGAGCCGTCGATCCCGGCATGCATGATCCAAGGCTGGTCGGAGCGATCATGGACAAAAATAATAATCCGCTGGTTTCCAGCTTTGGCAATCTGCTGAGCGACGATGAAACAAAACAGTTTTTTAAACCGCTAATGACTTCGGCGAATGATAAAATTATTGAAAAGAAAGCACATGGAAGTTATTATCATGTCCTGTCCCGGACACTGGAATTGAATAGCGGATCTTTTACTGTGATTTACGGCATTGATGTCAGCCCGGAAATGAATCTGCTTCATACGCTGCTGTCGATCATACTTTATGGACTGGCAATCGGGGCAGCACTGTCGCTGGTTGCCGGTTATTATCTGGCGCGGCGGGCGCTCCGGCCGATCCAGAATGCCTGGGATAAACAAAATCGTTTTGTGGCTGATGCTTCGCATGAGCTGCGCACGCCGCTGTCGATCCTGCAGCTGAAAATTGAAGGGCTTCTCAAACAACCGCGTCGGAGAATTCAGGATACAGGCGAAGACATTGCAGTCATGCTCGATGAAACGCGCCGGTTGTCCAAGTTGGTCGGCAATCTGCTGACACTCGCCCGTTCAGATGCCAACCGGCTTGAAGTCAGTCTGAAACCACTGGACCTTGTTTCTGTGCTGGAAAAAGTATCTGAACCTTTTTCAGAGATGGCTGAGCTGGAAGAAAAAAGTTTCAGTCTGAAGAAAGATTCCGCTTCTATCATGATTCTGGCGGATGAACAGCGCATCCATCAGCTGCTCGTGATACTGCTTGATAATGCCATGAAATTCACGCCAAAGGGCGGGAGGATCATCGTGACATGTGACAAAGAAAACAGAATGGCCAGGCTTTCCGTTTCTGACAGCGGGCTCGGCATTGCTGAAGCAGATCTGCCCCATGTCTTTGATCGCTTCTTTCAGGCAGACACCTCGCGAACCGGTCAGAAGGGCACAGGGCTCGGCCTTTCGATCGCTGAGTGGATAGCGAATAAACACAGCGGCAAAATTGAAGTCAGCAGCACTCTTCATAAAGGGACAACGTTTACCGTCCACTTGCCTCTGGTCAAAAAAGAAAATGAAACCAAACGATTGACTTCGGGTGATTCTCTGCATCAATATAAGATAGAAGGAGAGGATACCGATGACAAATCATAAGCTGGAGACAGCAACGTTTGCCGGCGGCTGTTTTTGGTGCATGGTCAAGCCTTTTGACACCCTGCCCGGAATAAAAAAAGTCGTTTCCGGCTATGCCGGCGGGCATGTGGAAAATCCGAACTATGAACAAGTCAAATCCGGCGCAACCGGTCATATGGAGTCCATTCAGATTACCTTTAATCCGGCGGTCTTTCCCTATGAGAAGCTGCTTGAACTTTACTGGACCCAGGTCGACCCAACCGATGACGAAGGTCAGTTTTTTGATCGCGGATCCAATTACCGAACGGCTATTTTTTATCACAGCGAGCAGCAGAAAAAGCTCGCAGAACAATCAAGAAGCGCAATCGCAGAGAGCGGCAGATTCAGGAAGCCAATCGTCACGCGAATTCTCCCTGAGGCTCCTTTTTACCCTGCCGAGGAAGAACATCAGATGTTTTATAAAAAGCATCCGGATCGCTATGCTGAGGAACGTACTGAATCCGGCCGTGATGCTTTTATAGAAGCGAACTGGGGAGAGCAAGGGAAATAAAAAGAAGAAAGCTGATGAAAAGCCTTCATTTGAGGGCTTTTTTCTATTGAATGAACTGGATTGCCGATTCAGTGAAGGTTACTGGAAAATATGCATGATTTTCACGATTTATTAACATCTGTTCTTTTTTGGGGCATTTCAGAATAAGCTGGTTAAGAAATTCCTTGAAAAAGTCCATTTGTTGTTGTAAACTATCTAACAATTAAACAATGTTTGAGTTTTATATTCTTATCAAGAGAAGTCGAGGGACTGGCCCGATGACGCTTCAGCAACCGTCGCCTGGAAATGGTGGCAAGGTGCTAATTCCAGCAGGTACAGAAGTGTGCCTGAGGGATAAGAAGAAATTTGCTGAAAAAGCCTTCTTCTTCCTGAAGAAGGCTTTTATTTCACTAAAATAAAGTAATAAATTTTGACGGATTATAAGCGCGGCTTGGGCCAGAATTTCTGTAATGCTGTCAAGAAACAAAAACAGCGCGGATTGAAAATGATTTCAATGGACGCGGTTGCGGTGAATGGCTGGTCTGTCTGCCGGTGATCACCGCATGATTGACTTCAGCCAGGCAGTCGGGTTGGGAGTGGAAAAATGATGAAGACACCGATTCTTGATGAAATGAAAAAGAGAATTTTAATCGGGGACGGCGCCATGGGGACGCTTTTATATTCTTATGGTATTGACCGATGTTTTGAGGAACTGAATGTGTCCCATGCGGATGAGATTACACATGTTCATCAGGCATATATTCATGCCGGAGCAGATGTGATTCAAACGAACACCTACGGGGCCAATACAATTAAACTGGCGCGCTATGGATTAGAGCATGAGGTGGGGCACTTTAACACGGCAGCAGTTGAGCTTGCAAAAAAAGCAGCAAATCCCGAGACTTATGTGTTCGGCACAATCGGAGGGGTCCGCGGCTTTCAGAAACAGTCTCTGCAGCTGGATGAAATCAAACAAAGTTTTCGGCAGCAGGCGGACACGCTGCTGGCCGGAGGTGTGGACGGGCTTTTGCTGGAAACCTATTATGATTTCAGCGAACTGTGCGAGGTACTGAAAATTGCCAGGAAGGCAACAAGCCTTCCAATCATCGCGCATGTTTCCATGCAGGAGCCCGGCGTCCTGATCAGCGGCATGCCGCTTGCAGAGGCGCTGAGGGAACTTGAGAGCCTGGGGGCTGATATTGTCGGCACAAACTGCCGCCTTGGTCCGTTCCATATGATCCAGGCATTACGCGGAATTCCTTTGCCGAAACGTGCGTTTCTCTCGGCTTATCCGAACGGAAGCCTTCCGGATTATCGTGATGGCAAGCTCCATTATGAAAGCGAACCCGGCTACTTTAAAAAATATGCGATTGATTTCCGCAATGAAGGGATTCGGCTTTTGGGCGGTTGCTGCGGCACAACACCGGTGCATATCGAGGCGTTCAAGCAGGGAATCTCAGAACTGGAACCTATAAAAGAAAAATCCGTAAGCAAACGTATCGACAGAATCATCATTTCAGACAATCATCCGGACACACCGCTTTTTGAAAAAGCCAAAGCGGGGCGTTCCGTTTTTGTTGAATTTGACACACCGAGGCATTTGAATACATCGGGCTTTTTTAAAGGGATCAGAGCGATACAGGATGCCGGAGCAGATGCGGTCACGATGGCAGATAATTCACTGGCTTCACCGAGAATCAGCAACGCAGCCATCGGCCGGCTGATCAAAGAAAAGTTCACCGTCCCTCCGCTTGTCCATCTGACCTGCCGTGACCGGAACCTGATTGGTCTCCAGTCCCATTTGATGGGCCTGGACGTGCTCGGCCTCCATGATTTGCTCGTTGTAACCGGCGATCCGACAAAAATTGGCGATTTTCCCGGTGCAACTTCGGTCTACGACGTATCGTCAATGGAACTGATCAAGCTAGTGAAACAATTTAACCGCGGCATTTCCTACTCGGGAAGAAATTTGAGGCGGCCAACGCATTTCCGTGTGGCTGCCGCTTTCAATCCGAACGTCCGCAATCTTGATCGGGCGGTGCAGCGGCTGAAAAGGAAGATCGAATGCGGAGCGGATTACTTCATTTCTCAGCCCGTGTTTGACAGGCAGCAGATTGTTGAGACAAGCGAAGCACTGCGCGGCGTTTCCGCGCCTGTATACCTTGGCATTATGCCGCTGACTTCGGCACGCAATGCGGAATTTCTTCACAATGAAGTGCCGGGCATCCGCCTTCCGGATGATGTCCGTGACCGGATGGCGAATGCCGAAACTGAAGAAGAGACACGGCATGTAAGTATGAGCATTGCGAAAGAATTGATTGACACAGCCATGGAGTGCTTCAGGGGCATCTATCTGATTACGCCGATGGGCCAATACTCCATGACTGTTGAATTACTTAAGTATGTAAAAGAGAAGGAGCGCCTGCTCCACGCAGTTCTCGGCCGCAGGACAGGAGGTACCGTTTAATCTGCTTCGGGAAAATGTGATCTAAAGACGGCATGAATTAAGGCATATCCGCTAAGACAGATTAATCGTGTTATGATAGTTTATGTGATACAAAGCTTATAAGCGAAGAGAGGGTTCATGATGATTGAACATATTGTTTTGTTTAAATTTAGCGACAGCACGACTGAGGCACAAAAGGAAGAGGGAGCCAGCAGGTTGCGCCACCTGATACATGAACTCCCGGGCATCATTGACATACAGGCCGGGCAGAATTACTCAACACGCGGCAAGGGCTATTCGATGGCACTGACTGTTCTGTTCCGATCTAAAGAGGATCATGAGCATTACACGCCGTCTCCGGAACATCAGGCTGCTCATTCTTATTTGGAGGAAATTGGACTGATCGACTCACTTGCTGTTGATTTCGAAATTTCTTCTGAAAAATAATTTCTTTTGCAAAAATTCGTTTCCGCGTGAAGTTTCACGCCAGAACGGATTTTTTTTGCTTTCCGCCATATTGTTAATACTTGACTCCGGCTTTTCATCCCGCTGTTATGGCTGGACGCAAAATATCCACTTTTTTGTGGCAGGTTGATTCACGTGCATCTTTTTATGAATGCTGGCGAATAGAATGAAGTACTAATTTTAATGGGACAATCCAGATTTTATTCGTATGGATTGGATCCGGGAAGGAATTTGATTATGAAACTGAAAAAATTTTGTTTGCTTGCTTTTGCTGCTGCCTTGGCGATTAGCGGGATCGGAACGGGAAAGGCTTATGCCGACAGTGCCCCGGGTGATGTGATTGTCACGCTTGGTGCAGACCTGACTCCGGCACAGCGGCAGTCAATGCTGAATGAGATGGATGTTGATCCAAAAACGGCGCAGATTATTGAAGTGACAAACAGTGAAGAACATAAATATCTGGATAACTATCTGTCTCAGTCCCAGATCGGTACGCGGGCGATCAGTTCTTCCAAAATCACTTTGGGGCAGAAGGGTTCCGGGCTGCAGGCGAGCACGCATAATATTACCTACGTCACACAGGACATGTATATTAATGCGCTTGCCACCGCGGGCGTCAAAGATGCGGATGTTTACGTCACAGCCCCCTTCCCCGTTTCCGGGACGGCCGCGCTGACAGGGCTGATTAAGGCCTATGAAGTGAAAACAGGCACAGTCATTCCAGAGGCAAAGCAACAGGTCGCAAATGAGGAAGTCGTGACAACGGCAGAACTGGGACAACAGAACGGCGTCGGTCAGGCAAAGGCGGCAGAGCTGGTGACGGCCATTAAAGATAATCTGGCGAAGAATATGCCCAAATCCAGAGCAGATGTAGAGAAAGCCGTCCGCAATGCCGCTCAGCAAGTCAATGTTCAGCTGAGCGATGCTGATATTCAGAAACTGGTGGATCTTTTTGATAAAATGCGGACAATGAATATTGACTGGAATCAGATGGGCAGCCAAATGCAGCAAGTCAAAGATAAAATCAGCCAGCTGGCCCATTCAAGTCAGACCAGCGGGTTCCTGTCTCAAGTATTTACAGCAATCGCAAATTTCTTCTCGGCCATCTTTAAAGCGATTGGTTCACTATTTTAAACAAATAGAAAATTAATTTTGGCGGCCGGATATGGCCGCCTTTTTCATCTTTTCAGGAGTTATAGAATAATAAAAGAGCTGAACGATACTGGATTGGCCGATTAAAACGCTTATAAATAGATTTTGCTGAAAACTGTTTGATTTATCTTGTCTGATAGTGATCCCATTGGTAAATCTGAAGAAATTGTAGCGGACAGAACAACATCAGAAACTCAGGCAAACTCGATTGACCGGGCTGCCGATAAAAAAAGTTCTGCTGCTTTGACAGCGCGTTCTGAAGAATGTCTCTGGCGGGAACTGTAAAGCTTCATATTGGTGCGCATGATGCCCACTGCAGACGGGTGGCTGAACAGATTATTCACGTCTTCGATCAGTTCTTCCTGACCCGGGGCTGCAACAGCAAGTCCGGAAGACAGAAGATATTGTGTGTTGTCCGCTTCCTGTCCTCCAAGCGGTCTATAAATGATCATCGGAAGTTCCGAGGCAATGGCTTCGGAAATGGTCAGGCCGCCGGGTTTTGTCACAAGCAGATCGGAAACGGACATCCATTCGTTCATGTTGTCGACATAGCCTTCGACATGAACCGGATGGCGTGAAGTCTGGCCGAACTTCGAAAAATCATGATAGGCCTTCCGGTTTTGCCCGCAGATCAAGGCAATTCTGAAATCTGTCTCCATTTTATCCACGGCTCTGAGCACCGGGAGCATGTTTCTGAAGATGCCGCAGCCTCCGCCCATCATCAGCAGCACTTTCTGATTCAAAGGGATATGGAGTTTCTCTTTCAGCTTGTCAGTGTTCTGCCGGATGGAAAACCCGGATTGGATCGGAATGCCTGTCGTGATAATTTTCAGGGGGTCAGCTTTCATTTCGACCAATTTGTCCCGCACTGCGTCGGAAGCGACAAGATAGCCATCCGTATTGCGGTTGACCCAACTGCTGTGGAAGGAATAATCCGTTATCAGCGTCAGAAACGGAGAAGAGGGGAACCAGCCTTCCTGTTTGATCTGAGACATCATCACCGAAGCGGCGGGAAAGGTGCTGATCACAAGATCGGGGCGTTCTTCCTCCAGAACAGTGATCAGATGGTCAATGCCAAAATGGTTGATGGTTTTGAGCAATGACGCTGCCGCGTTGTTTTTCTGGGTCTTCTTGTATATATAGTGGTAAAGTGACGGAAAGTGAGTGACTCCGGACAGGAATGTATGCTTTTCCAGCGAATCAAGCTTTGAAGGCACCAGTGATGTCACATCCAGTACCCGTGCTGTATATTTTGAAGGATGGGCGGCGAAGGCTTCGGAAAGTGCATAAGCAGCTTGTTTATGGCCGCTGCCGTAGGATCCTGTTAATATGAGCACTCTGGCAATATCCATCATTTAATCTCCTCTGCCTGAAACTTATTTTCTATTTTCATCATTTTTGTGGCATATCCAATACCAAGTTTATAATATATTCGTTGTGAACGGAAGCAAAATGACGTGTTTATCTGAAACATTTAGCTGAAGCAGCAGTTCATTAAAACTATTATACAGGCTTTATGTTCATACAACACGATAAATTTTCTTTGAGCGGGGCAGCCCATTGATGCAGGACGAGCCGCTGATTTATCTTTTCCCGATTTGAATCACTGTAGTCATGAAGAACGGAAAGCTGATATAAGGGCATTTCAGCGCTTTGACATCAGAACGGTATACCTTCTGTATTTCATCATGAGGCTTTTTCCGATATAATAGCCAGTGAGCAAGCAATGACCATGACCGATGTTGATCATGGGGTGGCCATGTGCGCCAGCAAGCCTGTATCTGTTCCAGCTCCCGATTCGGTTATCCGCTTTTTTTCAAAAATCCGGAGGTAATATTTTCCGGGTATATTGAACATCCTTCAAAAAGAGGCGAAAGTGTTTGATTCACTTTCTACATATAGTTTGGGCAATTTTTTTTATCATTATTTCAATAGTTGTTGTTTACGGCATTATTCCAACCGTAGTCATGCGTCCGCTTTTTTTCCGCGGGGCCAAGCCATCCGGCGATGCAAAGGAGCAAATCTGTCTGACTTTTGACGATGGACCAAGTGCAATGTACACAAACCGGCTGCTTGATCTTCTGAAAAAATATCATGTGCATGCAACATTTTTCGTCGTTGGAGAACGTGCTTCGGAACATAGCGAATTATTGAAAAGGATGACTGCTGATGGTCACTTGATCGGCATCCATCATTACCGGCATCTCAGCAACTGGTTCCTTACGCCCACCGGGACAAGAAAACAGTGCAACATGGCTGCGGATGCTGTTGAAGCGATAACCGGTGTGCGGCCGGTTTATTACCGTCCCCCGTGGGGCCATATCAATCTGTTCCTTCCCTTGGAAGCACATTCTTTCCGGATTGTTCTTTGGTCGGCAATTCTTGGCGATTGGCGGAAAAAGCTTGGTAAGGAACGGCTGAAAAGAAGGATTTATCGCCATTTACGGGATGGGGCTCTTATTTGCCTGCACGATGATGGTGAGAATCCAGGAGCGGACAATGACGCACCGGAAAATACCATTGCAGCACTGGCGGATATTTTTGAAGAGACTGCTGGCCGCTATCAATTTGTTACCATCGATGAACTGTTCCAGAATCGACAATCCGTGAAGTTCAGCATAAACATTTAGTACATTGAAAGATGAGGTGCAGTATGGCCGGAAGCAAACGTAAAGCGAATCAGACAGAAAAAGATCGCAAAAAAAGTATGGAGCGCAGAAGAATTGTTCTGTTCAGCTCGGCAATCGTCATTCTGTTGATCGCCGCTATTGGCATCATGATCTTCAAAGATCAGCAGAAAAATGAAGCGAAACCTGTAAAGAAACCGGCCACGCACCGGACGGAACAGGTTGCTCAGATTGACTATGACGGACAGCCCTTTATCGGCAGTACGAGTGCGCCGGTTAAAATTGCTGAATTTGCGGATTACCGCTGCCCGTATTGCAAAGCGTTTGAGGAAAGCATCGTACCAAGACTGGAGAAAGACTATATCAAAACGAATAAAGTCAGTTTCTATTTTATTAACTACACAATACTTGGTCCGGGTTCAGTTCTTGCTGCTGAGGCGTCAGAAGAAGTGTTTCACCAGAATCCAAGAGGGTTCTGGGCGTTCCATCAAGCGCTTTATAAGGCCCAGGGCAGTGAAACAAAGGAATGGGTTACAAAAAACCTGTTGACTGATATTGCTAAGCAGACGGTTCCTTCGCTCGATATGAAGGCATTTCAGAACGCGCTGGACACCCAATCGCATAAACAGGCGATTGACAGTGATAACGAGATGGCCGAGTCACTCGGCGTGCCGGGCACTCCTGCTGTGTTCGTGAATGGCAAGCTTATTGAAGCGGCTCAGAATTATGCGATTTTGAAGCAGGCGATTGACACAGCCTTGCAGAAAAAATGACAGAAATGTCCGGGGGGAGAAAAGAGTGGGCGTCCCTGTCGCAGGAATGCGCGTCCTGTCATCTGATTGTAAAGTATGGAACGGTTCCGTCTGTCATAATAGTAAAAATGAAAAAAAGACAGGAGGAGACGCTCATGCTTTATGGTTCGACCATCGCAAAAAGCGCAGCGGTTGCTGCCACGTTCACCTCATCGTTTTTTATACTGCCATCGTATGCCGCTGCACATCTGATCAATGACGACAGTTTACTGTATAAAGGCATGAACAACGAAGATATCAGAACGGTTCAATCTATCTTGAAAGCAACCGGCCAGTATTCGCTGAGGAAGGAAACCGGATATTTTGGCAGCGCAACTGAAAAAGCGGTGAAACAGTTTCAAAGCGTCAATGGAATTCAAGTGGATGGTATCGTGGGTACTCAGACAAAGCAGGCACTTATTTCCGCCGCTCATCGGCAGATGAATCTGCTGTCAGTTGGTTCCATCGGTGAAGATGTTAAATATCTTCAGACTTACCTGCAGAGGTTTGGTTATTATGACGACGAAATTGATGGAATATTTGGCATTAAGACAGAGCATGCAGTTATTGTGCTGCAAAAGGGCACGAATATAGCCGTAGACGGAATTGTCGGTCCAATAACCTGGGGAAGTATTGAGAAACTGAGCATGGAACAAAACAAGGGCCAGGCGACCAGGCCGAAGACAATGATTAAAGCCCCTTCTGAAGCCAGGCAAAGTCACATCATGAAACGTCCCGTTCAAAAACAGATTGCTTCAGTCAGGGAATTTTATGCGAACAGTACCGCTTATACAGCGAGATGTGCGGGATGTTCCGGGACTACAGCTACGGGCATCAATCTGCTGCAGAATCCGGATACAAAGGTGGTCGCCGTTGATCCGTCAGTCATTCCTCTTGGTACGAAGTTGTACGTGGAGGGCTATGGTTACGCGGTGGCCGGAGATACAGGCGGAGCGATCAAGGGAAGAAAAATCGATGTTTTCTTCAATGATAACGGAACTGCGCTGCAATGGGGCAGAAGGACGGTCAAAGTTAAAATCCTGAACTAGGAACAGGCCTGGAAAATGGCTGAGCATTTTCAGATGCATGATTTTTTTGAAAAGAAAGCAGTATAATATCAGTGCGACGAGCCAGATGTTTTTGCCGCCAGGCTAAAGCAATCGGCTCTTTTTGCAGTTACAGTATGGCCTTGAGAAACGATGTGCGAAAAAAGTAATCGTAGGGGCCAGTGGCAGGCGGGGACAATGCCGAACTTTTTCTATTGAGCGGGTTTCGCTTCTGTGCTACGATTCAGTAGAAAAAGTCGAAAAATTTTTACTCGGTTAAGAGGTAAATGATTAATGATGCATGTTCATAACATGATGGAAGACGCGGTTGAAGACTTGCTTGAGAAACAGTGGGACAATCTGACGGTATCCTGCCACTGCGGAGAATGCAAAACGGATGTGCTTGCTTTAAGCCTGAACCGGCTTAAACCGCATTATGTCCGTCTTCAGGCGGGAAGCGCATACGTTAAGGCTGATTTGATGACTGAACAGGCTAAAGCGACCATGCTGACAGCTATTGTTGAGAGCACAAAGGTGATTTCTGCTTATCCGCATCACCAGCATGAAGATAAAGAAGAATGAGCGATTATTTTAAAGCCCCGCTGCACAGGGCACAGCGGGGCGGGTGTTTCGAAATTTCCATTATCTGTTCTTGAAAAAATCTCTGTTCAACTGGATATATTTCTGTTCTTCTTCCGGAACTTCATCTTCCGGATAGATTGCTTCGACCGGACAGACAGCTTCACAGGCGCCGCAGTCAATGCAAACGTCCGGGTCAATATACATCTGCTTTTTACCCTCAACGATGCAGTCGACCGGACAGGTTTCGATGCATTCGCCTGCTTTTTCATTTTCACAGGCAGAAGTAATAACAAAAGCCATAGAAAAATCTCCCTTCAAAAAGATAAAAAGCACATTTTTTCCATTCCATTATGACTACTTTCAAGTGATAATTCAATCCCTGACCGGAAAAGAAAATACTTTCTTCTCACCGGAACGTCTTGCCTGTAAACAGGGCGGGAGCGAGAAGCAGCCCGGAGAGGAAACCGGTCAGATGCCCCATGACGTCGATATTCGGAATGATAAACGAATAAATCAGGCTGATAGCCAGTGTAACAAGAACAATTGTCTGATCCTGTTTGGAAATCCATTCCTTCCGGAACACAATCAGATAGAGGTAGATACCGAACAGACCGAACACCGCGCCGCTTGCTCCATAATGACTGAAGCCCTGTGATTCCAGAAAAAGTGAGGCAATATTTGCGACAATGCCTGTTCCCAGATAACCGAGAGTAAAACGCCACTTGCCAAGCATCATTTCCAGTGCCGGTGCAAAGATGAGTATGGAGAAAGCGTTAAAAAGGATGTGTTCGAACGTTGTATGCAGAAAAACGGCTGTAATGAGCTGCCACCAGGCACCATGCATGATATCATAGTTGGAAGCCAGCATGAACTGAAAAACAACGTTTGCGAATCCGTACAGCGCTCCCCATTGTAAAGCAACATAAAACATTAAAAAGATAAGAATATTAACCGCCAGAATCACCGATGTGACAGGATAATGCTTTAAAAACTGTTTAAAAGATTCGGTACGGATAAACAAAACTTGTCCTCCTCAAAGCATGATCTTCATTTAAGTATAGGGTAAAATAGACGGTAATGATAGTTAAAGCAGATTAACTCAGAAACTCACTGGGATATACTTTTTACATACTTGACACAGCACAAACTTTTTATAATTACTGGAGGGAGCCGGATGATCTCTGGCATCGGATTGGATATCACAGAACTGGACCGGATTCGGAAGCACATTAACGACGACACGTTTATCCGCCGTGTTCTGACGCCGGAGGAGCGCGAATGCTTCGGCACACTGGGAGAGAAGAGAAAAACAGAGTTTCTCGCCGGCCGCTTCTCAGCCAAAGAAGCCTATGCCAAAGCAAGGGGCACGGGCATTGGCGGGGATGTTTCATTTCAGGATCTGACCATTCTCAATGATCCGTCCGGCAAACCGTATCTCAGAAATTCGAGTGCCGGGGAAGAAAGAGTTCACCTTTCAATCACACATACGGACCAGACAGCTGCCGCGTTTTGCGTGATTGAAAGCCTGTCATGCTAGTCTGCATATTCATATACTTTGTCTCATATAGTTTATTACGCTGGGAGGGGCTATTGTGCACGTCGTATCGCGGGAAGAGATGCAGGCGATTGATCGTTACACCATTCAGCAGATAGGACTGGGAGGGCCGCTGCTGATGGAAAATGCGGGACGGGCAGTCTATGCCGCTCTTGCTCCTGCATTGAGAAAAGATGAAAAAGTGATTATTGTCATTGGCAAGGGGAACAATGGGGGAGACGGATTCGTTATTGCGCGAATGTTTCTGGACAGCGCGGCGGACGGGGAGGTATGGCTTCTGCCGGACCCGCTTAAAATTAAAGGCGATGCCGCCTACCACATGAAAGCTTTTCTGGCTTCCGGAGGAAAGATCAGGAACATTCGGGAAGAACCGGAAGTTTTCAATCTGAACATCAGCGAGGCTGACTTGATCATTGACGCATTGCTTGGCACAGGTTTCCATGGGACGCCTTATGCGGAGTATCTAAGTACCATCAATAGGATCAATCAGTCCAAAGCAAAAGTTGTTTCAGTAGATTTGCCGAGTGGCGTTCCGGCAGACGGACAGCCTTTTTCTCACCCGGCTGTATCCGCTGACCTGACGCTGACACTTGAGTGCCCGAAGCTGGCACAGTTCGTCCAGCCGGCCGCCCGCTATTTCGGGACTGTCCGGACACTGTCCATTGGAATACCGGAGTCAGCAGTGTACCAGGCAGGTGTCAGGAGAAAAATATGGCAGAAGGAAGATGTCCTGCGCACGCTGCCGCGGAGGGATCCTTTTTCACACAAGGGATCCCATGGGAAGGGACTCCTGATTGCCGGGGCGGAACAGATGCCCGGAGCCGCTTTTTTTTCAGCTAAAGCAGCGCTTCGTTCAGGTATCGGTCTTCTCAGGCTGAGCGTTCCCGATCAGATACAACCGATTGTCGCGTCCCATCTTCCGGAAACGATGTTTATGCAGCGTTCGGTCCTGGATTTCAAGGGGCTTTCAGGCATTGCCATCGGCCCGGGACTCGGTCGCAAACCGGAACAGGCCGATCTTGTCAGGAAAGTAGTGGCATGTGAGGGCATTCCCTGTGTGATTGATGCGGACGGAATCTATCATCTGAGCAGCATGACCGAATTGCTGAAAAAAAGAAAGAGTCCCGTTGTTCTCACACCACATCCGGGGGAAATGGCATATCTTCTGGGAATGACTATCGGCGATGTAGAAAGCAGCCGTTTCGATGTTTCTAAGATGTTTGCGGCAAAATTTGGTGTTTATCTTGTGCTGAAAGGTAAAAACACGATTATTACAGCACCTGATGGCAGTCAGGTCGTAAACACTACAGGAAACGCGGCTCTTGCGAAGGGCGGTTCCGGAGACGTTCTGACAGGTATCCTGTTCGCTTTTCTCCTGCAGCACAAGAAGACGATGGATGCTGTATGCAATGCGGTTTACCTGCATGGCGCTCTGGCTGATGATCTGGTGCGTGCCAACCACTCGGAATTGGATGTGCTGGCATCGGATCTGATTGAACATATTCCTCCCGTCTTGCATCATCTTTATCAAAATGCGACGCGCTAGTATAGAGGCCCTCCTTTGTCACCGAATAGAGGCAAAGGGGTTGGATTATAAATGAAAAAATGGTCGGTTGTAGGGCTGGCGGCGATTCTGATGGCTGTTCTGTTATCGGGATGCGGCGCAAAGTCTGAAAAAGATGTTATTAAGGATCTCGGCAATAAAATTGAGCAAATGAACAGTTATCAGACTGACGCGACAATGACTTTTCAGCATAACGGCAAGAAACAGATATACCAGGCAAATATTACTTTTAAAAAGCCATATTACTACAGAGTGGCTCTGACTGACAGCAAGAATGAAAATAAACAGATGATTCTTCGCAATGCTGACGGTGTTTTTGTGCTGACGCCCGAGCTGAACAAGAGCTATCAGTTCGAGAGTACCTGGCCGAACAACAGAAGCCAGGCCTATCTTTATCATTCATTGAATCAGGATATACAAAATGACCCCAATCCCGGATTTAAGATCAAAGATAATCAATATATCTTTGACACAAAGACAAATTACAATACCACGCAGCTTGCCAACCAGAGCATCACTTTGAACAAAAACCTGACACCCGAAATGGTCCAGGTCAAGGACAAGGACCAGAATATTATTGTAACGGTGAACTTCAGCCATTTTAAAGTCAATCCACCGATTGATCAGAAAACATTTGATGTGAAACAGAATATGACTGCTGCCAGGATTAAAAATACTCAGACTGTCTCTGCGGACAATGCGACATTTAGACTGCAGTATCCGACGGCTGATATTTCGGGGACAAAACTTTCTATGATGAAGCCGGAAGTCACGCAGGCAGGTGAAAAATACGTGCTTAAGTACAGCGGCAAGAAACCGTTCACTCTGATTGAATCAAAAAGCGTGGCGTCTCTATCCATTATACCGGCCTTGGCGACAGGTGATCCCGCCAACTTGGGATTTGCAATCGGATCAGTGAGCGACAATACGCTGTCATGGTCTAGCGGAGGAACGGATTATTATTTGGCTTCAGACAAACTGACGCAGGATGAACTGATTTCAGTCGCCCAATCGATGAACGGAACGGTAATCAAGTAAATCAGTCATTAATCCCCCCGGCTGAAACGGGCCGGGGGCTTTTTGCATATGCATATTTATCGAAAAGGCTGTGTAGGGAAAAACCCGCTTTTTTTCAGGTTTCTTTGTTAACGTCTTCTGGTCCGCATCTTTCGTTTTTTCGTGATTCGTGCTTAAATAGAAAAGAAATCTTTGTCGAATTTAGATGGACGGGTTGCGTTTTTGGCTGTCTGTCAAATCCATACTATTAATTAAAGGCTGGGACATGACAATGGAAACGTCTTTCTATAGAGAAACATGGGCGGATATCAATCTGGATGCAGTCGCCGATAACGTGGCGGATATGAAAAAAAGAATTCCGGAAGAGACGGCGCTGATGGCTGTCGTCAAGGCAAATGGGTATGGGCATGGAGCTTTGCAGGTAGCCAGGACCGCGCTGGCGAACGGTGCTGAATGGCTGGCGGTAGCGATCTTCGACGAAGCACTTGCACTTCGGAAGAATGGAATTGAGGCACCCATCCTCGTTTTGTCACCAATCCGACCGGAAGATGCGGGGCTTGCAGCGAAATATCATATTTCTTTGACTGTTTTCCAGAAAGAATGGATCAGTATGGCCCGAAAGGCTGACCGGAATGAGGAACCGGTTTTCCTCCACATTGCCTGTGATACAGGAATGGGTCGAATTGGCATCCGTAATGACAAAGAGGCTGAAGCACTGGTTGAAGAGATTGGCAAAGACCGACGATTCGTCGTTGAAGGGCTGTTTACTCATTTTGCGACGGCAGACCAGGATGATGAAGCTTATTTTAATGAACAATATAACCGGTTTGAAACCATGATTGACTGGATCCATGATCTGGGAATCCACCCGCCGGTGATTCACTGTGGAAACAGCGCAGCAACACTGAAGTATCCTGCAGAGGGCCGGCATCTTTTCAATATGGTGCGCTACGGCATCGCAATGTATGGCTTGTCACCGTCTACAGAGATGGCCAATAAGCTGCCCTTTCCACTGAAGAGAGCGTTGTCGTTGCACAGCAGGCTCGTAAATGTAAAAAAGGTTGAGGCGGGATCGGCTATTGGCTACGGGGCGACTTATCGGGCGGAATCAGAGGAATGGATCGGCACTGTACCGATCGGCTATGCAGACGGCTGGCTGCGCGCCCTGTCTGGTTCGGATGTGCTCATCGGAGGAGAAAGATGCCGGATCGTTGGCCGGATTTGTATGGATCAGTTTATGTGCCGGCTGCCGCATGAATTTCCGCTGGGAACCGAAGTAACTCTGATCGGTAAAAACGGCGGTGAAGAAATTACAGCAGATGGTCTGGCTCAGAAACTGCAGACCATTAACTATGAAATAACCTGTATGATTCATCCGCGTGTGCCGAGAGTTTTCTGGAAAGACGGGAAAAAAACGGGGACAGTCAATCCTGTCCTGATCAGTAATATGCAGCAGTAAAGACCTCCATTATTCAACAAAAAAATACTTTTTTTATCCAGAGGGATAAAAATCCTCACTTTTTGCCGAAAATAGCTTTGAAAAACTATTTTGAAAATGATACGATGTTTCTTAGATAAAAAAGAATTATTCTGACTAAAGTGGTGGGGGTGCAGGCATGCCGGAATCAAATTTGAAAGAAATCATGCTGAGTTTACCGCAATATTTACTGAATGAAATTGATGGGATTGCCAGTCGTGACAAGATGAACCGCAGTGAATTTCTCCATCGCGCAATTAGAATGTATTTGCATGAGCGAAATAAGGGCTATGTCCGTGAGATCATGCGTCAGGGCTACATGGAAATGGCTAAAATAAATCTTAACATTGCTTCTGAGGCATTCCTTGCTGAAGAGGAGGCAGAGGTCACTCTGGAACGCTCCGTTAGCGGGGTGTGACGGTGTGATTGTTAAGCGCGGCGATGTTTACTTTGCAGATCTCTCTCCGGTAGTGGGATCGGAACAGGGCGGCGTACGTCCGGTTCTTATTATTCAGAATGACATTGGCAACCGGTTCAGCCCGACTGTTGTTGTCGCAGCCATTACCGCACAAATTCAGAAGGCAAAACTTCCAACTCATGTAGAGATTGATGCAAAACGTTATGGCTTCGACCGGGACTCGGTCATCCTGCTTGAACAAATAAGAACTATTGACAAGCAGCGGCTGACAGATAAAATCACTCATTTGGATGAAGAAATGATGAACAGGGTCAATAAGGCAATACAAATTAGTCTCAGCCTTGTCGATTTTTAAACATTCAAGTGGAAACGTGGTGGCCGGTCATCAGACGTTAAGTGAACGGACAATTGCAGAATGAATAAGAACGATCAGGATGTCGATCCGTTTGCGGATTGATGTCTTTTATTTTTTTCCCATTTCCAGCCTTTATGTTTGCCATAAGAGCGTTCTCATGAAATAATAGATTGAGATATTAATTTGCAGAATATTGTAGAAATAATGAGATGGGTGTTCGAAGGCCTGAATACGCGGCAATTGCAACGTGATCAATTTTTACTATGAGACGGGGTGGAGCGTTGTGCCAACAAAGTCCCGACTGCAACAAAATGAAATTCGTCAATTGATAGCTGCCTATCAGAAGAGTCCTGATGACGAAACGCTGCAGAACAAGCTCATTGGTCATTATGAAAATCTGGTCGGAGCGCTGTCCAGAAAATTCGCCGGCAACCGCGAAGTGCGTGAGGACCTTTTTCAGGTAGGGATGATTGGTCTGTTCTCTGCTATGAAAAAGTATGATCCTTCTTATGGGCGAAGCTTCGAATCATATGCTGTGCCCACGATTATCGGCGAAGTCAAACGCTACATCCGCGACAAGACATGGAGCGTTCATGTCCCGCGGTGTATTAAAGAGCTCAGCCCGAAAATCAGGCGGGCGTCAGAGGAATTGACGGGAAGCCTCCAGCGTTCTCCTAATATCAATGAAATCGCCCAAGCCATTGGCGAAAGCACGGAAAAGGTTCTGGAGACTATGGAAATGGTACGCAGTTACAATGCTCTTTCCGTTGACTCACAGATCAACGAAGATTCCGGGTGCGGATCATTAACGCTGCTGGACACTTTTGGTACCCGCGACCAGGGTTATGAAAAAGTGCACAAAAAAATGATCCTTGAGACTGCATTTAAGCTGCTTTCCAAACGTGAGAAAGAAATTCTTCTTTTTACTTATTTTGAAAATCTCAGCCAGAAAGAAGCGGGTGATCGCCTTGGCATATCTCAGATGCATGCATCGCGGATTCAGAGAAGGGCGCTGCAGAAACTTCGCGATGTTCTGCCGGCTGATGACGGATGGTCAAGCTCCGGAATCTGACTTTCTGACTTTCCACAACATATTTTTTAGCAGCCCGATCTTTGGGCTGCTTTTTTAGCACTGGAAAAAGTATTTGCAATGACGGAGACTGTGAATGGCGGTTCTGGTATGATAAGAGGCAGGGGGAGACGCTATGAATACTGTTTTTATACATATTGCAAAAGAGATGGGGATCGGCGCCGGTCAGGTGGATCAAGTTATCCGGTTGCTTGAAAAGGACAATACGATTCCATTTATTGCCCGTTACCGTAAAGAAATGACCGGCGGGCTTGATGAAGTGCAGATCGGGACCATTCACGATGCCTACGCATACAGCTGCCAGCTCGAAAAGCGCAAGGATGAAGTGCTGGCAAGAATAGACGAGCTGGGTAAACTTGATGAATCACTGAGAAAAAAGATACAGCAGGCGGAAAAACTTCAGGATGTTGAAGACCTTTATCTTCCCTACAGACAAAAGAGGCGGACACGCGCGACGGCCGCAAGGGAAAAAGGTTTGGAACCGCTTGCTGACTGGTTGATGGATCTGCCCGTGACACCGGTTTCCAAAGAGGCAATCAAGTTTGTTTCTGCTGAGAAAGAGGTGAAAAGAGTAGAAGATGCGGTCCGCGGGGCAGAGGATATTATTGCGGAAAGAGTTGCCGAACACGCGGAACTGAGAGCTCTGGCGCGGCGCGAGACATTTGGCGGAGGTATGATACAAGTCAAATCCGGGAAAAACCGAAGCCTTGATGAGAAAAGGGTCTATGAAATGTACTATGATTATCAGGAAATGGCAAAAAAGATTGCGCCCCATCGTATTCTTGCTATAAACCGCGGTGAAAAGGAAGGCATTCTGAAGATTGCCGTCATTGCTCCTGAGGAGAGCATTTTACCTGCTGCTAAACGCTTTCTTGTTAAAGGGAGAGATACTTCTGCACAGGAAGTTCTGGATGCCAGTGCAGAAGATGCCTATAAGCGGCTGATTGCTCCTGCCGTAGAGCGTGAACTGCGCCAGGCACTGACCGAAAAAGCTGAAAAACAGGCGATTCATATTTTTTCTGAAAATCTGCGCGGACTGCTCCTTCAGCCTCCGATGAAGGCCAAAACAGTGCTTGGCGTTGATCCGGCATACCGGACTGGCTGCAAGCTTGCTGTCGTTGATCCGACCGGGAGGGTGATGGACATCTCTCTGATTTTTCCGACACCCCCTAAATCTGATATTCTCGGGGCGCGAAAAACAGTACTGTCACTGATTGACAAGTATCCCATTGAGCTCATTGCAATTGGCAACGGCACTGCGTCGCGTGAAACGGAAGCCTTTATCGCGGATACCATAAAAAATATTAAGGGCAAGGCGGTTTTTTATACGATCGTGAACGAAGCGGGGGCCAGTGTTTATTCAGCATCGGCAGTTGCCAGATCAGAATTTCCAGAGCTCCACGTTGAAGAGCGCAGCGCCGTTTCGATTGCAAGAAGGCTCCAGGATCCGCTTGCCGAACTGGTTAAGATTGATCCAAAATCAGTAGGCGTGGGGGAGTATCAGCATGATGTATCTCAGGGTGAACTTGAATCGTCGCTTAAATTTGTCGTGGAAACAGTCGTAAACAGGGTTGGCGTGAATGTCAATACGGCATCTCCAGAACTACTTCAATATGTAGCCGGGCTGTCCAAAACAGCTGCAGGCAATCTGGTCGCTGAACGCAACAGAAGGGGCAGATTTGAAAACAGGCAACAACTGAAAGACGTGCCACGGCTTGGACCGCGCGCTTTTGAACAGTGTGCGGGCTTTTTGAGAATTGAAGGGGGAAGCGAGCCTCTCGACAATACGCCGATCCACCCGGAAAGCTATTCTGAGACGCAGACACTTTTGACGAAAGCGGGTTGCCGGATCGGCGATCTCGGTACGGAGGCGCTGAAAAAAGCTCTCGGGCAGCTGAATATTAGCCGCACCGCCGCAGAACTATCGATCGGTGAGCCGACGCTGCGGGATATCGTTGAAGCACTTGACCGACCAGGACGCGATCCGCGTGACGATATCAAGAAACCGCTGCTGAAAACGGATGTACTGAAACTTGAGGACTTGAATGAAGGGATGAAGCTGGAAGGAACAGTACGGAATGTCGTTGATTTTGGCGCTTTCGTTGATATTGGTGTTAAGCAGGACGGATTGGTTCATATTTCCAAATTGTCCGGCCATTTTGTCCGGCATCCGCTGGATATTGTTCATGTCGGGCAGATTGTCACGGTATGGGTGGATGGGGTGGATTTCGACAAGGGGCGTGTTTCTCTGACGATGGTCGCTCCAAGGGGAAAAGCGGATATATAAGAGGATTTGCAAACAATTTAAAAGAGATTTTGGCAGCGGAGGAGAATAAAATGACAGATGAAGAACTTCAGAGCCTGGTTCAGGAAATTTCGCTCACCTATTTTCATCGCCCATTCCGCCATCGGGCTAAGTTCAACGCACGCCTGAGGACCACGGGCGGCCGCTATCTGCTTCAGAGTCATAACCTTGAATTCAATGAACGCCAACTGGTTCATTTTGGACTGGACGCATTTGTGGGAATCGTAAAGCATGAACTTTGCCATTACCATCTTCATCTCACCGGATCCGGATATCGTCACCGGGATTCTGATTTTCGAAAACTGCTCCAAATGGTTGGAGGTTCCAGATTTTGTGGCACTATTCCGGGCGCTGTGAATCTGTCTGGTCTCCGCTATATGTATCAATGCAAAAAGTGCGGCCTGCCCATCATTAGAAAGCGGCGCCTTGATACCAGAAGATATGTCTGCGCTAAATGTGGTGGCAAGATCCTTTTTATACAAAAAGAGCGAGTCAATCAAAATAAAGAAAACGAAAAGGAAAAAAAGGGTTGACGCAGTCTTTGCTTTTATGTTAAATTATTAAGGTCGTCAAAAGGACAAGAGATAGTTGATGTCTCTCATGCCGTGTTGACAAGTGGATTTTGAAAGAGTAGAATATCCCTTGACTTTGTTGTGGGAAGGTCACTTATTCCACAGTAGCTCAGCGGCAGAGCAATCGGCTGTTAACCGATCGGTCGTAGGTTCGAACCCTACCTGTGGAGCCATGGAGAAGTACCCAAGCTGGCTGAAGGGGCTCCCCTGCTAAGGGAGTAGACGGTGTAAATCGTGCGAGGGTTCGAATCCCTCCTTCTCCGCCATTTATTTTTTATGGCCCGTTCGTCAATCGGTTAAGACACTGCCGTATATGGCAGCCCGCGGGTTCGAATCCCGCACAGGTCACCTTAATTATGCAGCCGGGGCGGAATGGTTTCAGAACCAATGCGTTGGTTCAAGAGGATGATGCCGCCCATGGCATTTCCAATTTATCGCAGGTATGCGAGCTTTGGCGGAAAATGAGCAATGCATTTACATAGCTCTTTTCAATGTCAGCTATTCGGAAAATAATGATTTTTATAAGGAATTGTTAGTTCGGATTTGGCTGGGTTATTCATGTGAGCCGCTAGCTCAGGGGTAGAGCATCTGACTTTTAATCAGAGGGTCGAGGGTTCAAATCCCTCGCGGCTCATTTTAAGCGGGTGTGGCGGAATTGGCAGACGCGCTAGATTTAGGATCTAGTGTTTTGCGACGTGGGGGTTCGAGTCCCTTCACCCGCACCATCTTCATTTTAATATTATGCGGTCGTGGCGGAATGGCAGACGCGCTAGCTTGAGGGGCTAGTGGAGGCAACTTCGTGGAGGTTCGAGTCCTCTCGACCGCACCATTTTATTATGCGCCATTAGCTCAATTGGATAGAGCGTCTGACTACGGATCAGAAGGTTGGGGATTCGACTTCCTCATGGCGCATGATTTATCGGGAAGTGGCTCAGCTTGGTAGAGCATCTGGTTTGGGACCAGAGGGTCGCAGGTTCAAATCCTGTCTTCCCGACCATTTTCACGATGCGGGTGTAGTTTAGTGGTAAAACAAGAGCCTTCCAAGCTCTGGTCGTGGGTCCGATTCCCATCACCCGCTCCATTTTATTTATAAATGGGCCTGTAGCTCAGCTGGTTAGAGCGCACGCCTGATAAGCGTGAGGTCGGTGGTTCAAGTCCACTCAGGCCCACCATTTATCTAAAAGAAATGTTCCTTGAAAACTGAACAAAAGCCAAGCGTGATTTAAAGGGTGAAACCCTTAAGTCAATTCAAAATTTTTGCT